>CAZPQE010000353.1:1732-7605 GCA_964588615.1 uncultured Clostridia bacterium | reverse complement strand
GCCGCGCGCTCTCGCTCGTCACCGGCCTCGGCTATGCCTCGACCCTCGTGCTGCAAACCCAACTCGAAATCAGCTACCAGCAGGCGATTCAACTGGTCGCCGACCTTGAGCGACATCACCTGATAGCCCCGGCGCACGGGTTCCGCCCTCACAAAGTTCTGCCCGCCGCTTACGAACTTCGCAGACGTTTCGAATCCGCAGATTGCGCAGACCCTTTCTGCGAATCTGCGAAGTCAGCCGTCTAATCTGTGGAATCTGCCGATACCAACTCTCGCAGCACGTAAGGCAGTATGCCGCCGTGCTTGTAGTAATCGACTTCTACGGGCGTGTCTAAGCGAAGCGTGACAGGGACGTTTTCCCTCTCGCCCCCGGCGCGATGAATCACAAGAGTCAAGTCCTGTCGCGGGCTTATGCCTTCCGAAAAACCTGTGAGATCGAACGTCTCCGTGCCGTCGAGCCTGAGCGTTTGCGCGTTTGTGCCTTCCTTGAACTGGCACGGAAGCACGCCCATGCCCACCAGATTACTCCGGTGAATGCGCTCGAAGCTCTGCGCGATGACCGCGCGCACTCCCAGCAGCCGAGTGCCTTTGGCAGCCCAGTCGCGCGAGCTTCCCGTGCCGTACTCCTGACCGGCCATCACGATGAGAGGAACATTTTCGGATTGATACTTCATCGCCGCGTCGTAGATGCTCAAACGCTGGCCGTCAGGCTCGTGAACCGTCACACCGCCTTCGACTCCGGGGACGAGCAGGTTCTTGATGCGCACGTTGGCAAAAGTGCCTCGCGTCATCACCCGGTCGTTGCCTCGACGCGAGCCGTAAGAGTTGAAATCCTTCACCTCGACACCGCGCTCCTGCAAATAAATTCCGGCGGGCGACGTTGGTTTGATCGCCCCCGCAGGACTGATGTGATCGGTAGTGACCGAATCGCCGAAAACGGCAAGCGCGCGCGCGCCTCTGATTTCGCTCACCTCTGAGGGCTGCATCCCAAAGCCATCGAAGTAAGGCGGCTCCTGAATGTAAGTCGATTCTGCGTCCCACTCGTAGACTGCCCCGATGGAAGACGGAACCTCGTTCCACATCGGATTTTGTTCGACAAAATCGGTGTAGAGTCGGCGATAAGTTTCGGCGTCGAGCGCAAGACTCAGGTGCGCGCGCACCTCCTGGCTGGTGGGCCAGATATCGTGCAGGTAGACTTTCTTTCCGTCTGCGGTTTCGCCCAGCGGCTCCTGGTTCAAATTGATATCGACAGTTCCCGCGAGCGCCAACGCAACGACGAGCGGCGGGCTCATCAGAAAATTCGCTTTGACGTTCTGATGAACTCTCGCTTCGAAGTTGCGATTGCCGCTCAACACGCTTGCGACAACAAGGTCGTTTTTCGTTATCGCTTCCTCGACCGCCGGGTCGAGCGGGCCGCTGTTGCCGATACAGGTAAGACATCCGTAGCCCACCAGATTGAAACCCATCTTGTCGAGATAAGGTTGAAGCCCGGCCTTTTCGAGATATTCAGTCACCACCCGCGAGCCGGGAGCGAGCGATGCCTTCACCGCAGGACGAGGCTTGAGACCGGCTTCCACAGCCTTTTTCGCCAAAACGCCTGCCGCAAGCATCACCGAAGGATTCGAAGTGTTGGTGCAGGAAGTGATCGCCGCAATCACCACGTCGCCATGGCCGAGATCGGTCTTTCGTCCATCAGTCGGCAACGGCTCGCCTGCGATTGGCAACTGCCGCTTCATCTCAACACTGATGCGAGTGTTCAAATCATCCAGCGATTTATCGTAGCCGCCTTCGTTGAGCGGTTTTTGAAACAGCGTCTTGAATCTCTCTTTCAGATCGCCGAGGTTTATTCTGTCCTGCGGTCGCTTGGGCCCCGACACGCCAGGCTCGATGGTCGCAAGATCGAGATCAAGCACCGTGCTGTAACGGCATTCTCCTCGTCGCGGAATGCCGAACATGCCCTGCGCCTGATAGTAGCTGCGGATCAAATCGACTTGCTCTTCAGAGCGGCCCGTAGCTTTGAAGTAAGCGCAGGTTTCTTCATCGACGGGAAAGTAGCCCATCGTCGCGCCGTATTCGGGAGCCATATTCGATATCGTCGCGCGGTCTGTGAGCGAAAGCGAAGCGGCTCCCTCGCCGTGAAATTCGACGAACTTGCCCACCACCTTCGCCGCTCTCAGCATCTCGGTCACTCGCAAAACCAGATCGGTCGCCGTCACGCCTTCTTTCAGCCTCCCGCTCATGTGGACTCCGACGACATCAGGGGTGAGAAAATAAATCGGCTGTCCGAGCATACCGGCTTCGGCTTCGATTCCGCCCACACCCCAGCCGACGATGCCAAGCCCGTTTATCATCGTCGTGTGCGAATCCGTCCCGACCAGCGTGTCAGGATAATAGATGCCGTCCTTTTCCTGAACCCCGCGCGCGAGGTATTCGAGATTGACCTGATGGCAGATGCCTATGCCGGGAGGGATGACCTTGAAAGCGTCGAACGCCTGCATGCCCCATTTGAGAAACTGATAGCGGGGGGCATTGCGCTCGAATTCCATTTCGAGGTTCCGCTTGAGCGCGTCTTCGCTCGACCAGAAATCGACCTGAACGGAATGGTCTATGACCAGATCGACGGGGACGAGCGGCTCGATGAGTTTCGGATCGCGGTTCATCCTTTCGACAGCCGAGCGCATGGCGGCAAGATCGACGAGCAGCGGCACGCCGGTGAAGTCCTGAAGAAGTATTCGCGCGACGACGAAAGGGATTTCTTGGGTTCGTTCGTCACCGGCTCCCCACCGGGCCAGTCGCCGGACGTTTTCTTCGGTGATGCGCGCGCCGTCGCAGTTGCGAAGCACGGATTCGAGAACTATGCGAATGCTGACCGGCAGAGTCGATATCTCCGCCACTCCTTCTTTTTCAAGTTGAGGCAGAGAATAAAATCGGCCCGTCCGGTTGCTGGTGATGTCGAAGGTCTGAAGCGAATTGAAAAGATTGTGTGTCATGTCGTCCCCGGTTGAAATGGTTTTTAAGGCTTCGTTATTAAGAGCCAGTTTAAGTGTCGGCGTCGAGGAACGTCAAGCACAGAGCTTTCAAAAGCGCGCAGCCGACGTGTAGAATAGGCGTTCTGTTATGCCGGTCGAAATCAAGCAATTCAAAGTCGGAGATGTAGTCCTGGGCGGGCGCGATCTGTTTCTGATCGCCGGTCCCTGCGTGGTCGAAAGCGAGTCGCACGCATTGAAGATGGCCGAAGCGATCCACTCAATAACTGATCGGGTGTCGATTCCCTGCATCTACAAATCGTCTTATGACAAAGCCAATCGCACATCCGCTCATGCGCATCGCGGTCTGGGAATGGAAGAAGGTCTGCGGATACTGGGTCGAGTGCGAAGCGAATCGGGGCTTCCGGTTCTGACCGACGTTCACGAACGTGAGCAGGCGCGCGCAGCATCCGAGGTGGCCGACGTTTTGCAGATACCGGCTTTTTTGTGTCGTCAGACCGATCTGATAGTCGAAGTCGCCCGCACCGGGCGCGCAGTCAACATCAAGAAGGGGCAGTTCCTCGCTCCGCACGACATGAAAAACGTCATCGAGAAGGCGACATCACAGGGCAATCATCGCGTGTCTGTCACCGAGCGCGGAACATCGTTCGGGTACAACACTCTGGTGGTGGATTTTCGCGGGTTTCCCATCATGCGGCGATTTGGCTATCCGGTCGTGTATGACATAACGCACAGTCTGCAAAGGCCGGGCGGACTGGGGACGGCCAGCGGCGGAGACTCGGAGTTCATCGAGTACATGGCGAGGGCGGGAGTCGCCTGCGGAGTCGATGGAGTTTTCATGGAAGTGCATGACAACCCTTCGGAGGCGAAATCGGACGGGCCGAACAGTTTGCCGCTCGACCGCCTCGAACCGTTGCTTAGAAGGATCAAGGCTATTCATGAAATGGTGCGCGACGATTTGTAAGTGCTGGCCTTCTGGCGACTAACACCAGAGAAGGATTACACTATGAATGCTATGAAAGCTTATGAAGAAGTTATAGAGTTCATCGCCACTGGAACGAGTCCTGATAGTGTCGTTGCTTTCCAGCCGTCTGATGCCGCGCGCAAGCGGGTCGCGGATTTAATCCATCGGGAAAAAACAACCGGCCTTTCGTCTGATGAAAAGTCTGAATTGGATCACTACATGCAGCTTGAGCATATTATGAGGCTGGCGAAGGCGCGCGCCCGCAGGCACGCGGAAAATGAGTAGCTATACTGCGCGCGGTCAAAGATTGCGGTTTTGATTGAGCGAACCTGTGTCAGCAGATAGCGCGTGAGCAAGGACTGAGACTGAGCCAACCAAGCCCTTCGAAATCTCAGTTTGTGACCGCGCGCAGTATATATCAGCGACAGCCTCAGACAACTGGTTGCCGCCCGCGCGGATTATCTTTGCGAATATTAGTGATTATGGGTTGGGCAAAGCAGGCGATTGAATCTCTGCGCAGCGGCCAGTCCGCGCAAATAAGACCGCGAGGCCATTCGATGAAGGGCAAGGTCAACGATGGCGATCTCGTCACCCTCGATCCGTGCGACCCTGCTCGTCTCAGTGTCGGCGATGTTGTGCTTGTTCGCGTTAGAGGTCGTGACTACCTGCACCTAATCAAAGCCATAAACGGCGGCAGGTTTCTTATAGGCAATAATCGAGGCGGAACCAACGGCTGGGTCGGTCACAACTGCATCTACGGAGTTGCGACAAAAATAGAAGCAAAGTAGTCGCAGCCGCTTCGATCAATAATGGGTGTTCTTTCGATTTCGTAGCTACTCAGCCGCGTTAGCGGCGACCTGATTGTAGCCGTGTGCTTTAGCGCACGGTCGGGTCGGAGAGCAGGTGTTCTCGTCGCGCGGGCGACGATTGAGTTTTCATTCCAATAACTCAATCGTCGCTCGCGCGACGAGATTGAAACCCTTTCGATCTACCGCGCACTGAAGTACGCGGCTAAACTCATAAGCCGCTACGCGGCTGAGCAGTCACTCGATTTCACTGATAAAAGGTCGTTGCCCTGATGTTCAAGAAAATTTTCCCGGCTCTTTCAATCGCTCTGGCTCTCGCCTGCGCGGCGTCGGCGCAGGAAACTGAAATCGACCGCTACACGGTCAACGCGCGAATCGATCTTGCGGCAAGCGCGCTTGATGTTCGCGCCGTCTTGAGCGTTTCCAATCTCAGCGCGTCGCCAAAAACAAGACTCTTCCTGCGACTGGCAAAACTGGCCAAAGTCTCGGCAGTGTCGGCAGGCGGCGCTCCGGCTCAATTCGAACTCACGGAAGACCGCCGCGTCAACGCGCTCAACCAACTCATCATCACTCTCCCGTCGCCTCTTGCTGCGGGCGCGAAGACGAATATCGATATTGCTTACCGCGTGGAAGTCCCCGACTCGAACGCGCTTGCGGCGGTCTACGCGGGCGAGACGTTCGCCCTTCCCGATTCCATCTGGGTTCCCGCGCCCTCGACCGTCTTTGCGCTCTACGGCGCTGTCACCGCGCCTTTCACCATCACCGTCACCGCGCCCGCAGGAATGCGCGCCTTTTCATCGGGAGCGATGAAAGTCGAAGGCCAGACTTTCACATTCGAGCAGCCGCTCAACTCCCTCCCGTTTTTCATCGCCGGCGCCTTCGATCAGCCCGCAGGCTTCGATCACGGCGGAGTCCGCGTCGAAATCTGCGCGCAGTCGGGGCTGGGCGTCGTCAATAAGAACTCGACCATCGCCGCCCGCATCGGAGATGAAGCGCGAAAGATGATCGATTACTTCACCCGGCTGCTCGGCCCTCCGTCAGCAGGCGCGTCGCTTCGCATCCTATCGGCTGCGCGCGCCGCAACCGCTTCCACAACGGGGGCCGTCCTGCTCCCTCA
>CAZPQE010000353.1:0-1722 GCA_964588615.1 uncultured Clostridia bacterium | reverse complement strand
CAGGTCTTTCGTCAGGATGCCCTGGACGCGCTCACCCTTGAGCGAGTGGCCGACGCAGTGGCGCGTCTGTGGACTGACGGAAGAGTGAAAGCGCGAGGGCAGGATGCTCGACAGGCTCAACCAGACCGCGCGGCGCAAAAAGCCCGCAGCGCCGCCCTCCTGCGCGATTCGCTCCCGCGCTATCTGGCCGCGCTGTTTGTCGAAGACCGATTCGGCAAAGAGGCCGCCCGCGAAGCCTTCTGGCGCATGCGAGCAAGCTACACGCCCATAGCTCAATCGGGCCGCGACGCCGAACTGGGGCTTCAGACTCCGACTCTGCCGAGCTACGGAACCGCCATGTTCGGAAAAGGGCCGCTCGCGCTGAGGCTCATGGCAGAAACGACGGGGCGCGATAAGTTCATCGCCGCCGTTCGCGCGCTCTTCGCCGGGCCGCAGGATAAAATCGTCACCAACGAAGAATTCAGACAGGAACTGGCGAAGTCAGCCGGGACGGAAGCCGACAAACTTTTTCGACTGTGGGTCGAAGCGATAACCGAACCCGATCTGGTCATCGGCATTCCTCAACCCACAGACAACCCCTCGATTCAGCGCGTCAACCTGCGCAATCTCGGATCGGGAGACATTACCGCTCAAATTCTGGCCGTCACCGCTTCAGGCAAACAGATAACCGCGTCGGTGACAGTCCCTGCCGAAGAATTGATCTCGACCGATCTTCAGACCGCCGAAAAAATTTCATCCATCGAAGTCGATCCTGAAAAGCTCCTCATCCAGACCAGCTACGACAACGACGCAAAGCCCGTGCGCATATCGACGCAGACGCTTTTTACAGACAGCATCGCCGCATTCAACCGGGGCGAGCACTCTCAGGCTGAAGCCCGTCTGAGAGAAGCGGCGCGCAACAGCCCGCATAATTCTCTTGTGCGAGCGTGGCTGGCGCGCGCGCTTGAGGCGCAGGGCAAACACGATGAAGCCATCAGCGAAGCCAACGCCGCGTTGAAGATCGAGCCTCCGACCGGCGGCGCGCTTGCCTGGGCGCACATAACGCTGGGGCAGGCTCTTTCGGCCAAAGGATCGAACGCGGAAGCGATATCACACCTGCGCAGAGCTTTGATCGAAGCCGACGAAGCTCCCGCGCAGGCAGCCGCCCGCGAAGCATTGATTCGCCTAGATCGCTCGGCGGCGGACGAATCGATTCGCGCGTTCATCTCTCAACTTGACTCGCTCATCCGCCAGCCATCGTCGGAAAGACTGTTCGCCCTCGTGGTGCGCAACAATCTGAAGAAGTTCGTGCAGGGGCTTACCGTGTCGCCTCCGACCGCGTGGGCTACCGAGATACTCCGCATCGATCAGATCGATGGCAACCGCGCGGCTCTGGATGTCAGCCTCAGAATAAAAACGCGGGAAGCCGAACTCGTCGGCACGGCGATCTTCCTGCTCTATCGCTCTCAGTCGGGATGGATGCTCGAAGACGTGCAGCAGTTCGATGTCAGATGAATTTGTCCGTCGTCCGTTGCAGGCAGTGATGCAAACGCGCATAGCAACTGACCACTGACCACCGGCAAATGAGAAAGAACACCAGCGCAATATTCCTAATGGTCGGGTTGTTTCTGGTCATCATCTCGCTCAATTTCCTCTTCATGACGGATGACAGCGAGACTCAGGAAAACGAAATGACCGGCAGCCGGTCTTCCTATCGCTCGACTCCCTTCGGCACGCTGGCCT
>CAZPQE010000352.1:0-7611 GCA_964588615.1 uncultured Clostridia bacterium | reverse complement strand
GTCTTCGTGCGCGCGACATACTCGGCCACGTCCTTGTAAATCGGGTGAATGGGCAGCGCGTGCTCATTGCCTGAAAATCCGTCGGCCATTTGCGTGAGGTCGAGTTTCATATCGAGCGCGCCTTCTGTCGTCGGAGTGATTTCGAATTCCTTGCAGGCCATCGCCACCCACTGGCGCACCATGCGATCGCCTGACATGTACTGCTTGATGGTGCTCGTGCGATAGGCTTCGCGGTATCGACGGATGAAATTGCGCGCGGCGTCTTTGTCATCGAGGCCTGACAGCGAGAACACGCCCGGCCCTGTCGAATAAATTCGCGGCCCTATTATTTCTCCCGTCTCGACAAGATCGGTGTAAGCGAAAATGTCGTTGGATCCGCTCTGCGGATCGCGCGTCGTGGTGACTCCGTAGGCGAGGTTTGCCAGGTATTGCCATATCTGAGTCTGATGCAGATTGCGCGGGTTCCACATGTGCGCGTGAACATCCACAAATCCAGGTATGATCGTCTTGCCGGTCGCATCGATTACTTTCGCGCCTGCCGGTATCTGAACCCTGCCTTTGGCTCCGATTGCCTGGATGCGATTGTCGGTGACGACGATGTCGCCGCGCTCGATTACCTCATCGCCTTTCATCGTGACGATGCGCGCGCCTGAAAGCACGACCGTGCCTTTCGGTTTTGCGCGCGGAGCTTCGATCACCGCTTCACTGATTTCCGGTTTGTCTGCCGAGACGCTCTGACGATAGAACTTCGCGCCCAGCGCCCAGGTCACTGATTTCCCATCGGCAGACCAGGCGAGGTAATCGCCCCCTTCGACAGACATCTTTTTGACCGGTATCGGAGCCGGGCCTGCTGCGGCAATCGTCACATTGATGGTCTCGCGCCCGGCTTTCGGAATGGTGAGCAGGTAATGCTTGTTCTGAATGCTCACGAAAGCGCGCGAGCCGTCGGGCGAAAGCATTATCTCGTCTGCGGTCGGCGGCTGGGGACCGAACGACGCGCCCGTGCCGGTCACCTTGAGGTGCGACCTTCGATCAAAGCCATCGAGTCTGACCGAAGTGAGACCGCCGGGAGCAGTCAGGTAAACGCGCTCCGGGTCGGCGGCGAAATGCGGAACCGATCCGCCCTGCGTCGAGCCTATCAGCTTCGACTCTCCGCCTGATGCGGGAATCCATCTGAGGTCAAGCCCCGAACCGGGTTGAATGCCCGCTATCTCGCCTGGGTTATGAAGTATGTCCGAATCGCGCTGTCTGAGGTCGGAGTAAAGCTGGTCTTCAGTCGTGCCCTGAATGAAAACTATCTTAGACCCGTCGGGCGAAAAGACGGGGTAAGAATAAAACGCGGCAACGCGGGTGAGTCGTTCGGGTTGAGAAGAACCGTCGGCTGCCGCGCGCCAGACGTGTCCGCCTTCCGTCGACCATGTTACATAAGTCAGATATCGCCCGTCCGCCGACCACGACGGCATAAACTCGCCAAGATTAGAAGTCGTCAATCGTCGGGGCGTTCCTCCAGAAACATCCATCACATAGAGTTTGTTGAGCGCGCTCAGGGCGACTCGTTTGCCGTCGGGCGAGAGCGAGGGCCAGCGGATGAGTCGCGCGCGGAGGGTCGCAGTGTCATCGACGCGGTTCTGAAAATGAAGTCGCGGGCCAATCTCGGCTTCGACTTTCGCGGTGAAAGGAATGACTGAAGCTTTGCCGGTCTCGAAATCCACGCGCTGAATCTTGCCGTCGATTGGAATGATGAGAGAGCGGCCATCGGGCAGAAAGGCATAGCCGGGAAGGAGGTCTCGCGTGGCGCGCGATTCCTGATCGTCGCGCGTTACATTGTTGGCAAGCCATCGCTCCTGATTGGTGTCGAGGTCGCGCACGCGAAGCGCGGTGCTGGTTTCGAAGCGGGTCGCGTAGACCAGTTTTTTTCCGTCAGGAGAGAGGACAGGGCGCATGGCGCTTCCCTGCGAGTTGGTAATCACAGCCACTTCGCTGGTATCGCGGTTGAATCGGACTATCTGCCAGATAGGAAAACTTGCGTTGTAATCCCACTCGACCACTCCCATGCGCATAGCGTAGTAAACGAATTTTCCGTCGGGCGAAACCGTTGCGCCGAGTTTGGTCGGGCGCGGGCGAGGAGGTTCGGGCGAATCGGGCGACGGGAGAGGCGGAGGCGGCGGGCCGAGGTGAACTCCCGTGCCGCCGTCGCGGTGGTACATCCACAGCGTCGGAGTATCGAGCAGGCTGGCTCCGCCTTTCGACGCGATGACGTACTGACCGTCGGGAGTCCAGGCGGGCGAGATGAATCTCTGATCGCGGCCCGTAGTGAGAGCTTTCGCGTTTGCGCCATCGATGTCTGCCGTCCAGAGGTTTTCAGCGCCGCTGCGGTCGCTGACGAAGACTATTCGTTTGCCGTCGGGCGAAAAGCGGGGCTGGCTCTCGAAAGAGATTCCGCCCAGAATTCGTTTCGCCTCGCCTCCGGCAATCGGCAGGGTGTAGATGTCGCCGAGCAGATCGAACACGATAGTCGAAGCGTCGGGCGAGACATCCAGAGACATCCACGTGCCTTCGTCGGTTGTGAACTCGATTTTTTCAGTAGCCTTGAGAGGGAGTTCTTCTTCTTTTTTTGGTTCGTCCTTTTTGGCTTCCTGTCCGATGATCGGAAGGGAGACGATCAGAACCACGAGTAAAGCGATCAGCCTTCGCGCTCTCAGCATGGGAGGTTCCTCCTTGAACCTTTTTCAGAGTCTGCCAGCGATGTGGACGGGTTCCATCCGCTTTGCGGAGTTTCAGTTTTATCACAATCGCCCGATCCTGGCGAACCGCTCCAGAGTATTGAAAAACGCTCACCCTTCGGGTATAAGCAATGGCTGTCATCACTGATCGATTGAAGTCGCAACTTATGCCCGGATTTCGCGCCTCACTCATCGTAATCCTTGCCTCTCTGCTCGTCGTGTCGCAGGCCAGAGTCGCTTCATTCAAACCCGCCCGCCCACTTTTTGCGCCCGGCGAGGTCATCGTCAAACTCCGCGTCGAGGCCCGCAGCGATTTCGACGAGTCGGATCAACTCCTCGTCGCCGCCCAACGGGTGTGCGAAACTCGCGCGCATATCAAAGTCGCTTCCGTCGAGCGACTCGCCGACAATAACACAACCATCAGCGAGATCGTTTCCCGGATGGGGCTGGATCGCATCTTCGTGCTCAAATTCGACCCCAACGCCGACATCGATTCGATCATCGCTGCCTTGCGATCCGATCCGATGGTCGAGTATGCCGAGCCGAATTACCTGATAGAAACCGCTTCGATCATCCCTGACGATCCCGATTTCAGCCGCCAATGGGCGCTGCGCAACCTCGGCATAGGCGTCGAAGGCCAGCCCTCGACGCTCGACTCCGACATCAAGGCGACCGACGCCTGGGAGATAACCACCGGCAGCCCCGATGTCGTAGTGGCAGTCACCGACACCGGAGTCGATATAAATCACCCCGATCTTGTCGGCAACATCTACACCAATCCGCGCGAGATTCCCGCCAACGGAGTGGATGACGACGCCAACGGCTACATAGACGACCTGCATGGTTTCAATGTCGCCGAGCGCAACCCTGATGTGAGCGACATCGTAGGGCACGGCACTCAGATGTCAGGGGTGATTGCCGCAAAATCGAACAATGGAATAGGCATCACCGGCATCTCTCAATCGAAAATAATGCCGGTGCGCTTCTTCCGCCGCACCGGCCCCGATCCGGCTGACATTGATGCGACGGTCGCAGACGCCGCGCGCGCCCTGCTCTATTCGATTGCCGCAGGCGCGAAGATAATCAACGCAAGCTGGCGGACTCTTCTGCGCGACGTGAGCGCGGCGGACGCTCAGGCTTTGCGCGACGCCGTAACGGCCACCCGCGACGCGGGCGCGCTGCTTGTGTGCATAGCCGGCAACGAGGGGTTCGACAACGACTCGGTGCGAGTCTATCCGGGCGCATATCAGATGGAGAATCAGATAGTGGTCGCCGCTTCCGATTACAACGACGAGATGTGGCATCCCATCAACGACCCGGTGACTATCAAGTCGGGCTACGGCAAAAGGACTGTCCATCTCACTGCGCCGGGCGCGCTCGTCCGCACCACGCTTGCGCGAGGCAACTGCGTGACCTGCTCGCAGTCCAGCGACCCGGAGGACTGGTACGAACAGATCGATGGCACTTCTCCGGCTGCGGCTTATGTGTCAGGGGTGGCCGCACTGATCCATTCCCGATTCCCCGATGTTCACTACAGCGTCGTGCGCCGCCGCATAATCGAAAGCGTCGAACGCCGCCAGACGCTCGACCGCTACGTCATCACCGGCGGCAGGCTCAACGCTCTGGGCGCTCTCACCATCGAACTTCAGATCACGCCGCCCGCGCTCACCAAACTCAAGTACAAATCGAAAGGCAAGAAGCTGCTGATCGACGGCCTGAAGATGCAGCGCGACGCTTCAGTCATAGTGGGAGGAGTCGCATACTCGACCACACCGGCTGCCGATGATCTGCTGCGGATGGAAGCGAAAATCCCAAAGAGCGCGTTTCCTTCGGGCGTCGCCGTCGAAGTCTATTTGCGCAATCCCGACGGCGGAGAGAGTCAGCGACTCGCCTACAGGCGATGACCGCGCAGAAAAACCGCTATAATCCCTGCGAATGTCAACGAATGAAATAATCGTACCTGCTTCGACCTCGAACCTCGGCGCGAGCTTCGACGCCTGCGGTCTCGCGCTCTCGCTTCATCTGCGCGTGGAGGTCGAGCCGCGCGCGCGCGGTTTCGAAGTCGTCACTTCAGGCGAACTCTCTGGCCTGCCAAAGGACGAATCGAACCTCATCCTGCGGGTCGCGCGCTTTGTGGCCGAGCGTCGCAATCGACCTCTTGCGGGAGCGAGACTCATCGTTGACAGCCAGATTCCGCTGGCGCGCGGGCTTGGCAGCAGCAGTTCGGCCATCATCGCGGGCATATCGGTTTATGAAGTTCTCACAGGCGACCGGCTCACTGAACAGGAAATATTCGCCTGCGCGCTGGAGTTCGAAGATCACGGAGACAACCTTGCGCCGAGTCTGCTCGGAGGTCTGGTCGTCGCCTGCGTGGTCGAGCAAGACGGCTCGCGCTCGCTTGCTACGGTCAAGAGGCAATGGCCTGAAGAAGTCAGGATCGTACTGGTCGTGCCTGATTTCGAAATGGAAACCGCAAGAATGCGCGCGGCTCTTCCCGCAACCATTCCGATGCGCGACGCGGTGTTCAATCTTCAGCGCGCCGCTCTGCTTCAGGCCGCGATTGCCGAGAAGCGATTCGAGTTGTTGAGTGAAGCTCTGCGCGACCGGTTGCATCAGCCCTGGAGAGCGCCGCTGGCTCCAGGACTTATGGATGTGCTGCGGCTCAACGAAGAAAGTCACGCGGGACTACTCGGGGTGGCCATCAGCGGCGCAGGCTCGACGATGATCGCGCTGGCCACCGACAACTGCGATGAGATTGCCCGCGAGATGAGTCGCCGATTGAAAGCCGCCGGAGTGAGCTCGCGCGCTATCGAAGCGACTGTGGACAATCGCGGGCGCGTCGTCAACTGAGCAGGGGAGCAGGGGAGAAGATGCGAATTGGGTTTACAGTTCTCTTAATCGTTGCTCTGTTTCCTTCGGGTTGGAGTGTTCAACCAAATTTCGCGGTCACGGCGAATGGTCAGAGCGGGCAGGATTCTGTTGCGCCCAGAGTGAGCGCCGAGTTTGAGGCTGAGATAGCGCGTCTGGCCGCCGAAGGATTGCGCCTGAAAGAGGCTGTGGAAGCCTCTCTTGAGGCAGGCGCAAATCATCTTGCAGCCATTTTCGAGCGCGCCAGTCCCAAAGCTCCGAATGAAGCTATGGAGTTTCGTCTGATCGAAAGCGATGCGCGCGGCGCGCGCTCGATCTTTCGCCGCTCGGAGTTTTTCTTTTCGTTTCCTGCCTCGAAAGAGATTTCCGCCCTCAACGCTGCAGACATAAACGGCGACGGGCGGAAGGAAATCCTCGTTCAGAGTTCGAGCGGCGGCAACTGCTGGGGTTGCAATCCGACGGAAGTCTACCGGGTTATAAATCACAAAGGCGAACTCATCGCCGCCGGGCCGGTTCAGAAAATAATCGATCTGGACAGAGACAATATCGCCGAACTCGTAGTCACCGACGCGCGGTGGGAAATCTACGACGACCTCTCGCACGCCGATGCGCCGACGGCCACGATAGTCTATGCGTGGCGAAACGGTCGCTATGTTTACGCTTCGAGCGAATTCGCCACCTTTTACGGAACCGAACTGACCCGCCTGCGCGCGCAACTCGGCCAGGCCAGAGCGCAGATAACGGCGGAAGATTTTTCCGACGACGCCTACATAGGGCGGGCGATGGCGATTGCCATCACCTACGCGCATTCGGGACTGCGCGAGCGCGGATTGAGAGAGCTTGAGGCGATGATGAACGCCTTCGCGCGATCCGCCAGTCAGAAGAAGCGACGCGCCCAAATCCTGGAAGACTTCCTGCGGGGAGAAAGCTACCGCAAGCTGAGAGAGATGAAGCACGGCGACCCGATTCTATAAGGCAAAAGTAAAATATCAACTCAGCGTTTGCAGCCGCGTCAGCGGCGAGATGACTGTAGCCATGTGCTTTAGCTCACGGTGCTGGCGCGAGTTTTTATCCGGGTCGCGCGAGCGACGATTGAGTTCCTTCGATGAAGGATTCAAACCACCGCTCACTAGAGTGCGCGGCCAAATTCACAGGCCGCTACGCGGCTGAGTCGTCACAAAGCGAAAGGCGTGAGTCAGGCGATTTCGCTCACACTTCTGCCTTTTGCCTTTTTCCTTTTTCCTTCTTCTTCGAGCGCGCGCGCGACCACCTCTCGCGTCCGACGCGCAAGCTCGCGGGCGTGATGGCGGAGTTCAGCGCGGGTCGTGTCGTCAGGGACGCGCTCGACTTCTATGGGAGGATGATAGGTGATGGTCAGCCTTCCGGGGCGCGGAAATATTTTCCCGACAGGCCAGATATCGTAAGCGCCTTGAATGGAAACCGGCACGACCGGCAGGCCGTGTTTGAGAGCCAGTCGAAACGCGCCCGGCTTGAACGGTTCAGGCGTGTCTGTCTTTGCGCGACCTCCTTCGGGGAAGACCACCAGCGCGCAGCCCCGGCGCAGCAGGTCGAGCGCCGAGCGATGCGCCGACGGATCGATGCTGTCCAGGTTCAAAGGGAACGCGCCGAATGCCCGCATCAGAAAACCCAGCACCGGGATTTCGAAAGGCTTGTCCCAGGCCATGTAATAGATTCGCCGGCGCACGGGTATGGTGATCCATATCGGGTCGGCATAGGTGACGTGGTTGGGCGTGATTATGCAGGCCCCTTCATCAGGTATGTTTTCGACGCCGTGAAACCGAACACGGAAAAACACGCGGCAGAAGAGCCAAACCAGTGGAGTGAGCGATGCTATGACAAATCGCATAGTTAAGGATCAGGGAACAGGGAACAGGTGACAGGAATCATCTCCGGCCCTGTCCTCTGTCACCTGTTCCCTCTTCATCTCCTCTCACTAAAACGGCTTGCGATTGGATTAAACCCTCATCGAGCCGGTAAGGTTCAAAGCCCTGAAAGGGCA
>CAZPQE010000351.1:0-7643 GCA_964588615.1 uncultured Clostridia bacterium | reverse complement strand
GCCCTTTCAGGGCTTCGTCTCTCTGCTCACCCCACCCGTCGCATCGCGCCGGGCTAAAGAATTTCGCCCCTTCGGGGCTTGTGGTCTCGATCTTCGAAAGGGTGAATCCAAATGCAAATTGCTCTAGTTTTACTGTTCGTTGTCCGTTGTCCTTTGTCAGTAGTCAGTTGTTTCGACTGCTTGAATCTATGTGGTGACTTCATTATGGCGGACAACTGACCACTGACAAATAACTATTCGCTGGATAAGTCAAAAACTCGCGGTAGAGCAGGGGAAGACGCGGAGACACGGGGACGCGGAGACGCGGCGAAGGAATACCGACCACTGATCACTGACCACTGTTCAGGCAAGAGGGCTTTCAGCCCTCGAACGATCCGCGCTTGTCGGAAGCGAGTCCCTGCGCGACTGATTGCCGAATGCGGTCGGCCCGCGTGTTGGAATCGGTCATCGAAGTGCGCGCCCGCGCCTGAAGGTAAAGCGTGAGAAGGCGGGCTTCATCAACGTCAGTCCAGCTTTGCGGATCGCCAGACCCCATCTGATTCACTGCCTTTGCGAGCGTGCCCGGCACGTTGCCCGGACGGTTGACGTGCTCGTCGAGAATGAGCGCGACCCCGTATTCCGAAGAAACATAATCGCTGATGAACCGCCCCGCGATGGTGTGCTTCGAGTCGCTATAAAACAGGTCTATGCGGCTCATGGCGTGTTCGATCTCGACGCGCTGAACCGCCGGGTCGCCTCCCGAAAGCCAGAAGCGATAAGCCCACTCAAGCGCGCGGAGTTGCGCTTTCTGCGCCGGGGTCGTGAGAGTCTGTCCGTCCAACGTGAAAAAGCCGGTGGGCGTCACTCCCGCCGCCGATGAAATCGGAGAGGTGTCGAGTCCATAGTCGCCGAAATATTTTTGAAATGCCGACTGGTCGCTGTTCTTCAACCGGTCGATGAGCGAGGGAAGTTCGCCTGCCGCAGCGCCTGCGCCCGCCGTCCACTGAAACACGCCGAAGGTGAGGAAGGAATTATCCCAGGTGTTGATCGCTTCGAGGTTTCCCTCGTTGCGCGAGACCGCCGACATCACGCGAAGCCGCGACGGGGCCGTATCCGCAAACGCCTGACTGTTTGCTCCGACGAACTGGGCGATCGATGTCCGGCCCGAGTTGTATACTCCGAGTTTGTATCTGGTGGCAAACACCGTCCCGTCGGGCGCGACCGCGCGGTTGCCGACGAAGTGAAACGATCCGGGAGGCTGCGCAGACCCGTCCGTCTGAATGCTGACGTAGGCTGCGCTGACAAACCCGGTCTGTCCTGCTGCGCTCACTTGCAGCCAGTCACCCTGATCGTCGAGGATTTCCACCTGCGCGCCTTTGGGCAGCCGGGCTATGACCTGTCCGTCCGGGCTTGCGCGAAGATTGAGAGCAGTAGCAGTCACGATTCCTGTAGGCATATCACCTCCTCAGGAGAACAGTGGTCGGTGGTCGGTGGTCGGTGGTCAGTCTATTTCACCTCTCCACCTCTTCACCCTTCACCCTTCACTCTTCACTCTGCGAAACCGGCCCGATTTTATTGATGACCGGGTTGTATAGCATCTATTACTGAAAGTCAAGAGCGGATCGCCCGGCTCAGGAGAGAATCTTCTGCGCGGACCCGCGGCTGATCTGGTCTGCGCACTCGACGGCCAGCACTGCCCGACCGTCGGCGACCGCTTCGTCGTAGTCCGCGAGCGGGCGGAGGAGGCGCGCTTCCCAGATCATGCGAAAGAGAGTGAAAAGTATCGCTCCGAGCGCGCCTAGTTCGAAGACGATTATTCCGAAGGCCCAGGGCGAAACTATCGGCATCCCGCCGGTCACTATGTTGACCTGACGCGATGTCATTACTGTCAGCGCGACGGCTGCTGTTGCGCCCGCCGCGCCTCCGGCAATCGCAAACCATCCCGTGCGGCTCGGCTTCCCTTCGCCCGCGTCATCGTCGTGAATCGGCTCGCTCGACATCAACGTGATTGCGCTGTCGGCAAAACCCGCGCGCCTGAGTTTGCGGACGGCTGCCAGGGCTTCGTCCGCGCTGTCAAAAACAGTGATGATTTTTTCAGACATAACCTATCCACAGATTTCGCGGATCAGTCGGCAGCGAGTCGAAGGGCTTTGGCCGCGTTTTCTTCTTCGCTGTGCGACAGCCCTTCCTTGTATTCCCACACCGCGATGATCGGAAACAGCCTGGTGAACACCGCGTAGAGCAGGATGAAATAGCCGACCATTCCGACCGATAGCGTCAACTCTATCCAGGTGGGCTGATACGATCCCCAGTTGAAAGTGAGGCGAGGCTGCGCAAGCGTCGGCACGATTATCAAAAACCTCTCGATCCACATTCCCACTACCACCGTCGCCGAAGCGATCATCGTCCCCGTTATAGTCCGCGTGCGTTTGAAGGCGAGCACCAGCGTGGGGATGATGAAGCAGCACGCGACCATAGTCCAGAACATGGGCGAGTACGCGCCGCTGATCTTGGATTGAAAAACCACTTTTTCAGCAGGTTCGTTGCCGTACCACGTGGTCAGGTATTCGGCAAAAGTGAAGTAAAACCAGATCAGGCTCATCGTCAGCAGCAGCAGTCCGAGGTTGTTGAAGTGAATGGGTCGCAGATACTCTTCGAGTCGGAACACTTTTCTGATGATCGCCATCGCCAGTATCAGCGCCGCTATGCCTGAAAAGATCGCCCCCGCCACGAAGTAAGGCCCGAACATAGTCGAGTGCCACATGGGTTGAATCGCCATGGCAAAATCCCACGACACGATGGTGTGAACAGAGACGGCCACAGGGATGATGATGACGGCCATGATCTGAACTGCGCGTTCGAGTCTGCGCCATTGAAGCTGAGTGCCGCGCCATCCGAGGCTCAACACTCGATAGACGCTCTTCATCACTCCGCGCGATTTGTCTCTGAGGAGCGCGAGGTCGGGGATGAGCGGGAGGTAGAGATAGATGATCGAGCCGAGCAGGTAGCCGTTGATTGCGAAGAAGTCCCAGGCCAGAGGCGAGCGAAAATTGGGCCAGAGTCCGCGCTGATTGGGATAGGGCGCGACCCAGAAAAAAAGCTCCGGGCGACCCAGATGTATGATCGGAATCAGAGCGCCGATCATAAGCGCGAACACGGTGATGGCTTCGGCGCACCGCGTGATGGGTCGTCGCCACTCGGCCCCGGTCACGCGCAGTATGGCTGAGATCAAAGTGCCGGCGTGCGATATGCCTATCCAGAAAACGAAGTTTGTGATGGGGACAGCCCACATCACAGGCCGGTTGATGCCCCACACTCCTATGCCCGCGTAGACCTGATAGGCGAAGGCGAAGACGCCCGCTGCCATCATCAGCCCGCTCACAGCTACGGTTGCATACCACGCGCGACCGGTTTTCTTCACCGGGCGCAAAAGGTCGTCGTTGATCTTTACGTCTGATGGTCTGTCGGTTTCCATAGTCTTCTTGACGAGTCAGTTTTTTTCTACCGGCAGTTTCTGCTTAAACCATGTCCTGCCTCCGTCAGTCGTGCGGAGCAGATTGTCGAAAATCGGATAGTCGTTTGCGTTGCTGAAAAGCCAGGCGTTCTTCGAATCGACGAATCGAAGTCCCCATACAGCCCCGCTGAGTTCATGTGGCAATCCTTCGCCTCCATCGAACTCAGGCGGCAATCCAGGAAGTTCAGCCCACCTCTTGCCTCCGTCGCGCGTGCGAAGCAGGTAGCGACCGCGCGTAGACATCATCCACCCGTCGTTGTCGTTTATAAAACTCAAATCTCTGAAATCGAATTCCTCCGAATCGAAAACCTTGATCCACGTCCGACCTCCGTTTTCTGTTCGGAGCAATTCGTGCCTGTGTACTATGCCGTCCGGCGCCGAACGCGCTATGTCTGCGATAATGAAGCCGACTTTTCGATTTATGAATTTCACCAGCAGAAAATCGATATCCTGTTTTTGACTTTTCAGAATCAGGTCGCTCAATTCTTTGCCTCGTGATTTCCAGCTAAAGCCGCCATCGGTTGATTGATATGCCTTCTTCTGCGCCCCAACGATCCACCCGTTGAGCTTATCGACGAAGTTGAGAGAATTCAGCCAGGCACGAAAATTCCTTCCTACCCAACCATGCCCTTCGAGTCTGCGTGATCGCCAGGTTTTTCCGCCGTCGCTGGTATGTAATAACTCGCCGTCGTCGCTCATCATCCATCCACATTCCTGATCGATGAATTGAATCTCAACCAGAAACGCTTTGGCAGGCGCGCGTTGCCTGAACCAGCTTGTGCCGCCGTCAGTGGTTTTGAGTATGAGGGACTTTCTCGATTCATCGCCTTCTGCGCCTGCCATCCAACCGACCTTGTCGTTGACGAAATGAATCGCAGCATATATGCCGTCAGGATCGATCCGTTGTTTCTTCCATGAGCCGCCGCCGTCCGATGTGGATAAAACTATGGCATAAGGAATTTTGTCTGCATTTCCTTCATCGGCGAGAATCCACAAATGATTCTGATCGGCAGCAGAGATGTCTCGTAGTTGCAAATCGGTTCTTATGTAAGCCGCTCGTTTGGAAGTTTGATGAGAAGTGTCCGGGATCGTCTGCGCTTCACGCATAGATATGTGCGTGAGGAGAAAAGAGACCGACAGCATGCAAATCAGTATGTTCATAATCTCATCAAGAGCGAAATCAACTGATCTTTCACTCAAGCGTCACTTCTTCATCGGATAATGCAGCGCATAATCGCTCACTCTCTGGCAGCTTTGCAAGTCGATGGTCGCGCCTGCGCTCTCTGCCGCGCGCCGCAGAGCCGCGCGAGTCTCTGCGCCCCACGCCGCAGGGCGAATCGTTTCTCTCTGGTCATCGCGGCGGACATAAATCAGGTAGCGACCGGGCGCGATTCTTGTCAAAGCGAAAGAGCCGTCCGGCTGCGTTTCGGTTTCGAAGAAGCGCAGAGGATCATCCGACTTCTCTGTCGGAAGGAGATGCACATGCACGCGGGCGGGGAGTTTCGATTTTTCATCCTGCGGGACGACTCGCCCTCGAAGCGAGGCCGCGCCCTCGGCAAGAGTGATCGTCACTCCTTTTATCTGCTCTCCGCTTTTGACTGCGATTCCCTCTCTCGTAATATCGATCAAGCCTGCCGCCGCGCGCATCGTCACAGCGCGAATGAAAAGGTTTTCGTTGATCGGAATCGGTTTCAGGCGATAGCGACCGGGCCACAGCGAATCGATTGAAAAGCCGCCTTTCTCGTCCGCAGCGCCCGCTCTCGAATCGGGAGAAAGAAAAGCGGGGCTGTCCTTTGCGTCTGTCTTTGTGTCTCGAAAGACGGCGACGACCATCTCTTCGAATTTCGCCGCGCGCGCGTCTTTGCATGGAGGCTTGTTTTTCGGAGCGGCTTCGATCATTACGCGCCCGGCTATTGAGCCGAGCTTCGTCAAATTGAGTTCTATGCCTGCGACATCGGCCCCGCGAACTGTGATGCGACGCGATGCAGATGCCGCACTGCGATCTTCTCTAATGGCGGTGAAAGCGTCGACGAAGTACTGGCCGTCGGCCACACCGTAAAAAGCGAATGAATCGTTGTCGAAAAACGCGCGCGCTTCTACCGCTCCACTTTCGGCGTGTATGAGCCTCACGTAAGCGTCTCCTTTCATCGCGCCGGACAACCTGCCGCTCACTGCATGGCCGCGCTCGCCGCGAAGTCTTATGTCTATGCCAGCAGTTTCCTCGCCGAATCGAACCGCCACCGTTTGCGCGCCGTCGCGCACAGATGAAGGATGATAAGTCGGCGACTGACTGGTGATGTGTGCGTCTTCATACATGCCGCCGCTTGTCGCCGCGACCAGAAACGATCCGGCTTCGAGACCGTAGATTCGATACACTCCGCGATCATCGGTTTCAGCGCGTTGGTAAACTTCAGCCGAACGAGTCAGTCGGCCTTCTGCGTCACGCAGGCGAATTGCAACGACTCTGGCTTTGACCACAGGGTCGCCCGATGCGTCAGTCACCATGCCGGTGATTGCGCCGCCTTTGATGAGCCGAAGCGCGATGGATGAGCCTGTCAGGTGATACACGCTCGCGTCATCAGTCTTATCCTCGATGTATCCCGGCGCGTAGCATACGACACGGTATGCTTTTGACACGAGATCGCGGGCTTCGAAGAAACCGTTTTCATCGGTGGCCAATTCGCGCTCCTCGTTTTGAGAGCCGTTGACCGGAGAGACCCGGACGACCGCGTAAGGAAACGGCTGTCCGCTTTCATCCATGACGCGGCCTGTGATCGCGCCTCCGGGCCGTCTCGATTGAGCAAACGGCGCAGAGAGCAGCAGCGCGATGAGGATCGATGAGAGAGTGAGCCGCTTCGATTTCGTCATCATTTCTCTTCTCGCTTCACGCTCAGGTCGAGCGTGAGAGCCAACTCAGTCTCGGAACCATTCGTCACCACCACGTTTCTGGTCACTGTGATTCCTCGCCTGGCTACGTCGATATTCAACGGTGAAGATGGGTAGTAATTCAATGTGACTTCGTACTCGCCCGGCGGCATACACTCGAAGACGAATATCCTGCGCGCATCGACCGTAGCCCGCTTCATCCTGTTCAACCAGAAATCGGGGCCGATGTCGCCTTCGCTATCGCGCAGCTTTCGAGCATCCTCTACCGTGAGGGCGTGGATATAAAATACGGCCTGTTCAGGAATCAGGCCGCCTTCAACCCTGATCTGGCCGCGAATCTTCCCCGTGTAGTAACCGACGACCACGCGCACGCCGGTCACCTGCTCGCCGGGCTTCATCTCGATGCCACGCCATAGCTCCACCCCATCGCGCTCGACTCGCAGGAGAGACAAACCTTCGGGAATTCCGATGGGGCCGAGCTTGAGCACGATCGGTCGTTTATTCGGCGCAATCCCGGCGATGAAGAATGTTCCATCCTGTCGCACGCTTGCCGCGTCATAGAAGCGGTCAGTAGTGAGCTTCAACTGAGACACCTTTGCAAGTATCGCCGGATCGTCTGTCCCCTCGATCACAACTACGCCGCTGATGCTGCCTGCCTTATACGCCTTTATCTCAAGCCCGCTCACATCGCTGCCTGATATTTCGAAGGAGAATTTCTCGCTGTACCACGGATAATCCTGATTGGAGTGAATCTCTATCGTGTAACTGCCCGGAAGAAGGCTATCGATTCGGAATTCGCCTCTGGAATCGCTTCTCTCATAGTTGCCGATGGAGTCATCGCCTTCTTTCCGCCAGAAGAAACCTGCGCCGGGAACAGGTTTGCCCGTCTCCGCGTCGATTATGCGACCTGCGGCGACGAAGGTTTTTGATCGCGGAGACCTCACGACTTTAATATCGATTCCGGTGACTTCGCTGCCGGATGCAACTTCGACAGCCGTGGCCTTTGATCGATCAGGGCCGTAAGGGTGATAGGTGACAGGACAGGGAACGCGCTCTCGGTCTGGCTTTCCGCGCTCTGCTCCAGACTCTCCGATAAGGACGTTGTAGCGGCCCGGAGGCAATCCATATAAGCGATATACGCCGCGATCATCGGTCTTTGACTCGAACGCGCGGCGAAGGAGCAAATCCCTCAATCCCGCTGAGGAATTGAACGCCATGTGCAACTTTGAAAGACAGAGAATCCCACCTATCCTAAACAGAAGAC
>CAZPQE010000350.1:0-7651 GCA_964588615.1 uncultured Clostridia bacterium | reverse complement strand
CTCTTCACCCTTCACTCTTCACTTTTCAAGGGAGGAACGCGGTGAGATACACTCGATGCAGATTCCTGGCAGTGTTGTTCATTCTGGCCATCGCTTCTGCTCCGCTCGCGCAGCGAAGCGCAAACAAAGGCGAATGGCGATTCTACGGAGGCGACAGCGGCAGCGCCAAATATTCGCCTCTGACTGAGATAAACCGGGATAATGTCAAAAACCTGAAAGTCGCCTGGACGTGGGACTCGCCCGACCTCAAGCTCCAGGAGCAGAACCGAATGCTTCGCGCCTTCGCGCACGAAGCCACGCCTCTTATGATCGGCTCCACGCTTTATGTCAGCACCTCGCTCAGTCAGGTCGCTGCCATCAACGCCGCAACCGGCGCGACGCTCTGGGTCTACGATCCCAAAAGCTACACGGCAGGCCGCCCCACCAATCTCGGCTTCATTCATCGCGGAGTCGCCTACTGGACTGACGGACGGGAAGAGCGCCTCTTCATAGGCACAAGCGATGCCTATCTCATTTCGCTCGACGCCAAAACCGGAAAGCCAATTGAAACATTCGGAGAGGCCGGAAAGATAAACCTGACCAAAGCCATCCCTCTGGCCCGCAACGCTTCCAACTATGCCGTAAGCTCGCCGCCCGTCGTCTGCCGGGATGCGGTCATCGTCGGATCATCTATCTCCGACGGCCCGGTCAACAAGGAAGCGCCGCGAGGCGACGTTCAGGCGTTCGACGTTCGCACGGGCAAACCTCACTGGATATTTCACACCGTCCCGCAGTCGGGCGAATTCGGAGTCGAGACCTGGGAAAACGAGTCGTGGAAATACACCGGCAACACCAACGTCTGGTCTCTGATGAGCGTCGACGATGAGCTCGGCTATGTTTATCTCCCCATCGGCACTCCGACCAACGACTGGTATGGCGGGCATCGATTGGGCAATGGACTGTTTGCCGAAAGCCTCGTCTGTCTGGAAGCGCGCACCGGCAAGCGCGTGTGGCATTTTCAAACAGTCCATCACGGGGTGTGGGATTACGATCTTCCAGCCGCGCCCGTGCTCTGCAACATAACGGTCGGCGGCAGGCGAATCCGCGCTGTCGCGCAAATTACCAAAACGGGTTTCTGCTTCGTGTTCGACCGCGTGACCGGAAAACCGGTCTGGCCGATTGAAGAGCGAGCGGTCGCCCAATCGAACATACCGGGCGAGAGATTGTCTCCGACTCAGCCTTTCCCCACAAAACCCGCGCCCTTCGAACTTCAGGGCTCGACCGAAGATAATCTTATAGACTTCACGCCTGAGCTTCGAGAAGAGGCCAAAAAGATTCTCGAACGCTTCGATCACGGCCCGCTGTTCACTCCGCCGACTGAGCGAGGCACGATCAATCTTCCGGGCTGGGGAGGCGGGGGCAACTGGTGGGGCGCGGCATTCGATCCCGACACGGGCATTCTCTACATCCCTTCGATCAGCAGCCCGATCGTGGTCAAACTGGTCAAGCCCGACGCGGCGCGCTCCAACTTCAATTACGTTCGCGGCGGCGTGGGCGGAGTGGAAGGGCCGCGCGGACTGCCGCTCTTCAAACCGCCCTACGGAAGGATAACCGCGATCAATCTCAACACCGGCAATCACGTCTGGCAGATAGCTCACGGAGACGGCCCGCGACGACAGGTCAACGAAGCGATAGGCAACGGCAAAGACGTGGGGCCGCTCGGAGAAGGCGGCGGCGGCCCGCTGCTTACGAAAACATTGTTGTTCGTGGGGCAGGGCGCATCGGGTCGCGGAGGAGCGGGAGGAGGAGGCTCGAATTTCCTGCGCGCATTCGACAAAGCCACAGGCAAAGTCGTGGCTGAAATCGCGCTCCCCGCGCGCCCGCACGGAACGCCTATGACTTATCTGCTCGGCGGCAAACAATACATAGTCATCGCAACGGCTGACAGCCGACTGGTCGCTTTGAGTTTATGAAAATGTTCGCGGTCGAGGTACAACAGGCTGCCAGATTGTTGATAACCTGAAAACCTTGGCATTTGAGGAAGCAGCAGGCTGCCAGCCTGCTGCACCTTTTCGAAGGAGCAGCGATGCGATTTTTAACACGGACGCTTTTGACGCTTTTGATTCTTGCCTTGAGCGCGTCTGCGCAACTGCCTGCTGATGCCGTTATGCTCGACAAGGTGAAGATTCCCGAAACGCAGAAGTCCCTCGACCTGTGTCCGGTTTATCTTGAGCCTTCGGACGCAAAGCTCCCCTCGTGGGAATACAAGGGCGTCGCTTATCGCGGAAGCAAGGCGGATGCGAAAGAAAAATTCTTTCAGGACGCGGATCGTTACGCTGAGACGGCAAAGAAGCAGAGGTTCATAAACAACTTCATGCTGGCTATGAGCACAGTGTGGTGTCCGGTGACCGATCAGATAACGCCGGGCGGGATGAAGCAGTGGAAGAGATTCGGGTTGACGTTTGAAAGCTGCTGCGGCTTCTGCGACGAGAACGCAAAGGAAGAAGATTTCAAGGAAGGGCTTGATCGATTGCGCAAGCGAGCCGAGGAAACTTACAACCTGATCGGCGCGCGTTACACCGAGGGCGCGCGCAGCCCCGTCGAAGGCGCGATCAAAAAGCAGTGAACCTCAACCTGAAAACATATTCTTCACCACGAACCACACGTTGGCAGGCCGCTCGGCCAGCCTTCGCATAAACCAGGGGAACCAGTAAGCGCCGTAGCATATCAGCGCGATCATCGTGTAGCCATCGCGCGCAAGCCGCTGCTGCTCCGCGCGCCGAATGCCATAAAGCATCTGAAATTCCACTCCGTCTCTGCTGAGTCCTTCTTTTGCAGCAAACTCCTCCGTCCGTCGAATCAACTCGCGGTCGTGCGTGGCAATCGCGCAGCGAAGACCGTTCTTTCGCGCATCTCGGAGAAGCTGACGAGTGAGCTTGAAGAAGTTTTCATCCAAATCGCGCTTGTGCGCAAAGGCGCGGTCGGCAGGCTCAAGGTACGCGCCTTTGACTAGACGGATCGCGTGACCAAGCGGCATCAAAGACGCAAGATCGTTTTCAGTTCGATAAAGACAAGCCTGAAGACAGACCCCGACGTTCGCAAACTCCGAAGCCGCGCGGCGATAAATATTGAGAGTGCGGTCTGTGTAGTCGCTCGATTCCATATCGATCCAAACCACGCTCGAAGGGTCAGCGCAATGGATGATCTTCCTGATGTTTTCAAAGCAGAAGTCTTCGCTGAGATCGAGGCCGAGTTGAGTGAGCTTGACTGAAATCTCAGTCGGCAGGCTCGCCGACGCGATCCGCTCTATCGCCATCAGATAATGCTCGACCACTGCCTGAGCTTCTTTGCGGTCAGTGATGTTTTCTCCAAGATGCGAAAACGCCGCGCCGATGCCTTCGTGGTGAAGCGCGCGGGCGGCTTCGATGGCATCCGCGATTTCTTCGCCGGGCATGAACCGGGAAGCCGTCCGCCGCACGAAGCCGTATCGCGGCGCTCTGTCTCTCAACCACGCGCTTTGAGAGCCTGTCAGCAGCAGGCTTCGCATTATGCTCATCCGTTTCCTCTCATTCGCTTTCGAGCATTCGGGCGGCGATTTCCTTGAGCAGCTTTGCGCAGGCCATCGCGGTAATATCCGACACATCGCGCGAGGGATTGAATTCGACTATATCGGCTCCGACCACGCGGGCTTTCACGGATTGAATCACGCTGACGGCCTGCCGCGTGGTCAGCCCTCCCGGCTCAGGGTGCGAGACACCGGGGCTGCACGACGGATCGAGTCCGTCCATGTCGAATGAAATGTAGAGCGGCGAATCGAATTCGAATTGCAGTCCGTCGCGCCAGTCTTTCATCTCACAGACTTCGACTCCGAATCGCTCGACCTGCTCTCTCTGATGGCGGCTCATCGTTCGAATGCCCACCTGAAGGAGGCGATCAACCAGACCTTCTTCCATGATCCTTGCAAACGGGCAGGCGTGTGAGAGGCGATTGCCTTCGAATATGTCGTAGATATCCGAGTGCGCGTCGAAGTGAAGTATGCTCAGTCGCGGATATTTTTTGCCGAAGGCGCGCGTGATCGGATAAGTGATCGAGTGATCGCCGCCGAGCGAAATCGGTTTCATATCCCGCGCCAGCAGATCCGAAACCGCCGATTCGATATCGATGAAAGCGTCCCGGTCAGGCGCGAAGCTCAAATCTCCCGCGTCGAAGAAAGTGTTTTCACTGCCGAGATCGATTCCCGATTCAGTCCACATATTCGAGGAAGGGCAGAAAAGACTCCGGCGGATGAGGGGCGGAGCCAGGGCCGCGCCTTTGAGGAAAGAAGAATATCGGTCGAAGGGAAAGCCGATGATGGCCAGCTTGCAGCGGTCGTTTTGCATAAACTCCTTGCTCAGGTCAACGTTCCGTCGAGGAGAGATTCACTCTCGCTTCGCAATCTGAGGCAGGCAAAGCGATCCCTGGCTTCCGAGGCGATAATCATCTCAGCGATGGTTTCGCTTCACGCCTGGGGATCGGAAAAGGCGGCAGCCTGTTGCTCAGGCAAACCGATGTTAATGGCAAACAGCAAAAACCTGTCGGTGGCTTCTTCGCTCGCAGTATCACCGCTACTCGGTAGTATGCGCGCGAAAACCTGAATCACATCCCTTCATCGAGCCTCACTAGACCCGAACCCAGCGATCAGGCTAATATAGTGGCGCTTTTTTCGAGAATGGAAGAACAGCCTCATAATGCGCCGGCCTCAGGGAGGTGAAAATGTTCGTCCATCGTTTCTTTCTCAACGCCTGTACGCTGACCTTTGCGCTGCTCTCGCTCTTTGCCGCACGGGGTCAATCGCAGGACAGCAATAAAAATCAAAAGAGCCAGGATGAAGTCATAACTCTGAAAGCCCACCTGGTCAATATCGATGTGACGGTCAAGGACAAAAAAGGAAAATACATCACAGACCTCAAAGCCGAGGACTTCACCATAATCGAAAACGGGACGACGCAGAAGATCGAGTTCTTCGATCCGCCGCTGATCGTCAGCAATCAAACAGGCCAGTCGGTTGCCCCCGGTCAGCCGAAGGCTCCCGCATCCGACATCAGGCCGATGAATATAATTTCTTTGGTGCTCGACGGGCAGACCACCGGACTTGCCAATATGAAGCAGGTGCGCGAAGGCATGCTCAAATACATCCGCGAGCGCATATCCGACACTGATACGGTCGCAGTCTTCGGCGTGTCCAACGACCTGCAACTGCTTCAGACCTTCACTCAGGATAAAACGAAACTCATCTCAGCCGTAGAGAACGCATATCTTTCAACAGCCTCGAACAAGAATCTGGAGCGCAATCAGGTTTCCGAAAACATAGAACAACTCCGCGAAGAGTTGAAGGGTTCGGGAGATGTTATGCTGCCGCAATCTCCCTCGGCGGCGGCCCTGGCTCCGGCGGCAGCGCGGGCATTGATGGCTTCCCGCATACTTCAGCAGTTCGTCAGGCTTCGATCTCAACTGAGCGTTCAACAGGCTCGGCCAGTGCTGGCCGCGCTCGCGGCTGTCTGCGAGGCCCAGCGCGGAATACCGGGCAAAAAGACGCTGGTGCTCTTCTCTCAGGGGTTCATCACATCTTCGACTCTCGACTGGCGGGCGCAGGGCGTCATCGATATAGCCAACCGGGCCAACGTCGCAATCTACATAATCGACTCGACGGGTCTTGCGGCAGGCGCTCCGCGTTCAGGATCGTTCGTTCCCGCTTCGCCGCTCGAAGGCGTTTCGTCGCTCAACAGCACCGAAGACCGAATGAGGACTTCGGGCGGAGAGAACGTCTTCGACAACGTCCGGCACGAAGGCTTGAACCGCGAGCAGGATATACTGTACCGAATCGCGGGCGACACTGGCGGGGAATTCATCAAGGGCACAAACGACATTGCGAAAGGATTGGATCGAATAGACCAGCAACTCCGCGCCCGCTACACGCTGGCCTACTACAGCACGGACTCGAACTTCGACGGCAACTTCCGCAAACTGAAAATCGAAGCGCGCAGGCCCGACGCCAAAGTCGTCTCGCGCGAAGGCTACTATGCCATATCAGGCGAAGACATAGCGATTCTTTCGCCCGAGGACAGGAAACTGCTGGCCGGCTTTGCGGCGGCAGAGGCCAGCCCCGCTTTGCCGTTGTTCGTCGAGTTGAGTCCGTTCAGGTCTCAGGGGAATCGCTACACGGTTCCGCTTTCAATAGAGGTTCCGCCCGGCGCGGTGAAGTTCGCCCGTAAAGGCGACCGTCAGCAGATGCACCTCGACGTTCTGGGCGTGATCCGCGACCAGGCCGACAAGATAATCTCCCGGCTGGGAGGGAATTTCGATGTGATGCTGGCTGACGAGCAGTATAAATCGATTCTCAACAACAACATTTTTTACAGGCAGGATATGGAACTCGTGCCGGGCGATTACAGCATCGAGTTGATCCTGAGAGACCGATTGTCGGGAAAGACGGCAGCCAGAAGAGAACGCCTGGCTTTGCCCGCCGCAGACTCGGAGTTTTCGATTTCCGGCGTGGTGTTGAGCCGTTATGTAACTCCTGTAACCAGCCAGTCAGGCGATGTGCTCAGTCCCGGAGGCGCGCAGATTCGCCCCTCGCCCAGCCGGGAGTTTCGCGTCACGGACAGGTTGATAATATTTTTCGAACTGTATAACGCGGCGATCAGTCAGGAGACAGGCCGCCCGCTGGTGAGAGTCACTGTGACGTTGATGAAAGAGGGCAAGGCGGCGACCCGTCCGATGGATTACACTCTGATGGAAGCGGCAGGCGAGCCTGTGCCGCGCATTACATTTGCAAAATACATAAATCTGACCGGGCTTGCGCCGGGCAGATACTCCGCGATGATCGAAGTCCGAGACACGGTGAACCGCAGGACGGTGACGAGTCAGACGCCTTTCGTCATCGCGCAGTGATCGCTGGCTGAAGGGAGAAGGATTACAGACGGGATTGACAGGAAGAGTCCCGCTCAACCCTGTTGATCCCGCCTGTCGGGTTGATTATGGGCGTCGGGCCATCATCAACCCGACGCGCCTTCGCGGATGAGAGCGCGACCGATGACCATGCGCTGAATCTGATTCGTGCCTTCGTATATCTGAGTGATCTTGGCGTCGCGCATGTATTTTTCAATCGGATAATCGCGGCAATAACCGTACCCGCCGAACAACTGCACCGCGTCCGTCGATACCTTCATCGCCGTGTCGGTCGCAAACACCTTAGACATCGCCGACAGTTTGGACACGTCTTTAACTCCTGCATCGACTGCGCGCGCCGCCGCATAAACCAGATGCCGGGCCGCTTCTACCTGCGTGGACATGTCGGCCAGCATGAATTGAATGCCCTGAAAAGAGGCTATCGACTGGCCGAACTGCTGACGGTTCTTCGTGTACTCCAGTGCGAGATCCAACGCGCCCTGAGCAATGCCTAATCCCTGCGCGGCGACGAACGGGCGGGCAACGTCGAGCGTCATCATCGCGTGCTTGAACCCGCGCCCCTCCGCGCCTCCCAGAAGGTTTGCGGCGCTCACCCGGCAATCGCGGAAATGAGTCTCGTTGACCGGCACGCAGCGAATGCCCATCAGGTCTTCTCTCTTGCCAAGCTCGAACCCTGCCGCGTCGCGCTCGACGATGAACGCTGTCACTCCTCTGGTTCCGCGAT
>CAZPQE010000349.1:0-7659 GCA_964588615.1 uncultured Clostridia bacterium | reverse complement strand
GACTGCTGCGCGCGGAAACGAAAGAGGAGGAACCGACGCTCTTTTTCGCCGAGCCGAACGAGATGCTCTCTCGACTTGAGCGCGCGTTCGATGCTCAATCGGGGCTTTATCACAAGGGGTACGATCTCGCATCGCACACCCTGAAACTCTCGTTTGAATTTCCGATGGTGGCCCGCGCGCGATACGGCTCCGCGCTTGATGAAATAATCGCAGGCACAGGATGGAGCTACGCGATCAAAGACTCTCCGCATCAGGCGCGACTTGCCGAGGTGGCAATCGAATGTCTGCCCGAAGGCGCGCAGACCTCGCGCCCGCCGGCCATTTACGTTGATCGACAGGAAGTAGCGGTCACTCTCAGCGCGCCTGTTGATGAAGCAGCAGCGCAGGTCTCTATCGATGAGTTCAAAAATCGAACCGGATACAGTCTGAGAATCAGCGCGCCGAATTTTGCGACGCGAGTGGAGACAAAAGATGAGATGGTAATCGACGCTCGCATCGATGAGCCAGTTGAGATCAACGACGCTTATCGATTCATCGAAGAGGCATTCAGCGAAGCCCCTCCGACGTGGCGGCCTTCGCGCACGAGCCTGAAAAAAGATGAAGCCGGGTCTTTGATCGAAATCGCTTTTATCACTCCGCAGGCGGGGATGCGTCAGAGCGAAACGCTTGCGGCTGTGTCTGAGCGGACAGGCTGGCGTTTGCGCGTGAAGTCGGAGCCGAACCTGACGGCGCTCATCGAGGCGGCGCGTCAGTTGATACCGACCGAGTGGGCATTGCAGAAACAGCCGGGCATTCACAAAGAGCAATCTCTTGTGCGCGCCCGCTGCGCCGCGCCTCCTGCGAGCGACAGCGCGGAGATGGCTGAGATAAGAGAGAAATTTGATCGCCTGACAGGCTACCGGCTTGAGATCGGCAGATAGGTCTCCGTTCCACTGTATATTATGATGTCGGCAAAACCGTCGGGCAGACTATCATTCAGTCGCGGCGTCCTTAGCTCCGTCTTCGCTCTTGGGTTTGCCGGGATTCTTGGGCGATTTCGGGGTCGAAGTAACTGATTGCAGAAACTCTTCTGTGGTTGCCTCAAACAGGTTGAGCTCACCTCTGGAAATTTTCACAGTGGTCTCGAAAACGTCCTTCTTACTCATGATCTGCTTTGTCCTCCAAAATGAAGTTCGACAAAACCAGGTTCCTGCCAGGCAGGGGGAAAGCGTCGCCGTCTCACGGCTCTATTATAAGGCCGAGCAGCAAGCAAAATGGATAAACCAGGCTTGCAATCTCATTTTTCTCATCTTCTGTCTTGCCGAATACAAACTCCTGATTTGAGTCTATGTTGACAATGCCCAACTTCTTTCCGCCTTTGCCTATTATCGGCAGTGAAGCGAAGCTCTTGAACCGGCTCTGGCGAAAATAATCCTTCATATCTTTCAAGACAGCCTTGTCGGTCGCTTCAGGATATGAGATGCGGGCGGTGCTGTCAATAATCTCCCAGGCGTCATTAAAAAACGCGCGGGGCGCTCCTGGTAACACTCTTTTGGCCGCCTGCGGGTCGGATTCGTCTTCGACCGGGAGGGCGAAGGTTTTTGTGCGCATATCGTCAGCATAGGTCTCCAGAGCCAGAAAGTGTTTGTAGCGGCCCTTCTCTCCCCAGGCAAACCGCAAGGGTAAGGAGCGGGGCGCGGAGCTTTTATCGTATGCGACCATGTAATTGGCATCAATCTCAATGTCGTTGTGCTTGCCTCTGTACCCCTGCACGACCGCGCAGATGGTCTTGAGGATGTTTCTGGCAACCAGTTTCCTGGCTTCCGGGGCAGGCTGGGCCCTGTAGTGATAGATAGCCCCGAGAGAATGCGACAACTGGCTCGCATAGGAAGGCAGGAAGTCTCTGCGAAGGCGTCTGATTTCACTCTCCTTGTTGCTGTGTAGCGACAGTTCCAGCTTCTCGATGTGATGCTTGTGTCCGTAGAGAAGATAATTGCCTACGTGCTTGAGCGTCGATAATGCTGAATTGGCCGGGTCTGCTCGCTTTATGAACAGGCAGGTTACGGCTATGTAGAGGGCCCAGCCGAACACCGTCAGAAACGCCGACACCAGGAAACTCGCCAAATAAAACGCCAGAAGCCTCAGCTTTTGTATGTTGGGGTCGAGTACCTTAAGATCAGCTATGAAAGTAGTGACAGCGACCGCTGCCGCATATCTGAAATTCCTGAAGCGAGGCGAATCTTTTAGCTCCACTTTTTCAAGCGACCCCCTCCATCCATCAAAGCCGTAGAAAATTCCCACAGCCAACCCGATTACCAGCATGATGAAATCCGCAGGATTGCCTGGCAGCAGCGATGAAAAATCCATGTCAGATGTCCCTCTCCGTGAGAAATCATTGAGAATACGGCCCTCGAAAAAGGCGATGAGATATCGCTCATCAGGTTGTAACTCATACCCATTGATTATGACGTAAAATGCGCGGAACATAATGCTGAAATTTTGTTCTTTGAAGCAGGATCAGCAGAGAGCCTTGGAAGCGGGAACATTCACAGGCGACATGGGCAATGCCTGCGCGCATCAGGCATAACGCACGGTTCAGGCATAGACTTTTTCGCAAAGAGGATAACGCCATGATGGATGCTTATATCTACGATCACCTTCGCACTCCTCGCCCGCGCGCGGGGGCAGCAGATGACGGTCGATCAGTACGTCTACACCGCTTCTTCGACTTCGCTCAACACGCTGCTTCCGACCTGGGCGCTCGAAGGCGGGCGCGATAAGGCGAAAGAACGGCTCGAAAACTTGGAGACGCGGGCGAAGATCAAACGCGAAATGATCGCCTCGATTCGCAGGAGTGGTTTCACAAACTATTCTTACGCCGTCGTCGCGGGCTATCGCCCCGATCCTTCATTCGAAGGCAAAAACATTTCTGAAATAACGAAGCTTGCGCGCGGAAAGTCGAGCATCGAAGAAGAGGCCGAGCAGATAATCACGATGTTTCTGGCGGGTCAGCGGGAATGGTGTTTCATAAGATGGCTGACACGGATGTCGACAGGATAATCGCGCAGCCCTGGGCGATGATCGCATCCGACAGCGGCGTGCAGCAGATGGGTCGGGGCGTTCCTCATCCGCGAGGCTACGGCAACAATGCCCGCGCGCTTGCAGTCTAGGTGCGCGAGAAGAAACTCATCGGCCTCGAAGAAGCCATTCGCAAGATGACCTCGCTTCCGGCTGCGACTTTCAATCTGTGGGATCGCGGACTGATTCGACCGGGCATGGCCGCTGACCTCGTCGTGCTGGATGAAAAGAAAGTCGCCGACCGCGCCACCTTCGACAAGCCACATCAACTGGCCGAAGGATTCGTTTACGTGATCGTAAACGGCAAACTGGTCATCGAAGCAGGCAGACACACGGGGATGAAATCAGGCCGCGCTCTTTACGGCCCTGGCAAACGAAAAGACGCGGAACCTGAATGAAGTTTGCAGCGCCGCCTGCAAACGGCGCTGCGTCGAGGGTCATTGCAAATGAAGCGTTACGACTGAAGCGATTTGGTTTCGAGGAATTCTTCGAGTCCGAATTTGCCGAGCTCACGACCGTTGCCCGACTGCTTGTAGCCGCCAAACGGAGCGAGAGGATTGAAGCCGCCTCCGTTTATATCGACCTGGCCTGTGCGCAATCGGCGCGCGACTCGCCTGGCTCTCTCTGTGTCCGACGACCACACTCCGCCCGCAAGCCCGTAGACCGTCCCGTTGGCGATGCGGATTGCGTCTTCTTCATCCCGGTAAGCGATGATCGAAAGAACGGGGCCGAATATTTCTTCCTGAGCTATGGTCATATCTTCGCGCACATCGGCAAAGACGGTCGGACGGACGAAATACCCTTTCTCGATTCCTTCGGGCGGCTCCGCTCCGCCGGTCAGCAGTCGAGCGCCTTCTTCTATGCCTTTGCGAATGTAATCTCTTACGCGCTGGCGTTGGATGTCGGAGACGAGCGGGCCGAGTTTGGCTTTGCCTTCGGTGGGGTCGCCAAGGGTGAAACTCTCAGCCGTCTCTTTAGCGATGCGCGCCGCTTCTTCCTGGCGGTCTTGAGGCACGAGCAGCCGCGTGTGCGCCGAGCAGGTCTGACCAGAATTGAAATAGCAGTTGCTCACTGAACTGCGCACCGCTTTTTCGAAATCGGCGTCGTCGAGTATTATGCTCGCCGATTTGCCGCCAAGCTCCAGAGCCACGCGCTTGATGGTTTGCGAAGCAAGCTCAGTCACTCGCTTGCCTGCGCGGGTCGAGCCGGTGAAGGAGATCATATCGACATCCTTGTGCGAAGCGAGAGCTTCTCCGACCACAGGGCCGTAGCCGGTGACGATGTTCAACACGCCTGCGGGAAGCCCTGAGCCGTCGGCTATCTCGGCAAGAATGAATGCCGTGAGCGGAGCGACTTCGCTTGGCTTGAGCACGACTGTGCAGCCTGCGGCCAGCGCAGGCGCGACCTTTGCGACCACCTGATGAAGCGGATAATTCCAGGGCGTGATGCAGCCGACGACTCCGACCGGCTCCTTGACGACCAGAGAGTTTCCGATTTTTTCTTCGAATGAATATTCACCGAGCAGCGCGGCAAAAGAACCCATCACCACAGGGGGAAGCCCTGCCTGCACGGCTGTGGCAAGAGGGAGCGGCATTCCGACTTCGGCGGCGATCAGAGCGGCGATTTCTTTCTGGCGAGCTTTCAAGCCCTCGGCCAGATGTTGAAGATGAGAGGCGCGCTCGCTGGTAGAAGTTTGAGACCATCGGTCGAACGCAGCGCGCGCGGCTGCGACTGCGCGGTCGATGTCTTCAGCCGAGCCTTGAGGCACGCGGCCCATCACCTCTTCGGTAGTCGAGTTGATGACATCGATCATGCCGGAGCCGACGGGCGCGACCCACTCGCCATTGATATAAAGACGGTCGTAAGTTCTCACATCCTGAGTTTGAGAAGCTGTCATGATTTTTCCTCCGAAAATGTCCAACAAGCTGCCAGCTTGTCGCGTACTCAATCCTCGTACTTTCAAGACGTGCGCAATCTGGCAGACTGCGCGACATCCAACGGGAGACTTGATGGCTCAGGCAGTATTCACAAGATCGAACAAGGTTGTCAACGCTCCGCGCGCGCCTTGTCACCTCGAACCGCCGAAGTTAGACTTGACCATCTCTCAATTGTATTGAATGAGTGATCGGAAAGTCGGATAAATAAGATCGGCCTGGCTCTCCCGGCCTTGATCGGAACCGGATAATGAGGAATTACTCTATGAAGATTCGCCCGCTTCGCCGTTATGTTGTTCCATGCGTAATCGCTCTCCTGATATTCGCCTGCGTCGGATTGCTGTCTATCAGAAGACATTCGACGCTTCAACTTCTGCCGAAAGATTTCAGCGGCATCAAGCCTTTCGATGAGCCTGCCGAGGCGCAGGAGTTCTTCAACCTCAAGCGTTCGCCCGACGGACACAGCCCCGTGCAAAGAGAATGGTATGTGAAGGCTATCGAACACGCTGAAGAGATGCCTCAGTATTCGACCGCGCTCTCCTCGTTTCATCCGCCTGCGCGCGAGATGTCTCAAGCGGCCCGCGAACGACTCGACCTCGGCGCGTGGACTCCGCTAGGCCCCGGCAACAAAGGCGGGCGCACTCGCGCACTGCTCATCGATCCGACCAACCCCGCGATCATGTATGCCGCGGGAGTTGCGGGCGGAGTGTGGAAAAGCGTCAACGAGGGCGCATCGTGGACTCCGCTCGGCGATATGTTGCCGAATCTTGCCGTATGTTCTCTGGCATTCGACCCCGCAGACACCAACATCATTTACGCAGGGACGGGCGAGGGATATTTCAACATCGATCTGGTTCGCGGCGCGGGTATTTATAAAACGACCGACGCGGGAGCAAGCTGGAACAGATTTGCAAATACGACGACTGCGGATTTTCATTATGTCAACGACATCGTTGTGAGCCGCAACGACCGTCAGCGACTCTATGCCGCAACGCGCACAGGAGTATGGATGAGCGCCGATGGCGGAGAAAACTGGACGCGATCCCTAAATCCTCTCGCTGGGGCAACCACGATTCTGGGCGGATGTCTCGATCTGGCCATAAGAACCGATCAGCCGACGGATTATCTGTTCGCCTCATGCGGCACTTTCACTTCGTCGACTGTGTATCGCAACACCGATGCGGCGGGCGCGGGCGAGTGGACGCCTGTTTTGAGCGAGATCGGAATGGGACGAACCTCGCTCGCCATTGCGCCCTCGAATCAGAACATCATCTACGCGCTGGCTTCGAGCGATGCGGCAGGAACCTATCAGGACGGATTGCTCGCGGTGTTTCGATCAACCGCAAGCGGCGATGCGGGATCGTGGACGACTCAGGTCAGAAACAACAACCCCACGAAGCTCAACACTGTGCTGCTTTCAAACCCGCTCATCGCTTTTTTTTCCGAGTGCGGGCGGGGCGGCAGTTCGTTTCTCAATCAGGGGTGGTATGACAATGTGATCGCCGTAGACCCGGTAAACCCGGATCGAGTGTGGGCAGGCGGAATCGACCTCTTTCGCTCAGATGACGGCGGGCAGAACTGGGGCATAGCCTCTTACTGGTGGGCTGAACCCACAGATTCGCACTTCGCCCATGCCGATCAGCACTCGATAGTTTTCCATCCTCAGTACAACGGCGATTCCAATCGCATCATGTACGTGACCAGCGACGGCGGCATATTCAGAACCAGTAACGCGCTGTCAAGTCTGGCCACAGGCACACGCGCGCCGTGCGATCCCGGTAATACGGGCGTGCGCTGGACATCGCTCAACAACAACTATGGCGTGACTCAGTTCTATCACGGATTGCCTTACCCGAACGGCATGACTTATATGGGCGGGACTCAGGACAACGGCACGCTGCGCGGGATGGACGCGACGGGCGCCAACTGGACTACGGTCTTCGGCGGAGACGGCGGCTATGTGGCAATCGATCCGACCAACACCGATACGATTTATGTCGAGACGACGAGGCTTTCGATCCGACGTTCGAATGATGGAGGAAGCACCTTCGTCGCTGCGACGAGCGGCATCACCGAATCGAGCGGCAATTTTCTATTCATCAACACCTTCATGATGGATCCGAGCATCCCTCAACGATTGTGGACGGGAGGAAGATCGCTGTGGCGCACTTCGGACGGAGCCTCAAGCTGGACTCAGGCCAGCGCGCCTCTTTCGATAGATCGTTCGGTGTCTGCCATAGCCATAGCGCCTACGAATTCCAATCGCGTTCTTGTCGGATTGAGCGGAAGCTCGATCGGCGGAGGCTTCATCCATCGCAACGACGCCGCGCTCAACTCAAACTCTGCGACCATCTGGCCGGGAGTTCAACCGAGAGCGGGGTTCGTCTCGTGGGTCGCCTTCGACCCCGTGAATGAAAACGTGGCCTATGCCACTTACACGACATTCGGCGGGCCCCACGTCTACAAAAGCGCCGACGCGGGCGAAACCTGGGCCAGCATCGATGGCGCGGGGGCGACCGCCATACCCGACATTCCGGTTCACTGCATCGTGGTCGATCCCGTAGATTCGCAGCGGCTCTACATAGGCACGGACATAGGCGTTTTCGTCTCCTTAGACGGAGGCGCGAACTGGGCGCGGGAGAACACGGGCTTTGCCAACGTGGCTACG
>CAZPQE010000348.1:0-7668 GCA_964588615.1 uncultured Clostridia bacterium | reverse complement strand
AGCTTTTGAAGCGAGGTCTCCGCCGGGGCCTGACCTTCGCGCGGCGGACATCGAAGCGACTGCGACGGCGCGGATGGCGGGGTCGGGGTCTTCAAACATGAACTCAAGGGCTTCGAATGCCTGATCGGACTCGAACCTTGCGAGCGCCTTCGCAAAAGCGAGGCGTATGGAGAACGAATCTGCGAGAGCCGGGCCGTTGGCCTTGGGGTCGCGCGCAGAATCCCTTGCTCGCCTGACCTGATCGAGCATCGCAGTAAGGGCGCGGGGATCAGACAGATCGGCAAGCGCGCGGAACGATTCCATGCGCGTGTCGCGGTAAGGACTTGAAAGAGCGGCCATCACCCGGTCGAGAAACTCGGGCCTGCCCAGTTTGCACAATGCTGCGGCAACTTCCCAATCGACTGCTCCCATTTCCTTATCCGCATCGATGACGAATTGCGCGACGCTGCTATCACCCAATTTGCCGAGCGCGATCGCCGCAGCGCGCTTCACTCCCGCGTCTTCGTCTTTGAGAGACGCTGTGAGGAGTTCTGCCGTTTGCGGGGCGCGAAGCTCTCCAAGAGCGCGGGCGGCAGATCGCCTCACAAACTCGTGCTCGTCTTTGAGCAGCCGGGAGAGAGTTTCGACAGAAGCAGGGCCATTGATTCGTGAAATCAGAAGCGTCGAGCGGGCGCGGGTGAAGGGATCAGACGATAGCGCGTCGCGGTCTATCCCCTCGGGCGGGGCCGAGCCGTTGAGTTGCGAAAGAGACTTCAATGCCTCTTCACGGACGAACCAGTTAGGGTCTTGAGCAAGCCGCTGAAGAGTTTCGGCGGCAGAGGCGTCATCGAAGCGGCCAAGCAGTCCCGCAACGTGGCCCCTGACATACCAGCTTTCGTCTCTGGCGGCATCGATGAGAGATCCAATCGCGGCAGGGTCATTCGAAGAGGCCAGCGATGACAACTGACGGACTCTGGCCAGCGCCGGGGCCTCGGTTGCCGTCCGGGTCGATTGCGCCGGAGACGAGGCGGCAAGCAGGCATATGAGAATCAAGGAAGAAAAATGCGAAGCAGGCGACAAGATAATTCCTCTCCGGCAATCGTGCGAGAATAGATCAGGGCTTGATCGAAAGTGAGATTCTACAGCAGGACTTCAGATTTTCGGAAGGAGAGCGAAGGAGAAAGCAAAGCCCGCTTGCCTTTTCGAGACAAGCGGGCTTTCGACGGTATGGCAACCGCATCTACGCTGCAAGACGGTGACCCGGCTCGACGAGTTTGTCGGCGATGACCGGAAACTGAGCCACGGCGCGTTCGACCCCCGTCATCGCGCGAGGCACGTTGATCTTGAGATATCTCACAAGGTGCCCGACTTCGGTGGGAGTCAGGTCGACAGGACTCCTGCCGGGGATGCCGAGGGGGACGAGGTAGGCGCGCAGGTCGACGTGCATTTCTCGAACCTCAGCCTGCAAAGTCCGAATGAATTGTTCGCGCTCCGACACATTCATCGTCATCAATCCATCGCGAACGAAGCCCTTCAATTCATCGGGACTGAACGATTCCAGCGTCAACTTGGTCGTCTGATTTCTTTTTTCTATCCTTTTAGCCATGTCTGTTCCACCCTTCCTGTCACGCTGTTAGTGACTGTCTCAACCCTTGGCGCCCAACCTCTTGCCTTCTGCTCGATGACGAGCCTTCAGCAAACCTTCAAACGCAACCTGTGCAAACAGGTTTCAAGAAACTGCAAACCCGCGCGGCTTTACTCGTTCAACCGCATTATCAATAACCCGCAAGGCATTTGTGCAACTGACGTGCCAGCAGGTTGCCCGCTTTCTGTCCCCTGCTGATCCCTTAATACCCGATGGGCAGGTCTCCTATTCCACAGGCTCCTGCCGCATCGCTATTCGATCAAATCTGCTGCTCCTATTACGTTTAAGTCGGTCGAGCAGGATTCATTTCCGCCTGCTCTCACCGCTCTGACCGCAAGCGGCTTCCTGATTTCATCGGACTGATCACTCCCATATTTCCCCACCTGTTGATGACCACGTGAGGCAAAACAGGTCGGCGGGGTCGCTTCCTTGCCCGACTATTGGAGTCAAATTTCACCACTTTCTAACGATGTGATCCTGCGAAATGGCATCGACTGCTTTCAAATATCTCTGTGTCAAATTCCCGTCGCGGGTGGCTATAGAACGCCGATCCGCAAAATCGCTTGCACAGGAATTACGTCGATTAGACACTGCCGGATACTGAAAGAGACGGGCGATTACAATTTTTTACATGTCGCGGTCGGATTAGTATCGGGCAAGTCTGTGTGATATAATCCGCCTTCAAAAAAATCCCCTTCTGAAAGAAAGGACGCATTAAAAAATGGCTGATGAACGATCTGAAAAGAATCGCGCCGTCGAAGGCGCAATAGCCAACATTGAAAAGCAGTTCGGCAAAGGCTCTATCATGAGGCTGGGGGAGAAACGAGTCGTCGATGTCCCTGCCATCTCGACATCCTGCCTGAGTCTGGACGCGGCCATCGGCATAGGGGGCGTGCCGCGAGGGAGGATAGTGGAAATCTACGGGCCGGAATCGGGAGGCAAGACCACGCTTGCCCTCCACATCGTGGCTCAGGCCCAGAAGCAGGGCGGCGTGGCTGCCTACATCGATGCCGAGCACGCCCTTGACGCCGAATACGCAAGCAAGCTGGGCGTCAAAATCGATGACCTCTTCGTATCGCAGCCTGATTCGGGCGAGCAGGCGCTTGAGATAGCCGAGACGCTGGTGCGCTCCAACGGCATAGACGTGCTGGTCGTAGATTCGGTGGCCGCTCTGGTCCCCCGCGCGGAATTAGACGGAGAGATGGGCGACAGCCTTCCGGGGCTTCAGGCGAGGTTGATGTCTCAGGCATTGAGAAAACTCACAGCGGTCGTCTCGCGCTCGAAAACCTGCCTGGTTTTCATCAACCAGATTCGAGAAAAGATCGGAGTAATGTTCGGCTGCTTCCACTACGACGCGCGGGTAGTGCTTGCCGATGGAACCACTGAAAAGATCGGCAATATCGTCAATCAACGACTTCCCGTAGAGGTTCTCAGCTTCAATTCCGAGACGGGAGCCATCGAGCCGCGCCGGGTTGTCAACTGGTTTGATAATGGTCCGGCAGATTATTTCCTTCAATTCGAGATCGAAGGCGGCCCCGCAGGCCGCCGACGTTTCGCCGCCACACCCAATCACATGATCTTCACTCCCGACGGAGAGATTCCCGCAGGCGATCTTCGTGTAGGCGACGAGGTGCTCGCAGTGGTCGACGACTATCGGCTGACTGACGATCAGGTTCAGCTTCTGCTCGGCGGTGTGCTCGGAGACGGCTCGCTTCGGCCATCGGGTAGGCACACAGCCATGTTCCGCGTGGGTCACTCTCCTGTTCGGGAAGATTACGTTCGATGGAAACACCTTATGCTCGCCCCCGTTTCAGGAAACCTCTGCAAGGTGGGCAACGGCATCGGGTTTGACACTCTCTCTTTCCCCGCTCTGGCCGAATTGGAGAAAGAGGTTTACAAGGATGCTCGTCCTAAACGGCGCGTCGTGCCTGCGAAGATATCCAGAATTTATGTCAAACCTCCTGCGCGCGCTACTCACAAGTTCGACATCGAAATCGAGGGAAATCACACGTACATGGTTGACGGCGTAGTTGTCCACAACTCCCCCGAAACCACGACCGGCGGGCGCGCGCTCAAGTTTTATTCTTCGCTCCGCCTCGATATCCGCCGCACAAGCACTATCAAAGACGGAGAGAGCGCGGTCGGGAACCGCACCAAAGTCAAAGTGGTCAAAAACAAACTCGCTCCTCCGTTCAAGGAAGCCGAATTCGATCTGATGTACGGCGAGGGCATAAGCCGCGAAGGCGATATGCTCGATCTGGCGGTGGCCAACAAACTGGTCGAAAAGAGCGGAGCCTGGTTCAGCTTCCAGGGCGAACGCCTCGGCCAGGGACGCGAGAACGTCAAGAACCTCCTCAAGAGCGATCCGTCGATGACTTCACGCATCGAGTCCGAAGTCCGGCGCGCGCTCGGCATTCCCGCTCCCGGAACGGTCGAAGAAACTGATTCCAACGAAACGCCGCCGACCCCGACCCGCCGAGCTTCGGCCAAAGAATGAACCCTGTCTAACGACATAGATGATGAGCGCGCATTGCTCATCGTCTATGTCGTATGCGAAAGTTCTTGGCATACAATATTTTGGTTGACCCGAAAGTCGATCTTTGCTAGTATCGCGTCCGAATCGCCAGGATGCCCCCGCACATTCGAGGTATTAAAACGATGAAATGTCAGGGATGCGGTCACGAATATCCCAGCACGTTTGCGCGCTGCACCAGATGCAAATTGAAAAATCCGGAACTCGCCAGCGGCTCTTCCCGTTCGACGGTCGTTCAGTTCCCTCTTAATACTTCTCAACCGCCGGACCAAAGCGTTCAAAATACTTCTATGCCCGACTGGCGGCGCGAACTCAACGAAAGAGTTCGCGCAGTCAAAGCCCGTCGCTCTGCTCATCACTCTTCAGCCGCTGCGGTCGGAATGGCCAAAGCCAGAATTGAAACCACCCGCCCCGAAAGCGAGGTTTCGGCTCCTCCTGTCACCTCCAGGTCGTCGAATCCGATAGTCGAGGCCGCGCTGGTTCGCGTCCGCTCGGCTGAAACCGCCCGCGTTTCCGCCCAGCCTGAGTCTGCCCGCTCGCCGCAAAACAGAACCATTGCTGTCGACCGCGAAGCTACGGCGAAAAATCTTGAGGTCGCCGAAGAGAGGCGCATCGAAACCCGCCCGGCTCCTCAACGACCGGCCCCTCCGTTTGCAGGCAAACGAGAGCATCCTAAGACATCTCTTCCTCAAGTCTCAGATGCGGTCATCGACAGTTTTGAAAGCGATTCCGGGTCGCTCTTCGAAATCGAACCGAGAGATTACCTCGGCGAGGAAGTCGAAAAAATTCGCAGGGATTCCACGAGAGCCTCCCTTGAGCGCCTGCCTTCTCCGGTCGTATGCCTGACGATCAACGCAATCGATCTGGCGGTCGTACTTCTCTCCTGCGCCCCCTTCCTGGCTCTTGTCGAGATACTCGACGGCAATCTCAGCAGCAGCGGCTCCTTGAAGGCTTCTGTTCTGATGGGGTTCGTGATCTCGATGTTTTACTTCACCCTGACGCAATCGCTCTGCGCCCGCACCTTCGGAATGATGGCCACCGGCTCGCGCATAGTCGATTCTCAGACTCAGGAGACGCCTCCGCTCTGGAAGCTGATGTTACGCGGAGTCGCATATTTTCCGGCAATCGCTCCGGGCCTTGCCGGGCTGCTGTGGATGTTTGTAAGCCCGCGACGTCGCGGCTGGCACGACATCGCCTCCGGCACGATGGTCATACGCGATTGAAATATAATCGATATCGAACCAACTCCCCGGCTCTGCTTCTGTCTTCGAGGTCGCTCTCCCGATAGAATAGCCAGATGGACAATCTGTATCTTTCGCGGCTGGTCGCAGAAATGCGGCCTGATGTGACGGGCCGAAATCTTTCGGGCTTATCGATGTCGGGTAGCGATCTCACCATCGACCTTCGCCTTCCCGATAATCGTGTCCTTCTGGCTTCGCTCGATCCATCCAACCCCTCGCTCCTGATTTCCAGCCGTGAAAGCTCAGTCAATGATTCCCTCGCGCCATTCATTCTCTTCCTGCGCAAGAGGCTCGCAGGCGCAAGGCTCGTCTCTCTCTCCAAGGACAAGCATGACCGCATAGTTCGTTTCGAGTTTGAAAAATTCGACCACAGCGGCGACAAATCACGCTCGATGCTTTTTCTATTTATGACAGGCAGGTCTTCGACTGCCTGCCTCGCGGACGCAAGCGGAAAAGTTGAAATCTCTTTAGCCGACAGGGAGGGCCGCAACGAAGGCGACCTTCTTGCATTCGAAGAAGGCGAACTTTCAAAGGATGATTTCCTCAGCGGCATCGGTAATTCTGCGACCGAGGAAGAGATCATCGAAAAAGCATTCGGGTCCACTTCGCCTCTCGGCCCTCTGCACAGGCGTGAGTTTCTGGCGCGATGTCAATCCGAGTCTCCTCTCGAAGCCTTTCGATCACTGCTCACCGAAGCGATTGAAGACGAGCCGCGCGCGATAGTTTATTCAATCCGCCCGCTCGAAGAAATGGGCAGCCGCGCGATCAATCTTAAATCCAGTCTCCTGCTGTCTCACTTTCGTCTCAAATGCGCGGGCGATTTGAAAGCAACAGAGTTCGATTCGCTTTCGGAAGCAGCGCGCAGATACGCCGAAGCGCGAGCGCAGGCCCAGTCGTTTCAAACCCGATTCAACTCGATTGCCCGCTTTCTGAAATCCGAGATAAAGAAGCGCGCGACTCTTCTCGAAAACCTCGAAAGAGATTTCGCAAAGTACGACAACCCTGAGAGGCTCAAGCGCCAGGGCGAGATGATTCTGGCCAACATCGCAACCGCGAAGATCGAAGGCTCAAGAGCGAAGGTCATCGACTACTACGACGAGCATCAGCGCGAGATGGAAATCGAAATAGGCGAAGGCCGGTCGCTCAAGGAAGCCGCGTCCGCTTTCTTCGCTCGCTATCAGAAGGCGAAGCGCGCCATCGAAGCGATAGAACCTCAAAGACAATCGGTCAGGAAGTCCCATGACTTTTTTTCAAATCTTTTACTTCGACTTGAAGAAGAGCCGACCGTTGAGAAAATGGAAGAGATAAGCATCGAGATCGATAAGATCGCAGGCAGGAAGAAGGCTTCGGCTGTTTCGAAAAAGCAAACTGCCGAGAAGCGAACTGCCAGATGGTTCTTTTCGACGGACGGGTATGAAATCGGCGTCGGGCGCAACGACCGCGAAAACGATGCGCTGACATTTCGCGCGGCCCGCTCGACTGATGTGTGGATGCACGCAGCGGATTATCCGGGATCGCACGTCATCATCCGACAGAAAGGTCGTGAGGAAATTCCGCATCGAACGATCATCGAAGCCGCAGAGATCGCGGCATTCTATTCTCAGGCGAAGCGCGATGGCAAAGTCGCCGTGCATTACACACTAAAGAAATTCGTCTCCAAGCCTCCGCGTTCGAAACCGGGCCTTGTGAGGCTTTCATCTTTCAAAACTATATTGGTAGAGCCGGTTTGCAGAGTCGAGAAGATCGATTAGCGCGTCTCCTTGCCTGGCGCATCAGTTCATTTTCGAGAGACAAAAAAAGACGAGATTTCCAGCAGCCGCGCGAAGATTTTTCTTGACATCAGGAAAGGGCATTTAATACAATCACCCCGCTCCAATTCGTGTAATAGATGTCGCCGGGGTTGTATCTATCGATCCGGCATCCTCAACTTGAGCCTGCGCAGGCATTCGGCAGGCTTGTGAATCTGAAACCTGTTTCTCTTTCGATCAGCGTCGAGCCGCTTGTGCGAGGAATTACTCTATGCCAATAACTCCCCCCCCCCTCTTCATTTAGCAGATCGAGTCGTTTCTTTTTCGCTCTTTTCATAGAAAACTCGTCTGCACTGTCTTGATACTGAGTCTCCTTTCACTGCCAGGCTCTCTCGCTGCTGATGGACTTTCGGCGATGGCTCATTCGACTGTTGAGATCACTACGAAGCCTGCTCGATGGCTGTCGTCTCTCTTCGATCTGCTCAACTCCAAGCCCGCTCGCCCTCAGAGAACTCGACTCGC
>CAZPQE010000347.1:0-7700 GCA_964588615.1 uncultured Clostridia bacterium | reverse complement strand
TCAGCAGATAGCGCCTGAGCAAGGGCTGAGACTGAGCCAACCAAGCCAGACAGTCGGGCTACTGACACTATTCAAAAGCTCAGTTTGTGAACGCGCGCAGTATGTGAGAGATTGTACTTCCTTGGGATGGCGCTATCTTATTCGCAACCGGCCATAGGGCCAGGATGATAAAATGATCCGGCATCTGCAAGGAGCGTTTTACACAATATGAAATCACTGACGGCTGTCATCGCGGCGGTTTTCATAACAGCTTGTGCTGTCGCTCTCGACTCTCAGGCATCACCTGAGTCGTCCGGCCAGGAGCGCGGCATAGTGGCTCTCGATCAATCGCTCAAAGACCTGACCAACCCTTTCACCATAATGTGCGTGGCCGCGCGCCCTGAAGATGCAGATTACGGCACGCTCGCCTTTTATCGAAAGAGCCTTGGCGCGCGCGCGGTCATTCTGCTTGCCACAGGGGGCGAAGGTGACGGCGCTCCGATCACTTCGACGGCTGATTTCAGTCTTCCGCTGATGGCAGCGCGAGCGGCGGGAGCGGATGTCTACACTCTGGGCCTGAGAGATTTCGGCCACTCGAAATCCTCTGAAGAAGTTCTCCGCGTCTGGGGGCGTGACGACGCGCTGCGCCGAGTGGTTCGCGCCTTGAGGTTCGTCCGCCCCGACTGCATCATCACTTCGCACGACGCCGCGACAGGTCACGGCCAGCAGCGCGCGCTGGCTCAACTCACTCTTGAAGCGATGGACGCTGCTGCAAATCCTTCGCGGTTTCCACTTCCTGAAATCGATGTGTGGCAGACGCGAAGATTATTCGTCAAAACCGATGAAGGTTCAGCCCAGGTGACTATCAATCTCGATCAAACGGATACGGCTCGCGGCCTTCTTTATTCAAACATCGCTCTGAACGCATTGAAGACGCTTGCCGTCAGACCCGCAACGAGCGAGAAGAGAATCTACTACAAGCTTGCGCGATCGCACGGGGAAGACAAATTCCATCGCGGCGGCCTGCTCACCGACGGGATTGCTGTTTCACCAAAGGTCAGACAATCGATTGCCCCGCCCCGCGTCGGTGAGTTATCGCTCGCAGAAGCCATAGCCATGCGCCCGCAGTTGATCGAAGCGATGACCGAAAAGCTCGTCGAAAAGCAGGCCGAAGGATCGGCCCGCGAGATCAGAGAGCGATACGGCGCGGAAGCGCACCGGGTCGTTCGCTTCATCGAGAAGCTTGAGCGCGCTATCGCTCTGGCGATGGGGTTGAGACTCGACATGGAAATTTCGGATCAGACGGTCGTCTCAGGGCAGTTGCTCGACCTCAGACTGAAGTTCATAAACGGAAGCGACCGGATTCTGCCTGTGGTTTTTCACACGCCGAAATCATTGCCATCGGCTGATGGCAAAATCGAGTATCAGTCATCGGAAACCGTCAGCGTCGCATTGGGAGAAACTCATTCTCACGATGTTCGTTATGAAGTTCCGCAGGGCGCTCACACAGAGGCGAGCCTTAAAACAGAAGAGGAGAAATTCTATCCCGTCGGGTCTCTGCCTGAGATCGACATCGATTTTTCGGGCCGACGCATCGCGGCTGCCGTCGAGGTGGGGCTGGGGCAGGCCACGCTGATACTTGCGGCGCAGAAATCATTTCGCATCGCGCCGGTGGTCGAAATCGAAACACTCCCTTTCGCGTTTGTGAAAGACTGGGAGAAGGCGCGCGAAATGGAAATCACCGTCTTGCTTCGCAACCGCGCGCCGGGCGCGCTTGCAGGCGCGCTGTGGGTCGTGCCGATGGCTTTGACTCAGGAAGATTATCAACCGACTCCCGTAAGTTTTTCCCGCGAGGATGAGCAGGTGAGAGTCAAATTGAAGCTCACTCTGCCGGTGATGAAGCCGCCGCTGTCGCCCGACATTTTGATGGAGTTCCGCCGATTGCGCCCCGCTCCGCCTGACGCCTTGGCCAGCGCAAGGATGATCGTGAAATCGAGCGAGGCAGAATTCGACGACGGATTGCGCGTGGGCTGGTTCGGCTCGGAGTCGTGGCCGATGCTTGCGCTCGATGCGCTCGGCGTCGCAGGCGAGAGGCTCAACCTTGATCGCGTGCCGGTGATCGATTCCGTGAGCGGGCAGGATCGTTTCAGTTCTGAGCTTGATCGTTTTTCAACTGTGATAGTCGGCGAGCGGGCATTTGAAAATCTCGACGAGAGGATTTCGCGCTGTCTTCTCGAATACGCGCGGAGGGGCGGAAACCTTGTCGTGTTCTACCAGCAGGATCGTGACTGGGAATTCAAAACGCTTGCCCCCTACCCGATCAAACTGTCGAAAGACATCATCGCCGGGGAGAGAGCAACGGTGAAGATAATCGATCCGTCGCATCCGCTGATGAAAGCGCCGAATGAAATCAGAGAAAAAGATTTCGACGGATGGGTTGTCAATCGTGCAATCTTCCCCGCCACAGAGTGGTCGAGCGAGTATGCAGCACTGCTTGAAACCTCAGTCGCGGGCCAGGAGGCGATGAGAGGCGGATTGCTCGTTGCGCGAGTTGGAGCAGGTACTTTCGTTTATGTGGGATACGATCCTGGGCGACAGTTGCTCTCGCCCAACGCCGGAGCCTATCGCCTGTTTGCCAACCTTATCAGCCTTCAGAAAACGATCAGGGAACAGGCGAACAAATGATGAATCAACTCGCCTCGATTGTTCTAGCCACCCGGCGCAGCAACAGAGGCTGATCGTAGAGGGCGATGAGTCCGCGACCTACGGACTGGCGCGGGCTTTCTGCGACTTCGACCTGAAGCCCTGTGGCCGCTGCTATCCGAGCGTCCATTCCGGCGAGCAAAGCGATTCCTCCGGTCAGAACCAGCCCCCGGTCGTGCAGGTCGCTTGCCACTTCGGGCGGAGTGTTTTCGAGAACCTGATGCACAGCTTCGACTATCTGACGGATTACCATATCGATTGCCTGATGGATTTCAGGCGCGGTCACTTCCGTTACTTCCGGCCCGCCTTCGGCTATGTTCTGCCCCTTGACCACGCTTCGGTGGTCCGGGGGCGGCTCGATTGCCGAACCCAGAACCATTTTCAATCGCTCGGCTGAACGCTCGCCTATCAGCACCCCGTGATGCTTCTTGATCCAGTTGATGATGGCGTGATCCATGTCGAGGCCGCCTATGCGAAGCGTCTGCGACTCGACTATGCCGGAGTTTGCAACCACCGCTATGGCGGTCGTCCCGCCGCCGATATCGACGACCATCGAGGCAGCCATTTCCGTCACGGGGAGTCGAGCGCCGATGGCTGCGGCCATGCCTTCATCGACCAGGTGTACCTTGCTCACGCCTATCCCGGTCACTACTTCACGGATGGCCAGTCGTTCTACTGAAGTGATGCCTGAAGGGAGGTTGAGAATGACCCGGCGGGAGACTTTCGCGCGCCCGCCTCTGGCCTTGCGTATGAACTTGCCGAGCATCTTCTGAGCAAGGGTCGAGTCGGCAATCACTCCTTCGCGCATGGGGTAAGCGACTTCGACATCTTCAGGCGAGCGACCGAGCATTTCGAGCGCCTCGTTTCCTACGGCTATGACTTCATTTGTGCTGATATCGATGGCCACCAGCGATGGTTCGTTGACCACCATCCCTCTGCCGTGTCCGTAGATGAAGGTATGCACCGTGCCGAGATCGACGGCCAGGTCTTCGGTGAACGGATTGCTGATCGAAAACTTCATGACGAGCGGTTGATGATAACAAGACGGCGCGGCAACTGAAAACCGATTTCTTGAGGTCGTCGGAAGAATTGGAAACTTTTTGATTTGAAGAGGCCCGCCCGCGCGGGCGAGCCTCTTTGTGAGGGGAAACTGATCAGCGGACGGTATAATGAGCCGTCGGGGTAACGGTCTTCTGCGACACCAGGTCGGTCACCTTCACCATCACTGTGTAGGTTCCCTGTTCGGCCAGTTTTTCCATAATGGGTATGGCGCGAACGACGGTCAGTTGCTGCCCGCGAAGATCGATTATGCTGTCTTTGCCCTTGCCGTCCTCGACCACGTGCAGTATTTCCTGCCCGCCTTTCGAGACCACATATTCGACCTTGAGCGCCGGTTGAAGAGTGGCCTGATCCATCGCCGCGTCGTAGACCTGAAGGAAGAGAGCGAGGTTCTGTCCGGGCTTGTAGATGCCGCTCACATAGGGTTTGACCTTGTAGCGACCGAGCACGAACTGAGGATCGGCAACCGTCTTGCTGTCTACGCGCTCGATTGAAGCGGCAAGCATCAAGGTGGAGGTGGCAAGCTGTCCGTCCTGATAGCGCGGCACTTCGAAGGAGTGATGCAGCAATCCGGTCTTGCCGCTGACGACATCGCGGGCCACGACATCTATTTTGTACCGGCCCGGAGGAAGGACGATTCGCTTCTGGTAGATCGAACGCTGAGTCTGACCTGCGGCAAGCGTGTCATCGGTGTAGCGGGCGGTCGAAACTATGTCTTCGAATGAGCCGGGGCGTTTGCCTGCAAGGCTGGTGATGCGGGCATAGATGTTGACCGTGCCTGAATAGATTCCGCCGACGTTTTTCATTGCAAGGTCGGCGTGATCGAACTGTACGGTAAAAGCGGTGGCCACCGCTTCCGCGCTTATGCGAAGGAAGTCCGTCCTGACGCTGAAGGGCAGGATGTCGGTTGCAAGCTCTGGCAGGTCGGCCTTGACCTGAAGGTCGGGGAATTTGATGGCGGGCGGGCGCTGGAGGTCGGCGAAGAGTTGCAATCTTTCGAAGGGCTGGTCTTTGGCCCTCGTGCCGAAAATCTGGCGGCCTCCCCCATAGCCGTATCCGGGAAAGCCTATGCGGTCGGCCTTGGTCGAAAGACCGAGTTGTTCGGCCAGCGTGAGGCCCGCGTTGGGAACGTAAAGCAGAGCGTCTTTTTCATCCGGGCTGCGGGCTATGCGGTATTCGCCCGAACCCGATGGATCGACGAATTCTATTTCGACATCCGAGCCAATGCCTTCGATGTGACGATACCACCAGATTTCGAAGGGATAGGTCGAGGTCGATCCACCGCCTTCGTAAGAAGGTCGCTCGTAGGGGCCGCCCGCCGGGTGAGATTCTATCTCGTCGGGCTTGCCGAACATGATGTAGATGCGGCCCCGGTCGGTCTTCCATCCGGGAATGCCGGAGGCGAACTTCTCGTTGGCATATTGAATGCGCTGGTAGTATTCCTCTTTGTACTCGTTTTCAGGAGTGTCGGGGTCGGGATCGCGGCGGAGCCAGAACTGCTCGATGAACTGGTCGCGCTCCTCGTCGGTCTTGAGCGTCTTGAATGCCTTTCGCTCCTGGTCGGTTATGATGTAGTTGACATCCTGGTCGAGCCAGTTTTTGTAGACGCTTTTGAGCTCTTCTTTTTTCTTCTTTTCATTCGGGTCTTTCCTGCGCTGCTCGTTCTCCTGCGCCTGAGCGGGAAAGACGCTCGCCAGCAGCGATGCGATCAAAGCCAGTCGTAAAGCTTTTTTCAACATGTGCAAAACTCCTTTCGCTTCTGCGACCCAATTGTGAGTGAGCGGTTCGAAATCAGGGTTAAAGTTTACGCGGTCTTTGAAAGACCGGTCAAGAACTCCCCATCCCTTCGACCTTAGAATGCCCTGACGGGTTCAACTTGCGCTTCAAGTTTCCGCTGCCTCCCGCTCCTTGCGCTTTCGATAAAAGAACCAGGCTATACCTATGCTCAGTCCGTAGAGCAGGAGCATGGGCGCGGCAAATACCAGGAGGTTCGGGATGTCGGTCGTCGGCGATAGCACCGCCGCAAGGATGATGATGATCAGAAAAGAGTACCTCCATCCTTTGGTCATCATCTGCGGAGAGAGTATCCCGACCCTCGACAGAAAGAAGGTCAGCGTCGGCATCTCGAAGACGACGCCGAGGCCGAGCATGATGGTCAGTATCAAATCGAAGTATTCGTCAGCCGAGACCAGCGGGCGGAGGTTTCCTTCGGCTGAAACTCCGAGGAGAAAATCCGCCGCTCGCGGAAAAGCTATGTAGTAAGCGAACGCGCACCCGGCCAGAAAGAACAACGTTCCCATCAGAATGAACGGAAGCGCGTATTTTCGCTCGTGCTTGTAGAGACCGGGCGCGATGAATCCCCAGGCCTGGAAGAGCAGGAAGGGGACGGCGAAGAATATGGCCGAATAAAAAGCGACTTTGATGTAGAGGTTGAATCCGCCCTGGACGGTCGGAGTGACCAGCCGGGTTTCGGGGCTGTGAATGAGGTCGGTGTGCGCGTAGACTTCGCGCGGGATGACGAAGCCTTCATCCAGAACGGTCTGGTCATCGATGACCCAGGCTTCGCTTATGACAATCTGAACGCTTCCGTCCTCTCCGCGCAGCACTCTGGCGGGCACGGTCGTGCCGCGCTGAACTATCGTATCGCCGATCTTGTAATCGCGGCCAAGAGTGACGACTACTTTCTTGTCGTTGGGCAGGTCGGCAAGTTTCAGGAGCGCGGCATCAGGGAATTTGTCCGACTGGATGATCTGAGCTTTTACGAGCGCGGCCTGAACCGGAACCTGAAGGAAGTTGTAAATTTTATCTGAAAGAATCCAGCAGACGACGAAGGCGATGAAGATGAAGGCGGCGCAGCGGATGAGCCTGCGACGAAGTTCATCGAGATGATCGAGGAACGACATGCTCCCATGTTCGAGTTCTTCGTCCTGTTCTTCGTAGGTATCGCTGTAAGCGGTCATCTGAGAATAGCGCCTCGATTTCCAATCACACCCAGTCGCGTCTCGGCTCAGTGGCGGCGACTTCGACCTGTTCAGCCGGCTCGTCAGTCGAGAGAGGCGTATCCTGCTCTGACTGCGCGGCGGTTTCATCAGTCGTTGTGTCAGGCTCCTGGGCAGGGGATTCGGCGGCAGTAGTTTCCCAGCTTTCGGCGGTCGGGGTCGGTTCGGCGATTTCCAGTCGCCGCTTTTCGGTTTCGACCTCCTGTTCCCAGGTGCGTTTGAAATCCTCGCTTGCGCGACGGAACTGAGCGAGGCTTTCGCCGAGGCTCTTGCCCAACTGAGGCAGTTTGCGCGGGCCGAAAATGATCAACGCTATTACGAGGATGATTATTATCTCAGTCCATCCCAGGTTTCCCATGTCAGTCACCTCATCGTTATCAATCACCAATAGTAGGTTACGCATTCCGATTGAGTCAACACTCTGCCAATCAGCGATGCCTCGCCTCAGATCCCTCGCTCAACTAGGCGAGGAAGAGTCAGACACCATCGACAGGATGAGCAGGATGGACAGGATTTCTTTTTTACCGGTCAGAACGGGCGCATTGCGCCTGAGATTACAAAAGTGTTGACACCTCTTCGACCTCCGCTTATAAACCGGGAGAAACGTCATCCGAATATCCCTACCCCGAAACTCCCGTCGAGACAAACAAAGCGTTTTTTTGAGGTAACAGCCATGATAGACGGCAATCAGCAGGAATTCGTGCTCACGATAGCGCAGCACACATATTGCAACGACTGCATGTGGATTAAAGGCAAAATCACCGACGCGTATCACGCTTCGGGAATGATGCGGGGAGAAGATTCCAAGCACTGGCGAATGCAGATCGTCTCACCGCCCTGGGACAGAAATATGCGCGCCGCTGAATTTCCCACAGGGTTTCAAACCGTCGATGTTCCCGCTCTCAAGCTCGAAGTCGACCGCAAGGTGGTTCTGGCCACTCAGAATCCCGGACTCATAAA
>CAZPQE010000346.1:0-7709 GCA_964588615.1 uncultured Clostridia bacterium | reverse complement strand
TCCTGGCCCCAAAGCTCAAAGCTGGAGAAGTCGTATTGTTGGATAACTGCCAGATCCATAAAATGGAAGAAATAGAAGATGCCATAGAAGCTCGGGGAGCCAGAGTGATTTTCATCTCGCCGTATTGGCCGGATATGAACCCGATTGAGAATTGCTGGTCGAAAGTGAAGGCAATTCTACGCTCACTCAAACCGAGGACGATTGAAGAAATAATGAATGCAGTGGTGGAGGCATTTTCATCGATAACTGTGCAAGACATTGTCGGTTGGTTTCGTCACTGTGGTTATCGGGTTGCACGCACCTGAAAACCGTTATAATCGAGAACCCTTTGGTCGAAATTGTTTGGACAACCGGCGTTTTTTACGACCAGGCTTTAACCTTGATTGAAGCGCGTCCTGATAAAACCTACTCGCTCTGCGATGCCGTCAGCTTTATCTTAATGCGCGAGCGCGGCATCAGTGACGCCCTTACGACCGACAAGCATTTCGAGCAGGAAGGTTTTGCTCGTCTTCTACAGTAGCAAGCCCGACTACTTTGCCCTTGTCGAAATAGACCGCGTACTGGCCAAGCACTACGGTTTCACGGATGAAGAATTGGACTTCATCATCAACTACGACATCAAGTATCGAATGGGGCGCGACACGGGCGAAGGTGAAGAATGAACATTTTTGGATTATTATGGCTTGCAGCGAGGTAATCTTATGCTGACCAATGTGCAGGAAGTATATGAACGAACTGTGCGCCCGATGTCTGAGCAGGAACGCCTGGAACTGGCTGCTCTGATCATCAGCGACCTTTCGCAGCAATCAAAGATGGACAACGGCAAGAGCCGAAGCGGGAAGAAACTCTCAGACCTTTTTGGCTCCGTCAGTTTAGGTCATCCGACGGGCGCGGACAACGAGAGTATTGATGCGGATTTGGCGCGCGAGTACGCTAACTCGCATGAGGAAAAAGAGTGATGTTGCTCGATACATCGGGGCTTTTGTGCCTGCTGCACAAAGACGAGCCGCAAAACGAAACAGCGATTGAGCTATATGCCCGAACCTCGCATCATTTGACGCACAGCTATGCCCTGGCTGAGTTTGTGCCTTTAGCGCAAGTTCGCGGTTTGCCGCGCGCTGCCGCTTTAGAGTTCAGTCAAAGGGCGATTGAAGACGACGAAATCGAAATCGTCTGGGTAAATGAGTTGCTACATCGTCAAGCCATAGAACTCTTGGAATCGCGCCCGGACAAAACCTATTCGCTGTGCGATGCCGCGAGCTTCATCCTGATGCGCGAGCGCAGCATCCGCGAAACTCTGACGACAGACAAACACTTCGAGCAGGAAGGTTTCGTTCGCCTCTTAAAACCTTGAACTAGTCCGGGCAGACGTATAACGAAATAGATGCCTGTTCGCGAGCTATCAATAATTTTATGGATAGATTATTGATTGATAGATAGCTCAAACCAGGCAAAGGTCATGAGAAATCTATTACCAGTCCAACTATTACAAGGCAATGTTTCTTATCCGCAACCGCTATACAATTACCTCAAAACGGATGCCCCGCTGACCGTTTACGCATTGGGCGATCTTTCAATTCTTGACGGCGAGAAAGTAGGATTATTCTGTTCGATCAAGTGTCCGGGTAATGTGATTTTGCGACTTTACGACGCAGCGCGGGAATGGCGAGACAATGGAGTTACGATCATAAGTGGCTTTCATTCTCCGATGGAAAAAGAGTGCCTTGAAATTCTTTTGCGCGGCGATCAGCCAATCATCATTTGCCCTGCGCGAGGTATTGAGAATATGAGATTGCCAAAAACCTGGATTGCCGCGTTGGAGCAAAAACGCCTTTTGCTGCTCTCCCCGTTTGACCCGAAACACCGCCACGTTACGGCTGATCTGGCGCAGAAACGAAATCTATTCATAGCGGCTCTGGCTGATAAGATTCTAATAGCCCACATTGCAGCGGGCGGAAAAACAGAATCGTTTGCTCAAACCATCCGAGGATGGGGAAAAAAGTTATTGCCTTGCGCAGTTTGATGATGGATGTTTATCGCGCCTTACTTTCCCACACAGAAGGTCGAGAAAATCTGATTCAGGATGTCTTCAGTCAATGTCTCGCCGGTCACTTCGCCAATCGCTGAAAGAGCGCCGCGCAGCCTCAACAGAATGACCTCTTCAAACTCGCCTTCGATTATCAAATCGCGCGCGCTTTCCATCTGCTCTATCGCCCGTCGCAGCGCGCTGTGCTGTCGGGCGTCGGTTATCATTATATCGTCGCGCTCGACTGTCGCCTCACCGCTCAGTTGTTGAAGGATCGAGTCGGTCAATTCATCGAAGCCCTCGCCAGTGAGCGCCGAGATGCTGATCGCTTCTTCCTTCAGCGATTCGAGCCAGCGCGGCAGATCGATTTTATTTATCGCCAGAATCCTTCTCTCGCCCGGAACCTCGTCGAGCAGTCGGGCATCGTCTTCGCTCAAGGCTTCTGAAGCATCGATCACAAGCAGAACGATGTCAGCATCGGCGATTGCCGCGCGACTCCGCTGGATGCCCATGGTCTCGACAACGTTTGTCGTCTCTCTGATTCCCGCCGTGTCTATCAACCGGACAGGCAACCCCCCAATCGATGCGCTTTCATAAAGCGCGTCGCGGGTCGTTCCCGGCAGAGGCGTGACTATCGCTCGCTCGCTCCCAATAAGGCGATTGAACACTGACGATTTGCCGACGTTTGGCCGACCGACTATCGCAAGATCGAAGCCTTCGCTAACGAACCTGCCGAAAGAAAAACTCGCGGCTATTCGATCCAAATCCGCTATCGCCTGGTTCAGCTTTTTCAGCAACAGAGAAATCGCTTCCGTCGAGATGTCGTCTTCGACAAATTCGATTGAAGACTCAAGATGAACTATCGTTTCGATGAGAGATTGTTTGAGAGGCGACAACCGCTCCGACAGCGCGCCTTCCATCTGGCGAGTCGCCACGCGAGCCTGGAATCGGGTCTGCGCGTTGATGAGGTCGCGGACGGCCTGCGCCTGAGAGAGATCGATCCGGCGATTGAAGAAAGCGCGAAACGTAAATTCGCCCGGCTCGGCTATTCGCCCCCCCCGCGACGTAACGAGATCGAGCGCGCGACTGAGCACGAGAGGACTCCCATGACAACTGAGTTCGACGACATCTTCGCCGGTGTATGAATGGGGCGCTTTGAAAAAGGTGAGAACGATTTCATCTATTGGCTCACCGGAGGCGGGGTCCAGGAGATGACCCAACTGCGCGCGATTGGGCGTGAGAACAGCCGGTCTGAAGATGGAGCCTGCGATTTCCACGGCGCGAGGGCCGCTCAATCGCACGACCCCTATGCCGCCGCGTCCGGGCGGAGTCGAGATGGCTGCTATCGTGTCGTCGCGGAACATGGCAGTGGTCAGTGGTCAGTGGTCAGCGGTTAGTGGTCAGTAGCGAGTAGTATCGTGAGAAAACTTTACTACCGACCACCGGCCACCGACCACTGACCACTGCTTTATGCGGGATAAACGACGATCTTGCGGTTTTCGCCGCTGCCCTGGCTTTCGGTCCTCACCGAAGCGTCGTTTGCCAGCGCGACGTGGATGATGCGCCTCTCGGACGGACTCATCGGGTCGAAGCTGAAGGGAACCTTCGAGAGGCGCACCCGCTCGGCGGCTTTTTCTGCCATCATTCGAAGTTCCTTCTCGCGCCGGGCGCGATAGTTGTTCGAGTCAAATACGACGAGCGTCTCTTCGCCCGAACCGCGAATGAGCGCGCGGGTGGCGATGTATTCGAGGGCTTCGAGCAGTTCGGCGTTGTGGCCGAGCAGCAGCCCCCGGTCGCTGCCGCGCAATTCGATGCGATGGCCTTCCTCGGCTGCTTCGGCTCTCGCCTCAAGATCGAGCCCGCTGCGGCGGAGAATGCTGTTGGTGAATTCGACTATTCTTCGCACCTCGTTTTCTGACATAGCTTCGCACCCTCGACTTTGGAGTCTCAAACCTGCTGCACGGCCCTGCGCTCTTTGGATTTTTTGACCGCTTTGGTCGGGCTTCCCGGAGTGGCGGCGGGCGGCTCGGCAGTCAATCGATTTATCACAAGCTGAATCAAAACCCCCACCACGTTGCCGACCATCCAGTAAAGCACCAGCCCGCTGGGCGCGCTCCAGAAGAAGAGCCACGTCAGCATGATCGGCATCACCCAGGTCATCATCATTCGCTGCATCTTCATCTGCGGATCATCGACATTGGGCTGGGGGGTGAACCACGTCGAAGCGATCATCGTCGCGCACATCACCACCGGCAGTATGTGATAAGGATCGGATGTCGATAAATCCCTGATCCACAGAATCCAGGGCTGCTGGCGCACTTCGAGCGAGACGGTCAGGTAGATGAAAAACGCCCAGAAAACCGGCATCTGCAACAGCATCGGCAGACACCCTCCGAGGGGATTGGCCTCTTTCATCAAAGCCATCTGCTCGCGCTGCACTTCCATCATCTCGCGCTCGTTCTTCTTTGGATTCTCCTTGAGTTTCTTGAGTCGCTCCTGGAGCTCTTTCAATCGCGGCTGATGCTTGGCCGTCTGCTTCATCTTCTTCGAGCTGTACCAGCGCAGCGGAGAGAGAGCCAGATTGATGACCAGCGTGACGACCACGATGGCCCAGCCGTAGTTGTGAAAGAAGGCGCTCAATCCTCCCAGCGCCCAGCTTATAGCAGGGATGATCGGACGGATGATGGAAGCGAAGAACCCGTAATCGATGAGGTTTTCGAGGTTGGCTCCCATCTCCTGGCTGACCTGGGCGAGCAGTTCGCGGTCCTTGGGTCCCACGAATATTCTCAACTTCGATTCGGCGCTGACGGCCACCGACGGATAATCGCGCGGGCTCTCTTCATTGGGATTCTTGATCTTGATCGAGGTCAGCCTCAGTTCATCGAACTGTCGCGCGGGGACGGCCACCATCGCAAAGTACCGGTCGACGAGTCCCGCCCAGCGATAGCCCTGACGCAGGATGTCGAGTCCCTGAGCCACGCCGCTGCCCACTGATGCGCCCTGCGGCAACTGGTCGACGGTCAGCGCGAGGCTTCCCTGTTCGCGATCCACTACGCGCGCAAACCCCAGAAGGGTCGCTCCATCGCCGCCGACTATTTTGATCTGATCAATATCTGAGGCCAGAGGCTTATCGATCTGGATTCGATTCTCGACAATCGAAGTGATCTTTGCGAAGGGCGGAGTGATCGAAGCTCCCGGCACGTAAATGCGGGAATCCTGTTTGGTTTCGGCCACCACCTGCGGAGGCACGCTGTAGCTTCCGTTCTGCTGTTCGGTCTGATCGCCTATGCGCGGGCCGATGACCAGTTCGACCATCTGCTCGCTTCCATCTGAGAAGACCTGGACCTGGGCGTCGAAGTAGAACCGGTCGGCGTAAAACTTCAGCGTCTTGCGCGCAGTCACCGAGCCTGAAGCGTAGGTGAAAACTATTTCCCTGGTTTCATCCGAACTGAGCGAGATTTCCTGATTGCTGACGCCTTCGATGCGGAAGTTGGATTTGTTTATCTGTTGGGCGAGCTCTTCGCGCAAGGGAGTGCGTATATGCAGAGGCGCTCCGAGTAGGTCGAGCGCGTCACGAGGCACGAGTTCCAGAGGGCTGCCGTCGGCTGCGCGAATATCGCGCTCGACGGAGTTGGCTCTTTCTTTCTTGAGAATCCAGGAGGTCGCCACCGCGCCGCGGTTGGAAAGTTTGATCCGCCAGTAAGGGGTCTCGACCGTGATTTCGCGCTCCGTCTCCTGAGTGACTGTCGGCGTTGCCGCCGGGGGTTGAGTCGCAGGTTTTTTCACGACCGGCGCGGGAGTGTCGGGAGCCGGTTGTGTTTGCCCTTCGGGTTGAGACTCGTCGAGTTGTTGAGGCGGAGGCGGATAGAGACGATTGATCAGAAAGGGGTAGCCGACCAGCACCAGGGTCGAGAGCAACATTGCGATCAGAATTCTTATTCGATCCATCGATTCCTTTTTCATAAAACTATTTCACGGGATCATAACCGCCGCGATTAAACGGGTGGCAGCGAAGAAGGCGTCTCACCCCGAGATAAAGCCCGCGCAGGGCGCCGTATTTTTCAATCGCTTCCATAGTGTACTCGGAGCAGGTGGGCGTAAAGCGACACGCTGGCGGGAGCAGCGGAGAGACGATCAGCTTGTAGGCCCGCAAAAGATAAATCAGCGCAAACTTCACCGACCCTTCAACCTTTCCGCAAAAGCGAGGAAGTCAGCTTCAAGGTCTTTGTAACCGGCTTCCAGCAGGGAACTCTTCACGTTTATGACTATATCAACGCCCGCCGGGACTAGCCACTTGTTCCGCCTGAAGACTTCGCGCACCAGACGGCGCGCTCGATTTCGCCTGACAGATTTGCCGAACTTGCGCGTAACCGTTATGCCTATGCGCGGGAGGTCTAGTGAGTTCGGCGCGATGAAAGCGGTGAAGTATCTTGCCTGAACTTTGCGGCCCTCGTCGTAGGCGCGGCGGAACTCAGCGCGCCTGAGCAGACGGTTTATCTTGGGAAATTCCTGAGATACTTCACTCATTGCAGTGGTCGGTGGCCGGTGGTCGGTGGTCAGAAAAACTCTTGCCGACCACTGACCACTGACCACCGATCACTATTTCAGTAATGCGCAGGCGTCAGCCTCTTGCGCCCTTTGGCCCGTCTTCGCTTGAGAACCAACTGGCCTCCCTTCGTGCTCATACGCACGCGGAAGCCGTGCGTCTTTGCGCGCCGGCGATTGTTGGGCTGAAATGTCCTCTTCATGCATGCACCTCTCGATAAATGTCTCTACAGAAAAGGAGAAGGCTATAGGAACGTCGACAGGGTTGTCAAGCTTTCGCCTCTTCGAGCGCGTCTGCCAGCGCGAGTGCGCGCTGATAACGCTGGTCGGGGTTGGAGCCGAGCGCGCCGCAGAGAGCAGCATCGACGGATTCCGACAACTCAGGGTTCGATAAGCTTGCCTGCGGAGGCGGCTCGAAAAACTTTTTCCTCATCATCGTGTGAAAATCGTCTGACCAGAAAGGCGCGCGGCCCGCCAGCATCTCGAAGGCAATCACTCCCAGCGAATAAATGTCCGCCCGATGATCCATTTCGCCATCCCTGATGCGCTCAGGAGCCATATACACCGGCCTGTCGACGACAGGGTTTCCACTGGCTCTCTTTCTGAAACGGATCAATGACACCCGTCCATCGAAATCGATGATGATGTTTGCTGGCTTGAGGTCGCCGTGAATCACTCCCCGGCTGTGAGCGTAGTCGAGCGCGGAGGCCATCTGACGGATGACAGGGAGCGCAGCGGCAGGAGCGATCGCTCCGAGCCGAATGATCGCCTCAAGCCTTCTGCCTTCCAGAAACGGGAGGCTGAAAAAATGTGTGCCCGCTTCGACGCCCATTTCAAAAACAGGAGCGATGTTGGGGTGTCGAAGCGATAGCGCGATTTCAGCCTCGCTTCGAAATATCTCCACGAGATCAGGGCGGAGAGCGAGGTCTGCGGGGAGCGCTCTGAGCATGACTTTGCGATCAGCCAGATTTATCTGCTGCGCTTCATAAGTTATGGCCAGACCATCGTCTTCAAGCGCGCGAACTATTCGATAATTTCCTATCACGTCGCCCGATGTCATCGTAAGGAAAAAGATATACTGCCAACGGTCAAAGATTGCGCTTTTGATTGAGCGAACCTGTGTCAGTAGATAGCGCGT
>CAZPQE010000345.1:0-7748 GCA_964588615.1 uncultured Clostridia bacterium | reverse complement strand
GGGGCGGCGCAGATCGCCCAACTGAAAATCAATCTGCGAGAATCTGTCATAATCTGCGAAATCTGCCGATTGCTGATCGCCGCTCTTCCTCTCAAGCTTCGGCTGGGGTATAGTTTCGGGGAGAAAACCCGAAGAAAGGAAGCAGCGAGCATGGACTTTGGGGAAGTAGATCCGAGCCAGGACAGGATGAAGGTGCTGATACTGACGGCCAACTTTCGCATAACCGGCGAGATCGCGCTCATTCAGGGAGCGAGGCTGACCGATTACGTGGTCAATGCCAAGCCGTTTCTGGCCGTGACCGACGCCGAGGTATGCGACCTGGTGGGCCACCGAATACTCTCGGCTTCCTTCCTCAATGTCCATCGCGATCACGTTGAGGTCATCGTGCCCATCGAACTGATTCACCTGGAATAAGACGCGCACACAGCCGCGAAATGCTCGAAGCCGATACCCCTATGCTCACAAGCACATTCTGCCATATTCCCGGAATCGGGTTGAAAGAAGAGCAGCGGCTCTGGTCAGCAGGGCTGCATTCCTGGGAGATGATCAGCGCCGCGAGGCTGCAGGAGTTGAAGGGGAGGAATCTTTCCTCCCTGGGCAGGCACATAGAAGAATCTTTCCTGCGCCTCGAAAAAAACGACGTGATTTACTTCACCGACGGCCTGCCGTCGGATCAGCACTGGCGGCTATTCCCCGACTTCCGACATTCGATAGCCTACCTCGACATCGAAACCACCGGGCTTGGCTACGGCGATTCGATAACTACCATCGCCGTCTACGACGGGATTGCGATCCGTCATTACGTCAATGGAGAAAACCTCAAGGACTTTCGCCAGGACATCAAACAGTACCGCGTGATAGTAACCTACAACGGCAAGAGCTTCGATGTTCCGTTCATCGAAAGATGCCTCGGAATCAGGCTCCGGCAGGCCCACATCGATCTGAGGTATGTGCTCAAAGACCTCGGATACACCGGCGGGCTCAAAGCGTGCGAAAGAAACCTGGGAGTCGTCCGCAAGGGCATAGAAGACGTCGATGGATACTTCGCCGTCCTGCTGTGGCAGGATTATCTGAGGAGCCGGGACAGGAGATCGCTTGAGACGCTGCTCGCCTACAACATTCAGGACGTGATAAACCTCGAATCGCTTCTGATCAAGGCGTACAATATGAACCTCCGCAGCACGCCCTTCAGCAAGACCCGGCATCTGGATCATCCATCTCAACCCGATTCTCCATTCGAAGCCGACCGCCAGACTATCGACAGAATCAAGAAGGAAAACTACTGGATGGCAAAAGGATTCACTCGCAGGTACTGAACATGAGCAGTTCCTATTCGGTGCTCATAATCGATATGAGCCATTACATGGATGAAGAGAGCGAGTACCGAATCGATGGGTTTCCTTCCTTCGAACTCGCCCGCGAATTCGCCCGCCGGTGGGTGCGAGACTCCGTAGAAGAGATGCGAGAGCGGAATCAGTCGGCGGACGAGTTGCGCGAGCGATGGATGATGTGGGGCGAAGATGCGTTCGTGATCGGAGACGAGAGATACGCCGGATCGCACGAAATGGATTTCTTCATCAGCAACCCGGCGACGGCACAAGAGCGCGACTGGAAAGCGATCAAGAAAATTGCAGGTCTCGAATAGCTCATTGCTTCAGAAGCTGAGAGGCGATGATCAGTTTTTGAATCTCCGAAGTGCCTTCGTAAATCCTCAACGCCCGCACTTCCCTGTAAAGCCGCTCGACCACTGCGCCCGACACAACCCCTGCCCCCCCGTGAATCTGAACCGCATGATCGATTATGCGCTGCGCCGCTTCTGTCGCGTACAACTTCGCCATGGCTGATTCCATGCTCACGCGCTCCGCGCCGCTATCTTTTTTCCACGCGGCTCGATAGACCAGCAATCGCGCAGCTTCAAGCTCGGTCGCCATCTCGGCAAGCTTCATTTGTGTGGCCTGAAATTCGGCTATCGGACGACCGAACTGCACTCGCCGCTTCGCGTAACTCACCGCCTCGTCCAGCGCGCGCGAGGCAAGCCCTAAAGCGGCGGCCCCGACGGTCGGGCGAAAAGTGTCGAGCGTCCGCATAGCCGTGTGAAATCCTTCGCCTTCTTTGCCCAGCAGATTCGACGCGGGGATTCTGCACTCGTTGAAAGCCATCGCGCCTATCGGGTGAGGCGCGATCAGATCGATGCGTCCCTCGAATGAAAACCCCGGCGCGTCGCGCTCGACGACGAACGCCGATATGCCTTTCGCTCCCCGCTCCATGTCGGTTTTGGCAAACACGGTGTAGAAGTCGGCAAGCCCTGCGTTCGAGATGAAGGTCTTTCGCCCGTTGAGTATGTATTTCGATCCTTCGCGCCTCGCCACGGTTTTTATCGCCGACACATCCGATCCGGCCTCAGGCTCGGTGATGGCGAAAGCCGCGATCATATCTCCCGTTCTGACTCTGGAGAGGAAACGCTCTTTGAGTTCCTTCGATCCGGCGACGAGTATGGGAAAGCTGCCGAGGCCCTGCATGACGAACATCAGATCGGCGAGCGCGGAGTGATAAGAAAGCCGCTCGCGAATTATGCACAGCGCGCGCACGTCGAGCGATGAAGACGAATCACAGGTCGTGTATTGCAGCAATCCTTCAGTGGCGAGCGCGCCGACGAGCCATCTTGCCTGCACATCCTCCGCCGCGCCCGTCGGCATAAGCGGCAGCCATTTATGGTTGAATCGCTCGACCGTTCCGGCCAACTGCCTGTGCTTCTCTTCAAGAAATGGAGTGTCATTCATCTGCTCCGGCCCTCCTCTGCGATAAATGCGCGAGCGAGCGCCCCGGTCACGTTCGCGCTCCAGAATTTCAGACACAACCCCGTAGCACTCGCTGCCGTGATCGCGCGCAAGCAAAGCGATCCTCGTTCTTCGATATAGAAAATCCTCCACCGAAGCAGCCATCTCGTATCGACCGGCGTAAACCGCTTCGGCGCGTATGTGTGGCAGTCCTTCGATCAGAGGCAGTTTCAACTCGCCGGACTTGAGTGCGATCTTCAGAACGGTTCGGAAGTTTCCGCCATAGCTTCGCATCAAGTGATCGATAGTCTCGACCGGCAAGTTGAATCGACTCGCAAGCTTTTCGGCCTTCTCCCTCGACACCGTTCCGCGCGTAAGTTTGTAATACTTCGTCAGGCTCAGATGCGGCCCATAGTGAAATACTCTTCCCTGCTTCTCAAGGTGCGGATAAACAGCATCGACGACGCGCTCGGCCATGCGGCGATATGTGGTCAGCTTGCCGCCTGTAACAGTAATCAGCCCCGAAGGGTTTTCGATTATCTCGTCCTTGCGCGAGAGGTCTTTCGTAGCGTCGTCATTCCCCGCGACCAGCGGACGGAGCCCCGCGAACGCGCTGATGACATCTTCTCTCGAAAGGTGAGACACAGGAAAGGCTCTGGCAGCCGATTCCACGACTCGAAGGATTTCTTCCTCATCGGCCTGCGGGTCGTCGAGACTTCCCCGGTAGTCTGTGTCCGTAGTCCCTATCAGAGTTCTTCCGTGCCACGGGATGACGAAAAGAAATCGCTGCTCGCCAATCGAAGGGATGAGCACCGCCGCCTGCGCCTGGATTTTTTCCTGCGGCACGAGGATGTGAATGCCTTTCGACGGGCGGATGCGAATCGACGCGCTCTCGCCGATCATCCTGGCCACTTCTTCAGACCACACGCCCGCAGCGTTGACAAATACAGTCGCCCTCAACAGAAAACGATTGCCTGTCAGGGAGTCTTCGGCTTCGAGGGCTGAAATTCTTTCGCCGCTCTTTTGAAACCCGCGCGCCGCCGTGTAGTTGGCGATCGCCGCCCCCCGACGAGCCGCCGCTTTGATGACTTCGATCACCAGCCGCGAATCGTCAGTCAAACAATCGTAGTAGAGAAATCCGCCGCGCAATCCTTCGTCGTTGAGCGCGGGAGCCATCTTCAACAATTCCTTGCGCGCAAGCCATCGGTGCGGCGCGATGTTTCTTTTTCCTGCAAGAAAATCATAGAGTCCAAGCCCGATGCGCAGTTTCAGTTTGTTGGATCCGAGCGGCGAAGGTTTGCCGCGCTCATAAACCGGGACCAGAAACGGAAGAGGCTCGGCCAGATGTGGTGCTATATCTTTGAGCGTTGCGCGTTCATGGAGAGCCTCGCGCACAAGCATGAATTCGAACTGTTCGAGGTAGCGCAGTCCGCCGTGAATGAGTTTGGATGAACGCGAACTTGTCCCTGATGCGAAGTCGCGTTTTTCCACGAGCGCGACTGACAGTCCTCTCGATGCGGCATCGAGGGCGACGCCTGCGCCAGTGATGCCTCCGCCGATGACGGCTAGGTCGAAGGTTTCTGATTGCATACGCGCAAGATTCCCGGCGCGAGTGCGAATGGAGAATTCTTTGGAGGGGAAGCCTGCGTATTCGGACATGGCATCAATCTTCACTCGATCAATTTGCCCTTATCTCCCGGCATCATCATCTGGCGGTGAATGCGAATCGGCGCAAGCCCGTTCCCAAGCAACTGGTTGTGAAATTCCTGAAGCGAAAACTCGGCCCCGCGATAACGGCGGTAATCATCGCGCAGCTTGAGTATCGCCAGCTTGCCCACCGCATAAGCCAGATAGGTCGGATCGAATGCGCCGCGCTCGGCCTCTGTCCGCGCGGGCGTCTCCTGAAGGTAAGCGTTCTGCATGAAAAATCGTGTCGCTTCTTCTATCGTCATCCCTCCCGTGTGCAGCCTTATCCCAACAACGAATCTGCACAACCTCAGCAGCGCGTCAGCCCACAAACCCATTTTCATTTTCGGATCGCCGCCGCCGAATCCCTCCTCGATCATCATCTGCTCCGAGTAGTGCGCCCAGCCCTCGACGTAACTCGCCGACGCGATAGCCCACGTTTTTCTCACGCTCGATTTGACTTGTGAGAGATAAGCCCCCTGCACGAAGTGACCCGGATAAGCCTCGTGAATCGATGTCGTCCATAGCTGCGCGCGGTTGATCGAAGAGAGGTGCTCTTCCTGCTGCTTTGCGCTCCATTTCGGATCGACATCCGTGATGAGATACCTTGCCGTCAATGCGCGCTTCTCCATTGGTCCCGGAGTCCACATGCTTGCAGTCGCCCAGCGCAGAAAATCGGGCGTCGGAGAGACCTCAGGGCCGGGCGCTGCGGGCAGCCTCACTATCCGTTTTTCCTCGATGAATCGCACGAGCGCGTCGAGTTGTTTCTGAGCCTCGGAGACAAGCGCGCCCGCCGAAGGGTGGTCTTTCTGAACCTCGGCCCACACCTGCGTCTCTGCCCGACGCCGGTCTATCTGAGCCGCAGCTTTTCGGAATTCCTCCTGGGCGCTTAGAAGCTCGCGGTATGCGAGCTTCAACAGCGCGTCGGTCGAAATATCGATTCCTTCTTCGAATCGCAGCTTCGCTTCGTAGTTTTCTTTTCCTATGGCGAAGCTGACCGCAGGGTCGGGCCTGGTCTTTTCGAGATGTCGGATGTAATGGCTTAATGCGGCAGTCGCCTCGCGCGTAGATTTCTTGAACTCCGATTGCAGCTTCTGGTCTTTGACCGAGGCGAAGGCTCTGGGCAGATCGTTTTGGACGAAGGTGAGTGCGCCGCGAAAAGCGTCGAGCGAAGTTTTCAGAAGGACCGGAGGGATACGGCCTACGTTTGCGCGGGCCGAATCCAGAAGGCGCGGGACTTCTTTTTGTTTTGCTATCACGTGCCTGAGCCTCGAATCCAGCGGAGCGTACTCGAACATCGTAATCTGCAACAGCGATATCGAAATAAGGTCGCTGTAGATTTGAGGGTTGCGCTCATAGCTTCTGATCTGTTCGAGTTCGAGCAGTCGCGCTTTCATATTCGAAGCGATGATCTGGTAATCGAACAGGTCGGAGAGCGTGAGTTCGAGCGGTGGAATTTTTTCCAGGCGGGATTGAAAACGTCTGATGGCCGAAGCCTCAGAAGCCAGGCCCGCCGCGCTGTAATCTTCCAGCCTCCCGTCCCAGGCGTGGATGCCGCTTGCGGCGGCAAGCTGAGGGTGACGCGAGTGAAGATCGATCAGATATTCTTCGATCAGCTTTGGGAAATCGGCTGCGGCTGCTTCATTTTTCGTCTGAGAATTCTGCATCGCGTGAGCGAAGGCAAAAGGCAAAAGGCAAAAGGCAAAAGTGAAAACGGCGAGCCGGTTGATTATCGAACGGAATCGGCCAGGCCGTCTGTTGTGTCTAAGGGCTGTCATTTAAGTTTCCAGCAACTCCTTTGCGCGCTGTGTCGCTTTGACTACCGCTTTGATGAGCGTGACCCTCAGTCCGCCGTCTTCGAGTTCGAGTATGCCATCGATAGTGCATCCGGCAGGGGTCGTCACCATGTCTTTGAGCTTGGCGGGGTGTTCTGCGGTTTCCAAAACCATCGCGCCCGCGCCCAGGACGGTCTGCGCGGCAAGCTCGGTTGCGATGTCGCGCGGGAGTCCGACTTTGACGCCTGCTTCAGCCAGCGATTCGATGACAATGTAAATGAAAGCCGGGCCGGAAGCGGAAAGACCTGTGATTGCGTCCATGTGCTTTTCATCGACGACTACGGTTCGGCCTACCGCATCGAAAATGAATTTGGCAAGCGCGGTGTGAGGAGAGGCGGCGTTGCTGCCCGGCGCAATTCCGGTCATTCCTTTTTTGAGCAGGCAGGGCGTATTGGGCATGGCGCGGATGACAGGGACGGGCGCAGCTATGTGCTTTTCGATGAAAGCGGTGCTCACGCTGGCGGCGACTGATATGAGCAGTTGAGACGGGAGGAGCGTCTCACTGGTCTGCGAAAGCACAGCGGGAACGGTTTGAGGCTTGACCGCAAGCAGAATGATGTCAGCCGATTCGGCGGCCATCGTGTTCGAAAGAGTTCCCGCGACGCCGAACCGTTCGCGCAACTGATCGAGTCGAGTCTGATGGCCTGCGGTGACGATGAAGTTTTCGGCATGGGTCACTCCGGCTTCGATCAATCCGCGAATGAGCGTCTCTCCGAGTTTGCCCGCGCCGAGCACGGCGATTTTTTTATCTCTCAACATGGATTGGTTCTCCGGGGTGAATGATACAGGCAGGGATTAAAAAGAGAAAAGCGAATGTTCGGGTGACGTGAGAGGTTCGATCAAGAAAGGCCCCTTCACCGCCGAGGCGCAGAGAGCGCAGAGACAACGCAGAGATTTTTTCTCCCCGCATTACTTCGGCATCCTGCGTCGGCTTCCCGCTTTTGCCTTTTGCCTTTTTACTTTTGCCTTACCGCCCGCTGTGCTAGGCTGATCTTCCTTATGAGGAGGAAGCGATGTCTCGAAGACCGAAAATCTGCCACAGCGTGCTCGACGCCATTGGATACACGCCGCTCGTGCGGCTCAATCGATTGCCCGCGCCCGGTTCAGCCGAAGTGATAGTAAAACTCGAAGCGTTCAACCCCATGCGAAGCGTCAAAGACCGCACGGCTTTCGCCATGATCGAAGCCGCCGAACTTGAAGGCAGAATCACGCCCGGCAAAACGACGATCATCGAGCCTACTTCGGGCAACACCGGGATAGGACTTGCGATGACGGCAGCCGCGCGAGGCTACAGGATAATTCTGACGATGCCAGATTCGATGAGCGAGGAGCGAATGCGCGTGCTGCGCGCGCTCGGAGCCGAAATCGAACTCACGCCTGATGAGCTTCAAATGCAGGGCGCAATCGACTGCGCCGAAGAGTTGTTGAAGGAGATCGAAGACAGCTTCAT
>CAZPQE010000344.1:0-7755 GCA_964588615.1 uncultured Clostridia bacterium | reverse complement strand
GTGCTTATGGTCTTGCCCGACTCGATCGAGTTTGTCGCCGCGTGGTTCGCCGTAGCCAAAGTCGGCGCGGTCATTACTATGGTCAACACCATCCTTCCGACAGCGGATTATGAATACTATCTCGACTACACGCGAGCCAAAGTCGCAGTAGTCGATGCGTCGGTGATGGAAAGATTCGCTCCGGCAGCCGCTTCTTCACGTTACCTCAAACACACCATCGTCGTCGGAGGCTCTTCACTGGGAAGTCTGATGGAAGTCGAGAGGCATTCGACTCTGCACGCTTACGAAGAAATAATTTCAGCAGCTTCAGATCAGCTTGAGAACGCGCCGACCCTGCGCGATGACATCGCAATCTGGCTCTTCACTTCAGGCTCGACCGGACACCCGAAAGCCGCAGTTCATCTCCAGCACGATCTTCCATATAACACCGAATGCTACGCTAAGCGGGTTCTCGGCATAAACGAAAGCGACATCACTCTTTCGGTGCCTAAACTTTTCTTCGGTTACGCGACGGGGACGAATCTTCTGTTTCCGTTCGCGGTCGGAGGAGCGACGGCTCTGTTTTCAGAACGCTCGACGGCTGAGACTATGTTCGAGATGATACAAAAATACAGGCCGACGATTTTAACGAGCGTGCCGACGATGATAAACGCCATGCTTCAGGTTGAAGGCGCGAGCGAGCGATACGATCTTTCATCGCTCAGGTTTTGTCTGTCAGCGGGCGAAGCTCTCCCGCCTGAGCTTTACAATCGTTGGACGGAAACTTTCGGCGTGGAGATACTCGACGGCATAGGCTCGGCGGAGATGTTTCACATCTACATAACGAACTATCCGGGCGATGTCGTACCCGGATCACTGGGGCGCATCGTTCCCGGCTATGAAGCGAAGATAGTCGACGCTGAGGGCCGCGAGGTTGCGACGGGCGAGATGGGGACACTCCGGGTCAAGGGCGATTCGGCGGCATTGTGTTACTGGGGCGCGCATGAAAAATCGAAAGAGACGTTTGCCGGAGACTGGTACACTTCGGGCGATCAGTTTCGCCGCGACGAGCAGGGCTATTACTGGTATGGCGGTCGCACTGACGAGATGCTGAAAGTGAGCGGCATTTACGTCTCACCCACTGAGATTGAAAACTGTCTGCTCGAACACTCTGCGGTGCGCGAATGCGCCGTCACAGGGGCGACGGACGAGCAGGGGCTTGTCAAACCAAAAGCGTTCATAGTCCTCGCGGAAGGCATTGAAGCGAGCGACGAGCTTGAACGGGAATTGAAAGAGTTCGTCAAAGAAAACCTCGCGCCATATAAATATCCGCGATGGATCGAATTCAGAAAAGATTTGCCAAAGAACGATCGCGGCAAGATAGATAGAAAATCGCTTCGTCGATGACTGAGGATATTTGATCGCCGACGGGCTATAATCGGGGCATTATGAACGATGATCTGATTCAATCCGACCCTTCGATCATGATGGGTAAGCCGGTCGTGGCAGGCACTCGCATAACGGTCGAGCTTATACTGGAAAAGCTGGCCGCCAGGGAAACGGTGGAGCAGATACTCGATGCTCATCCGCGACTGACGAGAGAAGGCGTTCTTGCAGCCCTTGCATTTGCCGTTCAAGGAAATCATCCTCCAGAGAAAGCGGCATGAAGTTTCCGGCCTACATCTAGCAGTCAATACGTCCAATTGCGTGTCAATACGATGTGCTTTAACATGGCGACTGATTACGGAGATTGAGGAGAGTAAGTAAATGGAGACCATAAACCTGAAAGAAGAAGCGAAGAAATTAGTTGATCAACTCCCGGATAACTCTACGTGGGATGATCTAATGCACGAAATCTACGTGCGCCAGTCAATAGAAAGGGGGCTTGCCGATAGTCAGGCTGGAAGAACTACCGGTGTCGAAGATGTTCGTGAAAAGTTTGGTCTCAACAAGTGAAAGTCGAATGGACAGACAACGCGCTGGAGCAACTTTGGGCGATTCACGAATACATCGCTCAAAGTTCGCTCGAATACGCCCAGAGAGTGGTTGATCGTCTTACGAGGCGCACTCAGCAAATAAGAAATTTCCCTTTATCAGGTCGGGTAGTGCCGGAATATAATGCGCCGCAAATACGAGAAGTCATCGAAGGCATATCGAATCATCTATTACATAAAATCCGATCAGATAGATGTGCTTGCTGTTATTCACGGAGCGCAGAAACCGCCGTGGAACGAATAGCTCTAGCAGAGATAACGCCTCTCATGACGAACTCTTCTTTGACGCTTTTCAGAAAGCCGGAGGGGAAATGCCTGACTCACAGACAGCGACCTCGATCGAAGAATAATACGCGACAGCAAAAACGATTCGAACTGAAAAAATATGAGCGCATTTCACAATCTTACCTGGAAAGAAGCCCGTGAAAAAATCGCACGCGGCGTTGTCTTCATCCTGCCCGTAGGATCTACCGAAGCGCACGGGCCGCACCTGCCGCTTGCGACCGACGTGATTATCTCGGAAGAGATGTCTCGACGCGCCGCCGCGAAACTCGATGAGCAGGGAATCGCTACACTCGTTCTTCCAGCGATTTCCTACAGCGTGACGGATTTCAGCGCGGATTTCGCAGGCACGATTTCAATTAAAAAAGAAACCGCCATCGCTCTCCTCCGCGACATCTGCCTTTCGCTTTACGCTCAAGGCGCGCGGCTCGTCGTCATCGCAAACTCGCACCTCGAACCCGATCACGTCGCTTCGATCAATGAAGCTATAGAGATGGTCACACAACAAACAGGCCGCGCAGTCGCATTCCCCGACAAGAGGCGACGGCGATGGGCCGAGACTTTGACCGAGGAGTTTCGACGCGGAGACTGTCACGCCGGAAGTTATGAAACTTCTCTGGTGATGGCGGCCCGCCCTGATCTTGTCCGCGAAGATGAAAGAGCGCAGCTTGAAAAAGTTTCGATCTCGATAGCGGAAAAAATCCGCGAGGGCGCGAAGACGTTTACTGAAGCGGGCGGCGCCCAAGCTTACTTCGGAGACCCGCGCTCGGCCACCCGCCTGGAAGGCGAAGCAAGTTTCGAGGCGCTTTCCTGTATGATCGTCGCAGCAGTCATCGAGGCGCTTGAGTCTGAATCCGCAGGTTGATGATCGGATGGTTTATTTTCAGGAGACATAATCGTGAGTCACGAATGGCGGCAAGGCCAGTACACAATCAGCGCCGACAAATCAAGGATAGACATCCCGGTCGTTCACAGCTATCTCGCGCGATCTTACTGGGCCACAGGTGTGCCGGTCGAAATCGTCCGCCGCTCGATTGAAAATTCTCTTGCGTTCGGAATCTACAAAGACGATCAACAGGTCGGCTTTGCGCGAGTAATCAGCGATTACGCCACGTTCGCTTATCTGGCCGACGTGTTCGTGATAGAAGAGTTTCAAGGCCGGGGGCTGGGCAAGTGGCTTATGGAAGTCATCCTTTCGCACCCGCAGCTTCAGGGACTCCGACGATGGTCGCTCGCCACAAGAGACGCGCATGGGCTGTATGAAAAATTCGGCTTCGAGAGCCTCAAGCGGCCCGAATCGAATATGGAAATACTTCGCCCCGGCATCTACCTCGAAGATAAATCAGACGCTCGATAGCTGACAGCAAATGGCCTACAGGACCAATCTTCCGGTTCGCTTCGGCGATGTCGATAAAGCGGGGATAGTTTACTACCCGGTCATCTTTCATTACTTTCACATCGCGCAGGAAGATTTCTTCGCCCGCTACATTGGAATTCCTTATCACCGATTGATCGAAGAAGAGCGACTGGGCTTTCCGACCGTGAAGACCTCGACAGAGTTTTACAGCCCGCTCAGGTACGGCGACGCGCTCGAAGTCGCGGTTCATATCTCGCGCGTGGGTCGCTCATCGGTCACTTTCGAGTTTCGAATTTACAAAGAAGGCTCCGATCAACTGCTTGCCCGCTCATCCGAAATAAAAGTCGCCGTGAGTATGGACACCTGGGAGAAAGCGGAGATTCCTGAGAAGTATCGAAAGAGGTTCGAAGAGTGCCGCGAGGATTGAAAGCCTGAAACCATTCCCGATGCGGGCCAGATATTTCTGTTCGTCGGATAGTAAGTGTTGACACTATCGAGACGGATAAGTATTCTACCCAGCGCCGAAGCTTTGCCCCCTTTGGCGTTCTCGACAGCCCTGAGCCGCTGGGCGGTTTTATCCCAGACCATCTATGGAGATGTAAAACGATAACTTGGTCATCTTCACATGCAAAATGCTCGAATTCCCTGAGATTTTCGCATATCCTGCGAAGAAGTTGACCAACTTATCATTTTACAAGTCCTAAGAGCGTGGGACCCTCTCCCTGAGCAGAGCCTTCTGAGGGCCTCCACTTCCGGGCTTCCTCAGTTCCAGGCGGATAAGACGGATGAACTGGCAGGATTTTCTGAACTCTCTTCAAAGCATGACCTGGCTCATCGTTCAATGCGTGGGCGTGCTTTTAATCACCATCCTGTCGCTGGTAGTCAAACGCTCCATGAAGAGAGCTTTCCTCGATTACTGGACTGCGGGGTGGATATGCCTGGCGACGGCGCTCGTCTCTCTGGCCATCTCCGTCCGCATCGATTCGGTCGAGCGTATTTTCCTGGCGCTTTATTACCTGGGAGAATACGCATTCGGCTTCCTGCTGATCGGTGGATGCCGCAATTACGCGAGCGGAAACAAACTCACTCGCCGCCATCTGTACGCGCTCTTTCTGGGCGGGTTGATTGCGATCACGCTGGCCTTTCTCAATATACACTTCAACAGCAAGTTCATCTTTCACTCAGCAATCCTGGCCGGGCTGTTCATAGCGTCTCTCGTCGCTCTGCTTCCGGCACGCGGTCGAAGCCCGCGCAGTCTGGGCATCAAAGTGATATCGGTGGCGCTGGCGCTGCTGGCTCTCGACTTCCTTCATTACGTCGCGCTCATGACCTATGTCGAGCTCCGGGTTCTCGACCAGTTCCAGTATCTCAGATACACGGCTGTCTTCGATCTTATACTCGAAATCCTGCTCGGATTCGGCACCGTAATGCTGGTGCTCGAAGACGCCCGCCACGAAGTCGAAGCCACCAACCGCGAGCTTGTGGCCGCCCGCGACCGCCTCGAAATCCTGGCCCGCATGGACCCGCTGACCGAGGCGCTCAACCGCCATGCTTTTCACTCGCTGCTGGAAAAAAAACAGGACATCAATTCCATCGCTTCAGGCTGCGTGGTCATAATCGATATAGACAATCTCAAACCCATCAACGACCGATACGGTCACACGGCAGGCGATGCAGCCATCCGCGAAGTGGTCCGCTCGATTCGCTCCGTGATCCGCGCCGACGACCTGCTCTTTCGATGGGGCGGCGATGAATTCCTCATATTGTTTTTCAAGATGACTGAGGAAGAAGCTCGCAAGCGAGTCAACAGGATGAATATGGCGTTGAGCAGCATTCAACTTCCCGGCTTCGACGAGATAGTCCCGCTGGTCGTCTCCTTCGGAATACAATCGTTCGGAGAAATGAGCCAGATCGAACTGGCCTTCGATACAGCCGACAGCGCTATGTACATCAACAAACATTCGCGAATGTGCTAGAGTCTGTAGTCTGGAGTCGAGAGTCAAAGGACTCCAGACTCTCGACTCCAGACTCCAGACTACTTATGGAAGATTTTCGAGGAGGAGTCTCAAAACGTTTCCGCCCATGATTTTTTCTATATCGCTGTGGCTGAAACCTTCTTCCAACAGCGCGTCGGTTATCTCGACTAGGCCTGTGGTGTCGAAGGGCGCGCTGATGCCGCCATCGTAGTCCGAGCCGAGCCCCACATGATCTATACCGACAAGCCTTACGGTGTAGCTTATGGCGCGAGCTATGGCTTTAGCGTCCCTGCCGCAGGTGGCCGTATCCCAATAGCCTATGCCGATGACCCCTCTCCTGCGGGCAATGGCTTTGATGTGCTCGTCGCTCAAATTGCGTTGATTGTCGCATGTGCCTTTGACTCCGGTGTGAGAGACGACGACGGGCCGCGTGACCATAGCGAGAACATCATCGATTGTTTGAGGAGAAGCGTGCGCGAGATCGACGATCATTCGCTTTTCTTCCATGCGGCGGATCATCTCGCGTCCCTTTTCTGTCAGTCCGCCCTTGCTTGCTCCATGCGCCGAGCCTGCCAGGTCGTTGTCGAAGAAATGAGTCGGGGCCATCATGCGAATACCGGCGTCGAAGAGCGCATCGATGTTCGAAAGATCGCCGTCGAGCGCGTGCGCTCCCTCGACGCCCAGAAACCCGGCTGTAATATCTGTCTCGCTGCGTCGGCGCTCAAGATAGCTCGCAAGTTCTGAGGCGGTTTTTATCACAGTGAATCTGCCGCCTGATCGCTCGGCCATCTCGCGCAGCCTTCGGGTCTGATAGAGCGCCCTCTGCATGAGGCTCGACCACGCGGCAACGGGCCATCGCTGGGCGATTGAAAGAAGGGTTATGTTGTCGGTCGAGTCGTCGTTGCTTTCGATGTTTTGGCCGCGCGGCGTTTGGGTGACGATGGTGAAAGCCTGAAGAGCGACATTTCCTTCGATGAGCCGGGGCACATCGACGTGGCCGCGCCCTGTGCGCTCAAGCAGGTCGCGGTCCCAGAGCAACGAATCGGCGTGAAGATCGACTATGAACAGTTTTCGGTGAAGCTCTCCTGCGCGCTCCGACGCTCGATAGGGCGGCGGGTTGAGCGTGATGTTCATGCTCTTTTCGACCTGAGCCGGGACGACGAAAAAGAAAACAGCCAGCCCGACGAGGATGATTACTGCGAGTGCGATCAGTACTTTTTTCTTCATGGGAAACTATGAGGAAAACCTTTCGGAGTGCTGCGAAATGTTGCAGCTTTGCTTCTGCATAAGACCAAACCAAAGCCGACCCGCCCTCCAAAAATGTTTGCACCAGCTTCGATTGCAACAGCCGGGCGCTCAATCCGATTGAGCAGAAGCGATGACCTCGCTGACGTGATGGTCGCGGGCCTCGCGCAGACGGTCGAACTCTGCGGCCACGTCTTCATCCGATTTGCTCAACTCTTCGACATCGACTCCGGCATACTCGATGACGTTCATGTCGACGAACGCTTTCTGTATGCGCCCTCCCCACAACCCTATATCTTTGAGCGTCGGCACGATGCGCGAGAAGAGCAGCTTGAGATATTGCTGATAAAACTCCGACCCTCGCATGAAGGTCGAGCACCCTTCGACATCAAGCCCGACGTTGGCCCATACCTCTTCGCCACGAAAGCGGTCGCGCATCAGGTAGCAGGCTTCAACGGCGAACTCCTCGCGCTCGTCTCGCTCACGGCTCGAAAGCTGCGGATAGTAATCCCTGAGCGCCAGACGCCCGAAAGCCACGTGCCGCGCTTCGTCCTGCATCACGTAAGCGTTGAGTGCGCGTCCGAGAGGTTCGGTCGCAAGATCGCGGATCGTCCCGAATGCCGCCAGCGCCAGGCCCTCGATGATTACCTGCATGGCCAGATAGGTCAGATCCCAGCGCGAGTCGGCGATGGCCTCTTCGAGCAGAGCCTTCAAATGCTCGTTGATCGGATAAGCGAGGCCGAGTTTCTGGCCGAGGTAACGCGAATAGACCTCGACGTGGCGGGCTTCATCTACGACCTGAGTGGCGGCGTAAAACTTGGAATCGATATCGGGCACGGTCTGAACTATTTTCGAAGCGCATATCAACGCGCCCTGCTCGCCGTGAAGGAACTGCGAAAAACGCCATGCGTCGAGATGCAAT
>CAZPQE010000343.1:0-7757 GCA_964588615.1 uncultured Clostridia bacterium | reverse complement strand
TGTTATCACTCCGCGCAGTTTGCCTCCTACAAGCTCGATGCTTATCTCAATCGGCGTCGCTTTCGATTCATACTTGCCGACATACTTTTTGTGCGCGTCTTCGCTCATCGCCAGCCCAGCGACCTCCGCCGCTTTTTCAGGCGCGCGTGTGAAGACGAGATCGGATGCTACCGGCGTATTGAATTTCAACGATTCCACTTTGCCCTGCGCATTGATCGTGAAGTTGATCAGAACTTTTCCCATTTGGGGATTGCGCATACGCGCCTGAAAAGTGTCGTAGTGCCAGTGTTCAAGGTCGCCCGTAAGAACCGGACTGTAGCTTACGACGAGACGCCCGTTTTCTTCAGTCACTCGTGCCTCGCCGTACATCTCGTTGATGTAGGTTCCAACGTATTTGCTTTGCGCAAGCGATGGCCGGGTGTCTTTTACGCGCTCTTCGGCCTGTTTTTTCTCCATCTGCGCGGCCTGCCCTTCCTGCGCTTTGATCAGCTTGAGCAAGTCCGCGCTCCAGTCTCTCGCAGGAGCCTGAAGGAAGAGATCGAAAATTTTATACGCAAGCGCGGTGGTCAAAATAGTGCCGTTCATATTGGTCAGCACTACTACGCCGAGTTTTTCTTCCGGTATCATCGCCACCAGCGCGCTCATCCCATCGATGTTGCCGCCGTGTTGCACGACTTTGCGCCCGTGATGATCGTGCAGGAACCAACCCAGCCCGTATTCGAGAAAATGAGCGCCGGGGAAAAGTAATGACCACGGCGGCTCCTGTCGGATGATCGTGTGCGGCTGGTGCATCTCCTTGACCGAGCCGCTGCTGATCACTTGCGCGTTCTCATATTTTCCTCCGCCAAGCTGAAGCCTCACCCACTGAGCCATATCCACGACGTTCGAGTTGATAGAACCTGCCGGAGCTATGTTATCGATGTTTCGCCACGCGATAGATTCGACTTTGCCTTCGAGTTTTGCGTGAGGCGTGGCGACGTTCGTGGAAGATTTCAAATCGAGTATGGAAGTGCTGCTCGCCGTCATACCAAGCGGGCGGAATATTCGCTCGCGGATGAATTCATCCCAGCTTTTGCCCGACACTCTGGCGACTGCCTGACCCGCTGCCAGATACATTATGTTCTGGTAGCCGAAGCGGCTGCGAAAACTCCACGACGGCTTCAGGTATCGAACGCGACGCAGTATTTCATCGCGGTCATAATTGGTTCCGTACCAGAGCATCTCGCCGCGCTCAAGCCCGCTACGATGGCAGAGCAGATCGCGGACAGTTATCTCGCGCGTGACATAAGGATCGTAGAGTTGAAATCCGGGAAGATGACGTGTAGCAGGATCGTCAAACTTCAGCTTGCCTTCATCGGCGAGCATAGCGACCGCTGCCGCCGTGAAAGCCTTTGAAGCAGAGCCTATGGCGAAGAGCGTCTTTTCATCTACCGGAGTCGGGTCTCCGATCTTTCTCACGCCATAGCCTTTGGCAAAAACTACTTTGTCGTTTTTTATGACGGCTATTGCGACTCCGGGAACTTCCCATTCCTTGAGCGCGCGGTTGACGTACTCGTCCAGTCCGTTGAGCGGCGTTTCCTGCGCCCGCACAGGCGAAACCATCAGCGCCACGAATAATAAACCGATCAGAAAACTCCTCGATCTCACTCTCATCATGATGCCCCTCCTTTGCGAAGCCTCTCTGCTCCAAGTGTTGCCTTACGACAGATGCAGGGCGAATGTTGCACCATTTGTTGCACTCTGTCAATACGAAGCAATCCTTGATGAAATCCCGTCGGGCTGTGCTATAGTCTCCGAACTATTCGAGAAAGGAATTCCTTATGTCAGACTCGCTCAAACATCCCGGCTCGGCCCTCGCCGATTATCTGATAGCCGACATCGGAGAGGTGATGACGCCCGCGCTGGCTATCTACCCGGAAATAGTCGACTCGAACATCACGGCGACGCTGCGCGCCGTCGGAGACAACGCAGACAGATGGCGGCCTCACGTCAAAACATCGAAGCTGGCCTTCGTGATGCGAAGGATGGTCGAGCGCGGCATCATGAATTTCAAGTGCTCCACTACGCTTGAGCTTGCGACCATACTCGAAGTCGGCGCGCGCGATGTGCTGCTGGCCTATCCTGCCTTCGGGGCCAATGCTCGAAGGGCGCGCGCGATTGCCGACGGCTTCCCCAATGTCAGTGTTTCGGCGCTCGTGGAAAGCGCGGAGCAGATCGAAGCGTGGAGAGGAAGCAGGTTCGGGCTTTTCATCGATGTCAATCCGGGAATGGATCGCACGGGCATAGAGCAGGAGAGAGGCGAAGAGATAATCGCTCTGGCGAAAGCTATCCGTTCGGCGGACCTCGAATTTCGCGGGTTGCATTACTACGACGGGCATCTGTCGAAATACTATCTGGAGGAGCGCGAGCAGGTCGCCCACACCGGCTATGATCGGTTGATGGAAATCGTCGAGGAGTTGGAGCGAAGCGACATTCCGGTTTCCGAAGTGGTAACGGCGGGCACACCGGCCTTTCCGTGCTCTGTTTCCTACGCGCCGTTTTCATCCGGTTCGTTCAGGCATCGCGTGTCTCCGGGCACTGTTGTTTATTCCGATTGCACAAGTCTCGCGCAGTTATCGGCGGAGATGGGCTATCGTCCGGCAGCGGTCGTCGTATCTACGGTGGTCAGCCGTCCGACAGCCACTCGATTGACCTGCGATGCCGGGCATAAAACGGTTTCGGCGGACGCGGGAGTTCCTACCTGTCAGGTTTTGGGTCGACCCGATCTCCTGCCGGCGCGACCTAGCGAAGAGCATCTGCCAATCGATCTCGCGCCCGAATCGAAAATGCCCGATGTGGGCGATGCGCTTTATCTCGTCCCGCGTCACGTCTGTCCGACTGTGAATAATTTCGATCACGCGATTCTCATCCATAGCGGCCGCATCACACGGGTCGAGCGAGTGACGGCTCGCGGGCGGGAAGCGCCTGTCGTCGCGCGGTGAGCAGTCAGCGTATTGATCTCGCAGGGAATTCGCGCGTCTTCAATCTGTATGAGTTTTGAGTCAAATAATCCTCTTCGTTCGGAGTGATTCCTGATGGCCATATCTATCGATGAAGTTGAAACCAGACAAACGGGTCAGAGCAGGCTGGATCGTTTCTCAAGAGTGATAGGACGATTTGTGCCGGATGCTATCACGGCATCGGTTATTTTCCTTCTCGTGCTTGCGGGTCTGGCGATCGCGCTCGGCAATCCGGCAGCGAAGGTGATGGACGCTTATTATCAGGGTCTGTGGATGCTGCTGCCATTCACTATGCAGATGACTCTGATAATCGTTCTCAGTTCCGTTCTGGGCGCGACGCCGTTTTTCAGGAAAGCCATACTCACTCTTTCGCGCATTCCGGGCACTCGCAATCAGGTCATCGCGCTGGCTGTCACGGTGACGGCGCTGTCAGCTTACCTTTACTGGGGGCTGGGCATTGCGCTCACTCCGCTCATCGCCATTCATTTTGCGAAAGAGGCCGAGCGCAAAGGCATCGAGATAGATTTTCTGTTTTTGCTGGCGCTGTTGTGGGGAGCCAACTCCTGCTGGCAATACGGGCTGTCGTCGAGCGCGGCGCTGCTTGTCGCAACTCCCGGACATTTTCTCGAATCGACCATCGGAGTGATCCCGCTTGGAAAAACCATCTGGACTCCGGCAGCCATCATTCAGACAATCTCATTTGCAATCATTCTGATCGTGACCGGCTGTTTGATGATGCCCAGGAAGGTGAGGCCCGTCTCGCAGTTTCCTGACGCTTACAAACTGACCGAGGAGACGGAAAGCGACGACAAAGAGCCGGATACCTTCTCAGAGCGACTGGAGCGCAACTCAGCGGTCTCGATCATTCTGGGCGTAGTGATGGCGAGTTGGTTATATTACCATTTCGGGGTCAAGCGTTTGGGGCTGGACATAAACTCGCTCAACACCATTCTGATGTTTTCCTGCTTCCTGTTGCAGCGGAATATCAGAAACTTTTCGAGCGCGCTGCACCGCTCGGTGGTTTCGGCCTGGCCGGTGATATTGATTTATCATCTCTACGCGGGAGTGGCAGGGGTGATTCAAAACACATCGGTGGGCGAGGCGATGGCGGGGATAGTGGCTTCGGTCTCGACGCCTTATACATTCCCTTTTCTGGCGGCTGTTTCGGGGACGATCGTGGCCATCTTCGTTCCGTCGAGCGGCGGACAATGGACGATTCAGGGATTCGTGACATCGAAGGCGGCTATGAGCGTGGGCGTGAGCGTCGAGCGCGGGCTGCTGGCGCTCAGTGTAGGCGATCACATGGGAAATCTGGTCGCGCCATTCTGGTACGTGGTAGTGGCCGGAATCGCCCGCGTCAACTTCAGAGACTTTTACGGCTACGGCCTGCTCTTCGCCTTGCTGTGGTTCATTCTGGGAGTCGTGGTCTTTACCTTCGCGCCTTGTTAGACCATCGCGCCTGTTGTCTGGCAGGAGATGCCTGTTCACTTTTCCAGTTTCTTCCGCGCTTTTCGAATGAGAGCCTCCAGCTCTTCTTTGGCAGGCAGATGCAGAAGATAGCGCGAGACGAACACTCGATTGCTCAGTCCGCCCAGCGCGTATTCGATGTGCGTCTCGTTTTTTTCTGAGCACAGGATCAAGCCGACGGGCGGGCTTTCGCCTTCTTCCATCTCCTCGGCTTTGAGATAATTCAGATAGAAATTCATCGCGCCCGCGTATTCATGTTTGAAATGGCCGAGCATCAGATCAATCGCCACAAGACATTTCAATCGCCGGTTGTAGAGCAACAGATCGATGTAGTAGTGCTCGTTGTCGAAGGTCACTCGCCGTTGACGGGCTATGAAGCAGAAGCCCTTGCCCATCTCAAGCATAAACTCCTCCAGGTGATCGAGCAGTGATTTTTCCAGTTGCGATTCGGTATAGAGACGCTCGCGCTTGAGTCCGAGGAATTCGAAGACGTAAGGATCGCGGATCATTTCAGCGGGGGTCGCCTGTAGTTCGCCCTGCTTTGCCAGAGCGAGAGCGCCCTCTTTATCACGGCTCAATCCCACGCGCTCGTAAAGCAGGCTGCCGATCTGTCGCTTGAGTTCTCGCACAGACCAGCGATTGTTGAGCGTTTCGATTTCATAGAAAGCTCGCTTGAGCGGGTCATCGATTCGTATGAATTCGATGAAGTGAGTCCAGGGAAGTTTTTGAAAGAGGCGCGTGAAGTAATCTTCGTCCTGCCAGTCGAGCGAACGAGGAGCCTCGCCTGACGGAGCAGGAAGATTGAGGCCGAATTGCGAAATATCCAATTTCGCAATCAGCGATTGCGAAATTGGATAAGTCAGATAGAACCGGCGAAACATCTCCAGGTTACGCCATCCGAAACCTCGCCCCAACCGTTTTCGCAAGTCCTGCGCTAAGTTTTCAAGAAGCCTCGCTCCATACTTCGCCCGGTCTTGCCCATGCTGCTCGTGCTCGACGAGGTAATAGCCGATCAGCCAGTTGCGCAGCGTCAACGCGAGGTTGACGGACTGAACGGCGCTGCTCTGAGCTTCGCTGTGCGCCTGAGTGATTGAAGAAACCAGCGCGTCGTAATCCATCAGCGAGGCCGGAGCCGGTTTGTCCGATGCCTTGAGTCGTTTGCTTTTCGTCTCCTGCTTCATCAGCTTTTCGGCAGCGATCATATTCGAAACCGCATGCAAACCGCGAAGGCAGTCGAGCGCGCGATTATTTCTTTTCCTTTCCTTCGATCTTCGATTTGATTCTCGCTGTCTGCTCAGGGTCTTTCGACATCGAGAGAGCTTTTTCCCAGCAGGACTTCGCCTGATCGAGCCTGCCTTGTTTTTGATAAACGTCTCCGAGGTGCTCTTGCACTGTTGCCGAGCCGGTGTTTATGCGCGCTGCTTCCATCAGGTTCTTTTCCGCTTCCTCCAGCCTGCCGAGTTTGAAGTAAGCCCAGCCCAGGCTGTCGAGGTAATAGCCGTTGGCAGGATCGGCCTCGACCGCACGCCTGATGAACTTGAGTGCCTCTTCGAGGTTCTTGCCGCTCTCAAGCAGATTGTAGCCGAGATTATTGAGAACTCTCGGATCATCAGGGTCAGTCTCTATAGCCTTTCTGTACATCGCCTCGGCTTCCGCGTGTCGGCCCTGATGCGAAAGCAGCGAGCCGAGCAGCACATACCCGTTTGCGTCTTTGGGAGAAAAGTGGAGTCCCTGTTTTACGACTTCTTCCGCTGCCTGAACTTTCTTCTGTGACATCAGCGCCGCCGCAAGCCCGAAGTATATCTGCGCCTGATCGGGCCTGTATTTGAGCACCTCTCTGTATGCTTTTTCCGCATCGTGAAAACGACCCTGATGAGCGTAGACATCGGCCAGCCCGCTCAGGGCCGCAGCATCCGACGGTTTTATCCCGAGAGCCTTCGTCAGCGCCTTCTCCGACTCTTCGTACTGAGCGAGGTCGTGATAGACCCTGCCCATCACGACGTATACTTCCGAGGCATCAGGCTTGAGACCAAGCGCCTTCTCGCAGGCTTCTATCGCCTCGCTGTATCGCTTCAACTCGGTGTAAAGCAAACTGAGGTTTGCGTAAACCAGATGCAGGTCGCGGTAAGGAGGCTTCGCCTCGGCGCATTGAGTGTAAGCCGAAACTGCGTCTTCGTATCGCTTGAGGCTGTGATAAGCGTAACCCAGATTGAAGTACAACCGGGCATCGCCGGGTTTGAGGTGAAGAGCCTCCTGAAAAGCTGTCAGCGCATCGTCGAACTGCCTGAGTTGCAGGCGACACCAGCCCAGGTTCTCATAAGCTCTGACGTTCTGTGGCGCAAGATCGGTCAACTGCTTGAACACTTCGACCGCTTCTTTGTGCCGCTTCAAATCGTAGGCCAGAGTCGAGCCGAGACGGTCGAGTATCTCTATGGAATTTGGATTGAACTCAAGCGCCTTCTTGTAAGACAGGATCGCTTCATCGTGACGGTCGAGTTTCTTGCAGGCTTCGGCCATCTCGATGTGAGCCTGCTCGTAATCGGGTTTGAGTCGGACGGCTTCCTCGAACTCTTCGATGGCCTCTTCGTACTCATCCTCATCAGCCAGCGCGCTGCCCAGCGCGCGATGCGCTTCCGCCGAATTCGGGTTTGCGCGAACCGTCTCCCTGAGTTTTTCCAACGCTTCTTCATCATCGTCATCCCGGTCAGCGTTATCGTCGCCGGGCGTGAAATTGAAAGTTATCGTGCCGATCACTTTCACCGCCACGCCGCTGAGTCTGGTCGGATTGAATCTCCATTTGCGCGCCGCTGTGACTGCCGAATCCTTGAGCAGCGGGTGTCCCGATATGGCCCGCGCAGATTCGACGCGGCCTTCTTCATCGATATTCACTTCGACGACGACCGCCCCCTGCACGCGCGCCGCCTTCGCCAGCGGGGGATAGGCGGGTTGCGCCCGCTCGATTGCTTCCTGCATCAACACCCCGCCCGATTTGCGAATCACTTTCGGTGCGGAATCCTGTCCCTGAGCCGTCGTCAAACAACACACTCCGACGGCCAGAATCGCAATGATCGCTCTCAACCGTGAACTCTTCATATCGCGCCTCCTGAATTCGGTTTTGAGGAATGTTGGCTACGGGCTCGGCGACCGCCATTATACTCAAACCCGCCTGAAATGTAAGCTCCATTTTCAGTTCTTTCTGATTCAAAAACTTTCCGAACCATCTCCGACTACGCGCAACTTTTCAAAGCCCGCCTTTTCCGTTAGCATGCTCGTCCGATCATTCCAAATTCA
>CAZPQE010000342.1:0-7778 GCA_964588615.1 uncultured Clostridia bacterium | reverse complement strand
CCCCCCCATCGCGGCTGCGCCGCCCACAGGCTCGGCCTCAAGCTTTACTCTGTCTCGATCAGGCAGAGTCAACAGGTGGTCTATGAAGTCGAAGCGAGGCAAAGCAAGAGGGCGGCGCAGGTGCTAGAAAGTGAGCCTTTTGGAGAGGCCCAGCCTCTCGACACATCAAAGCGGCAGAGCCGCACAGATAAAGCCAGGCTCCTGGTCAATATCGAGTCTCACTTTCAATCACACCCATCTTTGCTTGAAATGGGCTGAGGCAAGAAAGAGCGGTCATACAATCGAAACAGCAGATGCCTGGATTGCAGCAACCGCCCTGCTCCACGACATCCCTCTGGTCACGCACAACAGCAAAGATTATGCAGGTGTTGACGGACTGAAAATAATCACCCAAGCAAATCCATGATTCCCGATGACGAACGCAATATCAAACGAAGAACGAATCGGTGTGTTGCTCTTCAACCTCGGCGGGCCTGATACGCTCGACGATGTGCGCCCTTTTCTGTTCAACCTCTTCTCCGACCCCGATATCATCCGCCTCCCCATTCGCGCGATGCAGAAACCTCTGGCCTGGCTCATCTCCGCCACCCGCTACAGGAAATCGCGCGGCTACTACGAAAAAATAGGCGGAGGCTCTCCGCCTCGCCGCATAACCGATGAGCAGGCCCGCGCTCTCGAAAACGCGCTGGCCCTCCTCGACACCGATGCGCGCGTCTATGTCGGCATGCGCTACTGGAAGCCGTTCATCGAAGAAGCCATAGAAGAGATGCGCCGCGATCAGATAAATCATCTCGTCGTGCTGCCGCTCTATCCGCAGTTTTCGATTTCGACCACCGGATCGAGCATCAATCGCATGAAAGAAATTCTCAACGAAAACAATCACCGATTCGAAAGCATTTCTATCATCGAAAGCTGGCAGAAGGATGCGCGCTACATCGCCGCTCTCGCCCGCACGGTGAGCGAAGAGCTTGAAAAATTTCCTGACCCGTCGCGCGCTCACATAGTTTTCAGCGCGCACAGCGTGCCCGTAAGCTACATCGAAGAGGGCGACCCTTACCTCGAACATACACAGGAAACGGTGCGCGGGGTGATGGAGATAATCGGAAGCGACCGACCGCACACGCTTTCGTTTCAGAGCAAAGTCGGCCCGGTCAAGTGGCTCGAACCCTCGACCGATCAAACTCTGCGAAGGCTGGCGCGCGAAGGCGCAGATCAATTGCTGCTCGTCCCCGTCAGCTTCGTGTCCGAACACATCGAGACGCTTTACGAACTCGACATACTCTACCGCGATGTGGCCAAAGCGATCGGCCTTGCGCATTATCGCCGCGCGACGGCTCTCAACTGCCGCGAAGATTTCATCGAAGCCATCGCGCACCTGGTGAAGGAAAAAGTCTGGAGTCTGGAGTCGAGAGTCTGAAGTCGAGAGATCGGTATCAACGATCAGTCGAAATCTTCAGACTCCAGACTCCAGACTTCAGGCCCCGGACTTTGTATGAGAGACACGATAATCATCGGCGCAGGAATTTCGGGCCTTGTCGCCGCTTACCGTTTGAAGTCGCTCGGCGTCGATGCGCTGCTGCTTGAAAGCTCCACGCGCGCGGGCGGGGTGATTCGCAGCGAAACGGTTGACGGCTTTCTGATAGAGCGCGGGCCTAACAGTTCTCAGGGGACTGAGGAGTTGATGGCGCTCGTCGATGAGCTTGGCATCGCGGATGAGCTTGTCGAAGGCGATGCGAAAGCTCCGGCTTATGTCTGTCACGGCGGCAGACTTCACGCGGTTCCGATGAGTCCCGGAGCTTTTCTCAGGAGCGGGCTGTTGAGTTTGGGCGGCAAGCTGCGATTGCTTGGAGAAATTTTCATTCCTGCGCGAAGGGACGAGGCAGAAGAAAGCGTGGCGGCGTTTGCGAGTCGGAGGATAGGGCGCGAGGCAGCCGAGCGAATGATCGGCGCGTTCGTCTCAGGCATCTATGCCGGAGACGCCCATCGACTCAGCGCGCAGGCGGCTTTTCCTAAGATGATCGCCCTTGAAAGAGGCTATGGCGGCCTGTTTCGCGGGATGATCGGAAAAATGAAGGAAGCGAAAAAGAATCAGAAAGCGACTGCCGGGCCTGGTGGCCGCCGCGCCTGTTCGTTTCGACAGGGGATGAGCTTTCTGACCGACACGCTGGCCGCCCGCATCGGAGAAGAGTTGATGCTGGGCTGCTCCGATATCGGCCTCGAAACTGAGGGGTCGAATTTCAAAGTGAAGTTTGCGCGCGCAGGCAATCGGGAAGAAGTAAGAAGCCGCAGCGTCATCGTCTCTGCGCCCGCTTTCGTGGCGTCGCGTCTCATCGCATCGGTGTCGGGTGAAATCTCTCGCCTGATGGATGAGATCGAGTACCCGCCGCTTTCGATAGTCTATCTCTCTTATGATCGCCATCAGGTTCAGCATTCGCTCGACGGTTTTGGTTTCCTTGCCGCGCCGGGCGAGGGATTGAAAGTTCTCGGCTCGGTGTGGAATTCATCTCTGTTCGAGGGCCGCGCCCCGCAGGGGAAAGTGTTGCTGACGGTCTTCGTCGGCGGAGCGCGCGCGCCTGAGCTTGCGCGGATGGCCGATGACGAGATTGTCGCTGTTGCGCACAGTGAGCTTCGACGAGTGCTGGGCATCAGCGGCGAGCCGCATAGCGTTGGAATCACGCACTATGAACGAGCCATACCGCAATACAACCTCGGCCATGCTGCGCGTGTGAAAAGGATCGATGAGATATTGAGAGAGACTTCGGGACTCTTTCTTGCGGGCAATTATCTGAGAGGAGTATCGACAGGAGATTGCGTAAAAGAAGCTGATCGAGTCGCGCGCGAGGCGGCTGCGGCGATTTCGGCAAGACAGGCCGCTGGTTTCCACTGAGAGCCTGCACAGCGCGCGGGTTGCTGTGCCTGACTTCCGCGCGCAATATAATCCCGATTCAGTTGGTGGCGTTTTTCCTGCGCTTGAATTTCGCAGTCACCGCTCCGTCCGTCGTCACAGTTATTCGACAGTCTGTCGAGCCTGCGCATAAGCCTCGCCATTTCACGAACCGCCATCCCTGAGAGGCGATCGCGGTAAGAACAACCTGCGATCCCGCCGCATAATTCTCACTGCAATCGTCCGGGCAGGCGATCCCGGTCGGATCGCTTCGCACCTGGCCTTCGCCTTTCACGGAAACCGACAATCGCCTGGTCGAGACCTCGGATGCGCCGAACTCATAGGGCCCGATTTCAGCAGCCGAGCCCATGGGTCGCGCCTTGCCCAGCAGGTCCACCGATGGCGACAGGGCGGCAGGAACCTGGTCAATCGCCGGGCTTCTCCACCGCAACAAGTAATCACCCGATTCCGGTCCCGCGAACAGCGGGTCTCCGTAGCGGCTTGTCTGATCTGTCCCAATCGCCTGCGACCATACGCCGTTGTTGATGTCAGCGGAACTGAATGTTTGATAGCTCCCGCCGATAAACGCCGCGATCACATCGTTGGTTCTATCGGGCGAGTAGTAAATGTTATGCCTCGACTCAAGCGTTACGACCGGGGAGAGGTAGACCAGCGTCCCGGTGTTCTCAGTCGTGTAGAAGATATTGCCCTGCAGCGAGACGGTTGTGGCGGGCGTCGCCGCCGGAGGATCGTAAGGTCCTATCCCCGCAGTGTAGCTATGACCTGGCCCGCCGCGAAACAGGTTGTGCCGAATCGTGTAGGGTCCGGCGCCTTCGAGCACCAGGCTTTGCTGCTGACTGCGCAGGCTTGCAAACAGACTGTTCTCGGCGGTCGCATCCTCTCCCCAGAGCTTGAGTCCGTCGCGACCGTATTGGCGGACGTCGGCCCGACGGACTGTGACGTTGTCGGCCTTCAGGTCTATGCCGTCGCCCGAATGTCCTGTCAGCGTCACCTGCTCGATGGTGATGTGGTTTCCGCGCTCGACGGCGATTCCGTCAACCGCCGTATCGTTGCCGCCGACGGTTCCGTTCAACCGGGCATTGCGGATTATCACATTGGATACCGCTCCCGGACCGAGATCGATTCCGCCGCCGGAGTAGTTGGAGGCAGTGACGTTTTCGATGGCAAGGTTCGAACGGATTTCATCGCTTCCGTCGGCAGCGAACTTGACGGGCGTTTCGACCAGCGAAATATCGATGTTGCGCAACGTGATGTTATCGGTATCGCCCCAGCCGACGATCCCGAACCCGCGCAGGCCATCGCGAATGTAGTCTCGAACCTTGAGGTTTTCAATGATGATGTTGTCGAAGTCGCCGAGGCTGATCCCGTATCGCCAGTCGAGGCGGCTGCCCTCCAGCGTGACAGTCTCGCCCGGATAGCCTGCAAGCCTGATGGGAGCGTCGCTGTTTCCTGATCGGCGGAACTCGATGAACTCGTTGTATGTGCCTCCGCGCGCAAGCACACTCTGGCCCGGACCGGCCAGGTCGATGGCGTGCTGTATGGTGCGAAAAGGCGCAGTAATGGTTCCCTCATTGCTGTCGCTGCCCTCCGCGCTCACATAGATGTCGGCGGCGACCGCAAGTCTGGCGTCAGCATCGCCGCGATCCACGTCACAGTCAAACAGGGCAGCCAGGCAAACAAGGAGGGCGCAGACAGCGGCGAGGTTTCGGAAATATCCGCATTCGAATCTCATGGCAGTTCCTCCTGGTCGCGTCAGGTTCATACCGGCGACAAGGGCTGATCGCCGCCGACTGACAGGCGGCTGAAAGGCTCTTTCCCTGAATCAGAACTTCTGAGAATGGGACAGGGGGATGCAGGCAAAGACCCGCGTCAAACACAGATCGGGCCGGCGCAAATCATTCGCATCAAAATTCAACCGTGTCTGATTTCGCATGGAGTCTTCAACACCTCATTGTCTCAATCCTCTGCGGCCTGATTGAGCGACTCACCCCGGCTGGTAAGCTTGATTTGAGGGCTTCAATGTATTCCGGGTCATGATGTTTGTCAACTTGAGGAGCGCGGGCGAAGTCGTGCCCGGTTAGGAGGGCGATAAGCTCAGAGTTGAGGCTTCAGCGCGTTGCGGATTCGCCAATGATTTTGGAGCGGCAGAGCTCGACCACTCATGTCCGGGTGGAACTGGCCGACGCTGTTGAGACATCAGCATTCTCCGGCTCAACAATGCTCCTCAATCGCGCCTGCGAGATATAGATCACTCCGCCGACGATGGCAGTCAATGCCAAAGGAGCGAATACCATCAGCGAAAATGCCAGCGCCTGCTCGCGCGCGATCCCTACGTTCGCAAACAGGGCTATCATAGTCCACTCGCGCACGCCAAGCCCGCCGACCGAGACAGGAAGCATGCGGATCAGATCGACTATCGAAATGAATGCGAATATGACCGGCAGGCTCAGGGGCAAATCCATAGCCCGCGCCACTGCAAACGCCCCCAGGCTCCACACCACTCTGATGGCCACTGAAAGCAGCAGAGTGGCGACGAACATTCCTGTGTGTCGCCTCAGAGACGAAAAGGCTTCCAGGGTGCGCGAAGCCGCGTCGCCTGCGCGGGCTATCTTCAACCGCGCGCCCAGGTTTCTGCAAAGAAGGGTCAGCCGCGATGACGCGCGTCGGCTCATCAAACACGCCGAAGCCAGGAAAGCGAGAGCGAGCGCGGCTTCCGAGAGATAAAAAAGTTTTCCGTCCGGGCGATAAATGCGGCTCGTCAGCGTCGCTCCCAGCCCCGTCATCAGCAGCACCATCATTCCTATGAGCCGTTCATAGACGAGGGTCGAGAGCACGAACGGGCGGTCGCGCACATCGCGGCTGGCATAGACCAGCCGCGCCACATCTCCGGTCACCGCTCCGCCCGGCACGAAGTTGCCGAAGAATATTCCGATCAGGTAATAAACCAGCAGGCGCGAGGTGCCGCCACGGTGTCCGCGCACTCTGAGAATCACTCCCCACCGATAAGCCATCAGCCAGTTGGTCAGCGCAGTCGCCAGAATCGCAAGCGGCAGATAAGAAATCCTCGTCGCGCGAAAAGCCTCGGCCAGCGCGCCCATGTCCGATTTGACAACGACCAGCGTGAGCGCGCCCAGACCGATGACCACCTGCCCGACTCCGCGCCAGTTAAGGCGAGAGCCGTTTTTCGGATTGACCTGTTCGTTGACGCTCATCTATGTTTCGGCTTCGAGTGAATGTTGATCCAGATGCGAGCCAGTTCTCTGAGAGTCGAAAATATATGGCTCGGCCTCACGGTCGAACGCCCCGCCGGTCGCGGATAATGTCGCACGCCCGTCTCGACCATGCGAAAGCCGTAATATCGGGCCTTAGCCAGAATCTCCGCATCGACGAAAAACTTCTTCGATTCGATTTCTATGCGGTCGAATATCTCGCGGCGAAATAATTTGAATGCGCAATCGATGTCGCGCACTTTTATCCGAAAGATTATTCTGACCAGCAGATTGAACCCCCACGACAGGACGAGCCGGGTGAGCGGATCGAAGCGATAAATGCGAAATCCGCAAACAAGGTCAGCCTGTTCGATCAGGGGAAGCAGGGCGCTGATTTCGCGGACATCGAACTGATTATCCGAATCGGTGTAAAAGATGAGTTGATGCCGCGCGCTCGTAAACCCCGTCCTCAGCGCCGCAGCATAGCCCTGATTCGGATCGTGATGAAAGACGCGGATATGATCGGGGTCTTCTGCGGCCAGATGGTCGGCTATCTCGCCCGTGCGATCGCGCGAGCCGTCATCGACGATGATGATTTCCCAGTCACGCAGATTCAAAGCTCGAAGCGCGTCGGCGAGCCGTCGAGCGGCAGTCTCGATGTTCTCTTCTTCGTCGAATGCCGGAAGCACGGCTGATATGGTGTCGAACATCTTTCATCCCAGATACCCGAGGCTGCGGAGCCGCTCACGTATCTCATCGCTCTCTTCTTCGGTGAGAGTTATTTCTTTTTCAGGCTCGACTGCGCCTGATGCGTCATAGCTTCGCGCCGGGTTTTGCAACATGTACTCTTCGGTGAATATCTCTTCGAGCACACGCCCGTCCATATCCGACGGGATTTCCACTCCGAGCGAATGAAGCATCGTCGGCGCATAATCAATTATCCGCGCGTTCTCAATTCGAAGGCCGCGACGAAGTTCGGGGCCGCGACCGATGAAGATGCCGTGCATTCGATGATCGCCCGAATTGCCATAGACTGGTGTGATGAATTTGTTCGACGTGAGGTCGAGCGTGCCTAGCGGTTTGTGCGTCATGTCGGCGGGCAGGAATTGAATATCGGGCGACTCCTCGGTGTGCGGGCCGGTGTAGAGGTCTTCGCGCCGCCAGACGGGACCTATCAACGGCTGACGAGTTTCAGGGTCTTTGAGCGCGCGAAGTTTTTCGATTATTTCATCCATCACCCGCTCATACTCCGCGCCGGGTTCTACGGAACCGTTTGATTCGCGCCCGCGCAGATTGATGAATATCTGACCGTAGTTGCCTTTCGAAAACGCTTTGGTGAGCGACCAGTCCACGTCCTGAAGCGAGAGCATCAATTTGTTTGCAAGCTTCATCAGGCTTGATCGGTTGGTCACGCCGACTGAAAGCCGCAGATGAGCAAGACCTAATTTCATCGCTGACCGATAAGCGAGATCGGGCGTAAGCCCCAGGCGGAAAAGCAGACGCTTGAAGCGGGTCATCACATCGCGTTTTAAGACGAGCAATCCTTCCTCGATCAGCCACACGTTGAAGCACAGAAATTTTTTGATCGAACCGAATCCGTGATCCGATCCCATGAAAATCGTTGTGTCATCACCGACCGCATCGAAAAGCTCACCGAGAGTCGA
>CAZPQE010000341.1:0-7788 GCA_964588615.1 uncultured Clostridia bacterium | reverse complement strand
AGATTCTGATAGATGTAGTCCTGAAACACCCAATAGCCTTTCGTTCCCCAAGCTTCGTACACGATACCCTTGTTGGATAATTGCGTCATCGAACGCTTGATGGTGTCGTAAGTGTTCATGCCGAAGCGGTACATTTGCGAAGCGACATTCTCTCCTGCCACAAAATCGCGCAAGCCTTGCACAACCTGTCCCGTCTGAGTAGTGGAATCGGTTTGAAGTTCTACAGCGACGAAATCCTCTATCTCGGCCTTCATAGGTTTGTGTCGAACCAGCACATAATCTATCGCGCCCACATTAAGGAGTTTGACTTCGCGGAAAGGGATCACATTGTTGAAGTCCCCAAAGTAGTGTGAGGCGACCTCTTCGAGTACACGCGGTATGCCTTCCAGCGTTCCTTGCTCTTTAAGGCGATGCGGACATACGGCGTTGATCTGCCCGCGATATTGGACGGAGCAAACGCCAAACGGATAGTCGATGAGGCGGCTGTTTTTGCCGCAGCCAGTGTTCATAAACGGACACCTATGCTTTTCCCGTATCTGTCGGGCTTCAGCAGAATGATTGTCGATTGGATATCCGAAAATCTCAGCCGGACGGTTGCCCGCGCCTTTTGCCATTCAATATCTCCCTGCGATCAGGTTCTTCCACATCGCCCGAACTCTGTCGGGCGAACAATCGCTCTCCAAAAACCAGCCCATCGCTGCGCTGCACTGGCGACAAAACGTCTCGCTGTCACTGGCATCGAAGACGGCGGGCGGCAACCATCGCCCGACAGGGATATCCTCTGCCGGGGCCAGCACCAGAATGGAGTCGTGTCTGAGGGAGTTGAGGTTGTTTATGTGAACCGAAATCGGATGCTCAGAAAAAACCGAATAGGCATTCATCAAACGAAAGCCCGCCGAGCGGAGAGCCAATGTCAGTTCAGCCCATGCGTTGGGGTCCCAGTGATGAAAGGTGAATACCATCCGCCCCCTGCCTCGCTTGAGTACCCGCGCGCATTCGCGGAAGATGCCCGACAGCACTTTCACGAAATTGGTTTCATCGTTTCCGCTTTTGATCGCGACCGCGCTGTGCGTCTCGTCATAAGACCAGTTGAAATCGTCGGGAAGCATACGCGCCAGCCACACCCGGAAGAAGGTCGCCAGGTCTGAGTACTGCACGCTGTCATAATAAGGCGGGTCAGTGACGATGATGTCGACTGATCGGTCGGCTACAGGCAGGCGGCGCGAGTCGCCGTGAATCAACAGAAATTTCTGAGTCCCGGAACTCAATGCGGACTGGTGATAAACTTCGGTGCCGCCATCGAACTCGCCCAGAATCTTCATCACCTGCATTTTGCCACGCCCGTCTATTTTGCGCTCTTCAGGCGCGACAGCCCACTTGCGCCCGCGCGCAATCCGGTCGTGGAAAAGCCTCTGCAAGTTGCCGGATGACTTCTCTCTATTTACCGGATTGTTCTCCGCCGCCGTATATTGAAAGGCGTAAGCGTGCAGCCCGAAGACATGTCGAATAGCGCCGGGGCGTCGCTTGAACCAGCCCTTGTAGCCACACAGCATCGCGTTTAACTCCAGCGAAGTTGAGACGAGTAAGGCCAGGTTGAGCTGCGTCGCTCCTTCCATCTGACGCAGACATTCGATGGCGTGGTAGAGATATAATAATTGGCGCGACGAAAACAGGTCGAAGTAGAAATGCATATTGCGCCGCAGCAAATCGCCTGACTTTGGACCGTCCTGCACAGCGAAATGCTCTATCGACCCGAAATCAAGAGACGCCCTTAACGTATCGGCCCTTGCGATGCGCTCCAAATCAGCCGCGCTCGGCGCGCGGAAAAAAAGGCCGTCTCGCGGGCAGTTGCCCACTACTGCCACCGGGGCGTAACGAGCATAGAAAGGCGCATCGAGCAGGTCCCGATACTTCTGATGACAATCAGGGCAGACTGTTTCGGCTTTGGTGACTAAACGCTGTCGTTTGATCGGGCCTGTAGGCGCAAGATGGCCGTCAGTGATCTCCCACGTATCAGGCCAGATACGAAGGGTGCGGTCAGCTTCGTGGCGCAGTTCGTACTGATCGACCTGCACTACCTCACCACATGCGCAGTGTTTGCGGAGTCCGTGCAGGGTGTAGCACGAATCGAGCGTTTTTTGGCACGAAGGGCATTCGGTTTGAAAATAGCGACTGAGGCATTGATACATCTCCTCGAAGAATGAATCGAAAGCCGTTTGCAAGTCGGCGAGACAGACTTCAGTGAGTGATGCGCGGGCCTGCGCGATGGGTATGGGATCAATGTCTACTCCTATGACATTGGCGCCCAGCCGGATGGCTTCGTGCAGAGTCGTGCCGCCGCCCATCATCGGATCAAACACGATCTTGCCCTCCAATCCGCCAGGAGCATAGTAATCTCGGTGCGCCGGGTCAGGCGCGAACTGCTTTAGTATGGCGCGGAATGTCGAGCCGCAGCGCCGCGCCCACCACTTGTGCAGATAGGTATTAGGGCGGAAGAGATGTTTGTTCAATGCCTCGCACCGTGATAGCTCGTCGGCAAAGGCTTCAGGAAACGAACGGTCAATATCAAGACTCACCTCGGTAGTTGGGCGGCGGAGCAATTCATCGAAAGCCAGTTGTCGGCCTTCTTTTGGTTTTCGACTCATCATCAAGGTGTATTCAATAGCTATACCTCCGGATCGTCAATCAACCTTTCTCATTGACACGATGATCGGAAATCTCTCACCTGCCTCATGCTTCATCTTGCCGCCCGCCTGCGCAGGAACTAGAATAATCTCTCTTCCGATATTCTGCTGTGGAGAAAACTGCTATGGCCGTCACTACTGAAGTTTTACTCGACGCTGAGAAAGAATACGAGATCGTCAACGGGCAGCCGGAGGAAAAAGTTATGGGCGGAGCAAGACACGGTGGCGTTGGGTCACGCCTCATCATTCGATTGGGTAGCTATGTTGAAGCAAATCTACTCGGTGAGGTTTATGGGCCGGATACGACTTTCAAGATAGGCGCGAATGATCGCCTGCCTGATGTTTCCTTCATCGCTGCCGAGCGCATACCCGAAGAAGGCGAGCCTGAAACGCTCTGGCCTTTTGCGCCTGACCTGGCCGTCGAAATCATCTCGCCCAACGATCTCTATGAAAAAGTAAACAGCAAGATGCGCGAGTATTTCGACGCGGGCGTCCGCCAGGTGTGGCTCATCTCAGCAGAGCATAAGACCGTGACCATTCATCACTCTCCCACGCGCACGACCATTCTGACTGAAGCCGATGAAATAGTGTGCGAAGATATCGTGCCCGGCTTCCGATGCCGCGTCAGCGAACTCTTTCAAACTCCATCGCGCCGTTGATCTTCAAACCTGCATCTCGTTTCTTCACGCGCCCGGATCAAGACAGCGACTCTTCATGACCGATTGAAAAACTGGTGCTATCATCAACCTTCCCGTCCGAGCAGGGGCGCAGTGGAAGCCCTCACCTTAAAAAGCAAGCTCGTCTTGCGTTAATGACAGGAGGAGAATATGAACGCTCGCTTCTTGTTGCGACTTTCCATCACTTTCATCCTCGCGTTTTCGCTTATCACCGCATCGCCGCTCATCGCCGCGCAGAAACCATCGAAGAACGCGGATAAAACCGCAAAGCCTGAACCTCAGCTTACGCTCGAAGCGATCTCGCGCGACCCCGAAAAATGGGCAGGAAGCGCGCCCTCTGCCATTCGATGGAGCGAGGACGGAGCAAAGCTTCATTTTCAGTGGAACCCTGAACGCGCGGACCGGTCGGAACTCTACGAACTCGACGTTCGCTCTTCTGACGCGCGCCCGCGCAAAGTTTCGGATGAAGAAAAGCGATGGCTTTCGTCAAACCCAGGCGACCGCAGCAAAGCCGACACGCTCAAAGTCTATGCTTATCAGGGCGACATCTATCTGCACGATCTCCGCTCAGGCAAAACGCGCGTAATCACCCGCACATCAGACGCCGAATCAGGCCCGCGCTTCAGCGCCGACGATCAGAGCATAGTCTTTCAGCGCAGCGACAATCTTTTCGAGTGGGTCATTGAAACGGGAGAGACGCGGCAACTGACCGACTTTCGTCGAGGCAAAGACCCTGAAGAAAAACCAAAACTGTCGAAGCAGGACGATGATCTCGAAAAAGATCAGCTTGAGATGTTCGAGATAGTTCAGAAAAGAGACAAAGACGAAAAGGAACAGAAAGAGCGCGCAAAACGTGAGCGCGGTCAGTTCCCTGAAGCGACTTATTTGAAAGACAACGAATCGGTCTCCGGGCTTCAACTCAGCCCTGATCGAAAACTCGTCACATTCCTTCTGACCGACCGCTCCGAGTCGGCAAAAAACAAAGTGCCTGAGATGCCCAGATACGTGACCAAAAGCGGCTACACCGAAACCGAGCGGCTCTCGACGCAGATAGCAGGCACGGGCCGCGTGAAGGTCGGGGCCGCGCAGCCCAGACAAAAACTCGGCGTGATGTCATCAGACGGAAAAGTGACCTACATCGATATGGGTCTGGAGAAGCGCGAGCACAGCATTCAGATGATCGGCGGAGATTTCGGCGTCGCGGGAACGCCGCTCGTCTGGTCTGAGGACGGAAAGAATGCTTTCTGTGTGCTCCGCGCGCACGACAACAAAGACCGGTGGATCGCGCTAATCGATGTCGCAAACGCGAAATCGAAAATAATCGACAAGGAACACGACGATGCATGGATATTGACCGTCGGGCCTTTCGGATGGCTGGACAACAAAACGGTCTGGTTTCGCAGCGAGCGCGACGGCTACTTTCACATCTACACGCTTGCCATCGATACAGGCAAACTCACGGCTCTCACTTCCGGCAAGTGGGAAGTCACCGCCGCGCAGCTTTCGAAAGACAAATCGAAATTTTATCTGACGACGAGCGAGACGCATCCGGGCGAGCGACATTTCTACTCGATGCCTGCCGCAGGAGGCCAGCTTACGCGCATCACCGCAGGCGAAGGAGTCAATTCAGCGACTCTCTCGCCTGATGAAAAATGGATCGCGCTCAGTCATACGAACCCTTCGGAGCCGTCTGATCTTTACCTGATGGAGAATCGCAGCGGCGCACAGATGAAGCGATTGACCGATTCCTACACCGCAGAGTTTCGCGGCTATCGCTGGCGCAAGTTCGATGTGGTCACCATACCCGACGCCGACGGGCAGACGCTTTACGCGCGGCTCTACAAGCCTGACAAACCCGACCCGCTGCGACCGGCGGTCATCTACGTTCACGGCGCGGGCTATGCGCAGAGCGTCTTCAAAAACTGGGGCGGGTTCGGAACGACGGCGTTTTTCAACCTGCTGCTTCAGGCCGGGTACACCGTGATGGATTTGGATTATCGCGGATCGTCGGGCTACGGGCGTGATTGTCGCACGGCGATCTATCGCAACATGGGCGGCAGGGATATCGATTCTGCCGTTGCCGCCGCAAAATGGCTTTCAGAAAAACATGGCATCGACGGGCGACGGATAGGAATTTATGGCGGGAGCTACGGAGGGTTCTTCACTCTGATGGCGTTGTTCAAACATCCGGGCGTGTTCGCAGCGGGCGCGGCGCTTTATCCGGTTACGGACTGGGCGCACTACAATCACCCTTACACTTCGAATATCCTCAACCTGCCTTACGAAGATGAGGAGGCGTATCGAAAAAGCTCGCCGATCTATTATGCGTCGGGGTTGCAGGATCGATTGCTGATACTTCACGGGATGGAAGACCGCAACGTGCATTATCAGGACACCATAAGGCTGGTTCAGCGATTGATCGAGATGAAGAAAACCGGATGGGAGCTTGCGACGATGCCGGTGGAAGATCACGGCTGGCGCAACGAGTTCTCGCGGCTCGATTCCAATCGTCGCATCTTCGCTTTGTTCGAAGACGCGCTCAAACGACAACTTCCGCCGCTGGCCGAAGGCAAAACGAAACCTTCGCCATCGACGAAAGCGGCTGACAGATGATCTGTTTTGATGAGCAGGGTCACAACAGGTTTATAGACTCTTCGACGCTCAGGCCGGCCTGACGAATGATAGCGAGCAAAGCGCCACACGGCAGCCGACACGCTCAATAAAATCAATCCGCGCGAGCTTGCCGAAAACGCGGCAGTCGTAGCGGCGCTGGCTTACGGGCTTGCGAACCTGCCCGATCGTTTGCCGCGATGATGACCGCAAACAACGTGTGATATGTTCGGTTATGAGCGAGATAAAATTCAACGATCAGTTTTCGAAGATGGCCGCCGCTTACCTGCGCTACCGCCCGCGCTATCCTTCGGAGCTTTTCGCCTGGCTTGCTTCGCTCTGCCACTCGCAGAAAAGAGCATGGGATGCGGCAACCGGCAACGGGCAATCCGCCCTCAGCCTCGTCGAGCATTTCACCCAGGTCGTTGCGACAGACGCAAGCGCCGATCAAATCGCAAACGCGAAGGCTCACGAACGGATCGTTTACAAAATCGCGCCCTCAGAAAAAACGGATATCGCTTCTCATTCGATTGATCTCATAACCGTCGCGCAGGCTCTTCACTGGTTCAACCTCGATGAGTTTTACCGAGAAGCCCGGCGGGTGTTGAAGCGCGACGGAATAATCGCGGCATGGACTTATCGCTTCGTGGAGGTCGAAGACGAAATCGACCGGCTGCTTATGGAGTTTCACGAAGTCGTGGTCAAACCGTTCTGGCTGCCGGAAAACAACCTGACCGACAACGAGTTTTTTTCGATGCCTTTTCCATTCCGGGAAATCCGCCCGCCGCAGTTCGAGATGAAAGCCCGGTGGACGCTGGATCATTTGAAAGGATTTCTGGGAACGTGGTCTGCCGTTGAGCGATTCAAGGAGCAGCGGGGCAGCGACCCGGTCGAAAGCATAGCGGAAGATTTGAAGCATTCGTGGGGCGACCCCAGGATCGAAAAAGCGATCCGCTGGCCGATCAAACTCAGAGTTGGACTGTCGGACGAGTAGACAGGCGTCTCATATCCTCGTTTTCAACGGATTGAATTTTTCCGCACAATTTGTTTATCCTTCCTGCGCCGGTGGAAGCACTCAAAAGTTTACTCTCAGACAAGGAGCACACAATGAAGCGTTTTGCTGCTTTCTCGCTTTCTATCCTACTGGCTCTCTTCGCCCTTGCCCGCCCGGCTGCCTCGCAGGATCAGACTCCTCCTGCCGGACTGCCCGAACGGTTCCAGAGGCCCGACCAGACGCCTGAGCCTAAGGCATACGATAAGGTCATCACCAAAGAAGCCAAATCCGACGAGGGCATCTTCACCGTCCATCGCATCAAGGAAAAGTATTACTACGAAATCCCCGCCAGAGAACTCAACAAGGAATTCCTGCTCGTCACCCAGATAGCCCGCACCACTCTCGGCGTAGGCTACGGCGGACAGGCCATGGGCAATCGCGTGGTCAAGTGGGAACGCATGGGCAACCGCATTTTCCTGAGAAGCATTTCATACGAGATAGTCGCCAATCCTCAAACTCCCATCTCGCAGGCCGTCCGCGCCGCAAACAACGACACCATCATTCAGGCTTTCAACATAGAAGCCTTCGGCAAGGATGATTCTGCTGTAATCGATGTGACCCGGCTGTTTACGACTGAAGTCACTGAGTTGAGCGCGCGCACCCGGCTTCGAGCGCGCGGGTTCGATCCCTCTCGATCCTTCATAGACCGCGTAGTCTCTTTCCCCGAAAACATCGAAGTCGAAGCCACTCACACTTTCACCTCGCCGCCCGATCTGACGCCGACCGCGCCGACCGCGCCCAATCCTTTCGCCCCGGCAGGCAT
>CAZPQE010000340.1:0-7790 GCA_964588615.1 uncultured Clostridia bacterium | reverse complement strand
CGTCAATTCTTCTTTCGCGGGGAAGTGAGGAGGCGCGTTTTTCTTTTCAGCCTCGCCCTCGGCATCTCGGCGTCGCTCGCGGCGAGTCTTGTAAGTCTCTTTGAGGTAGTAAGTGAAGGTCGCGCCGAAAGGAGGATTGTCAGCCGTGAAGAATGACTCGCCCTGAAATGATTTCCGCGCGCCTCCGAGCGGCTGCGATTGTATGTACATCAGCGCGTCTTTCACAGCGAAGAGATGACTCTCTCCGGCAAGTATCTCAGGAGTCAGCGAGCGAAGCGGGGTGTAATCGTCGAGTATGTAAATCCCGCGACCGAACGTGGCCACTACCAGATCGTTTTCGCGTTTTTGAATCGCCAGATCGCGCACGGCTATCGTCGGCATCCCGCCTTTGAGTTGCACCCACTTCTTCCCTCCGTCGATGGTGAAGAACAATCCGAATTCCGTGCCGACGAACATCAGATTCGGATTCACCGGGTCTTCGGCTATCGCCAGCACAGGGCCGTTTGCAGGAAGGTTGCTTTTGATCGAAGTCCAGCTTCTTCCCGCGTCGGTGCTTTTGAGCAGGTAAGGGGCGAAGTCCGAATTCTTGTGATTCTCGAATCCCGCATAAACCGTGTTCACGTCGTGAGAGGACGCAAGGATGCGGCTCACATAAGTCATATCGGGAACGTCGGGAAATTTTTCTACTCTTCGCCAGTTCTTCCCGCCGTCTTCGGTTATGTTGATGACTCCGTCATCGGTTCCGACATAAATCAGTCCTTCCTTTTTCGGCGATTCGGCGAGCGCAGTCGAGTTGCCGTAAAGCGAAGTCGATTGATGTTTGGCCACGGCGTCTATGCTCCAGATTTTGCCCATCACCGGCAGCTTGTCGCGATCCAATGCGCGAGAGAGTTCTCCGCTGATGAGTTTCCACGAGTCCCCGCGATCATCCGAGCGGAACAATTTGTTGGCCGCAAAGTAGAGCCGCGTGTGCATGTGCGGGCTGATGATGAAGGGGGTGTCCCAGTTGTAGCGAAGCGTTTCGTCTTTGCCCGCTCGCGGCTGAATCCCCATCCGCTCGCCGCTTCGTTTGTCGAATCGCGATAGATAGCCGTACTGAAGCGCCGAATAAACTATGTTGGGGTCCTGGGGGTCTACCTGAGATCGAAAGCCGTCTCCTCCCAGAGTTACGAACCAGTCGGCGTTGGTGATGCCTGACGCGCTGCGCGTGCGCGACGGGCCGCCCATCGAATAATTGTCCTGCGTGCCGCCGTAGACGTTATAAAACGGAGCGGCGTTATCGACTGTTACGTCGTAAAACTGAGTGACCGGAAGATTGGCTTTGAAGTGCCAGTTCTCTCCCCGGTCGAAGCTTTCATACACGCCGCCGTCGCAGCCCACGAGGTAATGACTCGTATTCGAAGGGTTGATCCACATAACGTGATTATCGACGTGCTTCGATCTTTCACCCAGAGGTCGAAGCGTTCGGCCTCCATCGTCGCTGACCTGAATAAATACGTTCATCACATAGAGGCGATCAACGTCTTTGGGGTCGGCGAATATCTTGCCGTAGTACATCGCAGTCGTATCGAATTCGTTTCTTCGCTCCCACGTCTCTCCGCGATCGGTGGAGCGAAATATGCCGCCGCGTCGGTCTGCGGCTTCGATCGTCGCATAAATCACGTTGGTGTTGACGGGCGAGATGTCTATTCCTATGCGGCCCATCTCGACTGCGGGGAGGCCGGCGCGGAGTTTGTTCCACGTGGCTCCGGCGTCTGTGGATTTGTAGAGCGCGCTTTCAGGGCCGCCGTTTATCAAAGTCCACACGTGTCGGCGTCGCTGATAAGAAGCGGCGTAAACGATATCAGGGTTGTTCGAGTCGATGGCGACATCGGTCACGCCCGTGTTTTCGCTTATCGTCAGAACAGCCTTCCACGTTTTGCCGCCGTCCGTGGTTTTGTAAAGCCCGCGATCGCCGCCCGGCCCCCACAGCGGCCCCTGCGCGGCTACATAAACTATGTTCGAATCGCGCGGGTCTATGCGTATGCGCCCGATGTGTTCGGATTTCTTGAGGCCGACATTCTTCCACGATTTTCCTCCATCATCCGAGCGATACACTCCATCGCCGTAGGAGACGCTGCGTTGAGAATTATTCTCTCCCGTCCCGACCCAGACGGTCATCGGGTTTTTCGGATCGAGGGCGACGGCTCCTATCGAATAAGAGCCTTCGTTATCGAAGACAGGAGTCCATGTGGTGCCTGAGTTAGTCGTCTTCCACACTCCGCCCGAAGCTGCGGCGACGAAGTAATAGCTCGGATTTTTTTCGTCTACGGCGATCCCTACGACGCGGCCCGAAGTGAAAGCGGGGCCTATGGAGCGGAGGCGGAGGCCGCGAAACGCGGCCTGATTCATCGGGTCAGGCGGTCGCGAGGCTTCGCCCTGCGTTTGAGCCTGCGCGGGCGCAGCGAGCGAGAGGATTAAAAGTGTGAGCAGAAAGTAGCGAAGTGATTTCAAGGTCGTGTCCTCCTTTATTGACGCGCCTCATTTTCAGCGCATTCCGTTGTGTGCATTTTGCTGGATTCAAGGCAAGAGCCTGGCAACATCGGATCATGCATCGAGTGAAAATCCTGAGCGTTTACAACAACCATCCGCGTTCAAGGCCGTGCCTTACCCCGCCTTCCCAGTCGGCTGTCAAATGCCGTCGAACAAAATCGAACAGATGAGAAACGACTTCCGGGTCTATGGGATTCTTCTGATAATCGGGCGCAAATCGGAACTCTCTGTCTGTATTCTTTTGCTTCCGAAAAACGTATATCTGGTCAACTTTATACTTTCTCAGGTTGACGGCTTCGGTCAGCTTCAGCCACTCCATTGCCACGATGTAAACGCTGTTTGGGTTCCGGGCCTTGAGTTCTTCTGCTGCTCGCGACGATCCTTCAAGCATGGTTTTATCCAGATAGGTTTTGCATTCGATGGCGATGGCCGGTATATCGAACAGATGCGTTTCCGTCGCGTCCTCAAGCCGAACCTTGTAACTTCGCGCGGGTTCGGCCACTCCCTCGCCTTCATCTGCCGGTTCTTTTGTGCCATTCTTAACAGCGGTTTTCAACTGCGCCTCGACCGTCACACCGATCACGAAATCATGGTCTTTGCGCTCGATGCCGGCATAGGGACGCGCTATCATCGCTTCGTAATTCGGCGGCAGGAAAAAGATGTCTTTGATGGTGTGCGACTTTCCTATAAGCGCGCGAGGGCCGAAATCGGCAACGAGATCGCGGAACAGATAATAAAGAAATTCTTCCAACACTGATGAATGCAGATTCGAGCGCGAGTCGAACTGCTCTGCATACTTCTGCTGATCGAGAAAATCCTTGTAGCCTTCGAGAAGCCTCACTCGTTCGTTTATAGTGTCGCGGTCTTTTTCATCAGGCGTTGATTTGGGGCCGATCAAGGCCGCGCGAATCTCGGCGAGGTAACCTCGACTGATTTCATCTCCATATTTCGAGGGATGCTTTTCTTTCTGTTCCAGATTCGAGCCGTGAACCAGTGTCATGTGCGAATGACCTTTCTCAGATGTTCTGCGATTGCTTTTGCCAGCAGAGGAGGCACAGCATTTCCGATCTGGTTGTACTGACAGAGATGTTTTTCTTCAAGGCGGCCTTCGCGCTGAAGAAGCTTATGCGATGGAACAGTCTTTTTGCCCATGAAACGGTATGAGTCGGGGAAAGATTGAATGCGCGCCCCCTCGCGGGCCGTCAGGTTGCGGTGCTGAAATGGATGGATGAAGTTTGCGTAGAAAGAGGCGGCGATGGTGTGCGACGGTTTGTAAGGATGCAAGCGCCGATTGTTCTGGTCGTACATGGCATCGGAAATCCTGCCGTTTCCATTGCGTGTTCGCGCTCTGTGTTCGTGAGGAACATCTGCGCTCGATTCTCCCCATTTTATATGCTTGAATCGTTCTACCAGACGCTTCGAATGCTGCATAGCCACATGGTTATAGAGAACTGATTGATGACCGCGCAACATGGCCTGGTACTTTGTCTGCGGGCTGACTGTATAAGGCTGATCCTCTACTCCTTCATTGGCTTCGATCTCAGGCAGGTCTGATATGGCTTCCCATAATGAAACAGCAAAGGGCGATCGGTCGCAGGGAAAAAGACTCGCCTGCGAGTCGCTTGTTTTCCCGTCGGGTAAAACATGAGTTTTTGGCGGCTCGCCGATTCTATCTATTCCCAGCCGATTCCCGACGATGAAAATGCGCTCGCGAATTTGAGGAACACCATACTCCGCCGCGTTCAACAGCCAGACCTCGACACAGTAGCCGAGACGGGTGAAAGTTTCTCTGATAATTTCTATAACTCTTTCGCCCTGTGCATTGCGCCTCGAAATAAGTCCATTGACGTTTTCCATTACGAACACCTTGGGACTTAGAACCTCTACCCATCGAGCGAAATATTTGAACAGAGCGTTGCGCGGGTCTTTAGGGTCTTTCTGCGCGGGACCGGCTATACTGAAGCCCTGGCAGGGAGGGCCGCCGATGATTATATGGGGCGATGCGACGCAAACAGCTTTTATTTCATCAGCAGTCTTATAGCATCGAATATCATCCCTTACCACTTTCATCAGCGGGTTGTTGTGACTGAGAGTCTGCGCCGCCCATTCATCCATTTCGAGAGACAGGGCAAGATCATAACCGGCGAGGTGAAAGCCAAGTCCGACCCCCCCGCTCCTGCAAACAGATCGAAGGCTGTTATTAGCTTGTTGGCCGTCATGTCGCTTCGATTCTAGCAAAAGTGATTCTACGGTAGAACGAGTTTTTGGAGCCTGGAACGAGCTAAGTGAAAGGCCGCCTCGCAATGAGACGGCCTTTTGAGATTTGCTTATCTCATCGTCACGGCAACCGCTCGAAGAGGAATTCGACCTGAGCGTTGCCCGCAGGTCTGAGCGAGAGACGGTTGCCGTCGAGTTTGAATTCCCATTTCGACGCTTGTCCCATCGAAGAAGGGACGGCCTGAGCGATTTGTTGAATGGTTATCATGCTGCCCTGGATTTCGAAAGAGCCTGCGGTTGCGGCAAGCCCCTGATAGGCGGCGATGATTTTCTTTGTGCGATCCGCCTCCGGCTCTTCCTGAGTCCAGGTCTGACGATTGACCGTCGCGCGAACGAAGGCGATGTATTTGCCATGAACGACCAATATGCCTTTGACTTCGGCTTCGGTTTGCTGCCCGCCGCTGAACTTTATCATCGTAAGCTTGTAGGCCCCGTCGAGTTTGGGATCAGCGCCAAAGACTGAACTGACCGACAACAACACTATTGCGAGCATCGCCCACATTCTGATTTTCATGCAATACACTCCTGGCAATGAATTGAAAGGCATATCAGCAGAAACCCACTGGCGTTTGAAAGCCGTATGATACCTGCCCGCCCGCGTCGCTTTCAAGGAGCGTTGGAGCAGGGTCGTCAAAAGTTCTTGAATACTGACCCGGCGTTAAGGATAATACAGCGGTCTCAGGGCGACGGAGGCCCCGGATTCAAAAAACCATCGCTCGATCTCACAGTAAAGCCTGCCGCGCCCTCATGAACCTGGATCCCGATACTTCTTGTCAGTCCGTTTGCGGATGAGCCGTAGTTGCGAAAGGAGCAACCTTATGGCAGACAGGGCAAGTCATTTCGCCAGTTCAGGCTTTCGATCAGTCGTGATCGCTCTGCTCATTCTCTGTTCTCATTCGGCGATGGCCTCTCAGCAGGATGCCGGCGATTCAACGCGGGGATTGTGGGATAAAGAATTCAAGAAGGCCCGCGCGAAAGCCAGGAAAAAATCCCGTCTGCCAGAGAAGAATAAAACAGAGGGAACGCGCGAGTTGATCGGTATAACGATCTGGCAACTGCGCGAGGCTGCGCGCGGCGACGACCGCAGCCGTCCGAGGCTTCTGCGACACAAGACCAACACCAGTCAACTTGTGGCCGAGCGGGTCGAAATAGACACGCCTTTCACCGAGGGCCAGATGGTGAGACTCAGCATCGAAGTCCCCCGCGACGGATTCCTCTACGTCATCGACCGCGAGGTCTATGCCGACGGAAGCCTCGGCGATCCTTTCCTCATCTTTCCAACAAGGCAGATGCGCGGCGGAAACAACTCGGTTTCCGCAGGGCGAGTCATCGAGATTCCATCTCAGACTGACGACCCTCCTTACTTCACACTTGAGCGAAGCCGCCGTGACCAGGTGAGCGAGCGATTGACTATCATAGTCAGCGCCGACCGGCTCTCTTTGCCTGTGGGCAGTGACAGACAGAGGCTCGACTCTTCGCTGGTGGCCCGATGGGAAAAACAATGGGGCGGCCAGGTTCAACGACGCGATTTGCGCGGCGGCGCAGGAGAGGGCTGGACGCTTGCAGAAAAAGAATCAGCCGACGGAAGGCGCGTCCTGAGCGAAACCGATCCGTTGCCTCAGACTATATTTCAAATCGCGGCACGCCCGGACGCGCCGCTGCTTCTGACCGTTCCATTGCGAATAAAGCCCTGAAGTTTCGCGCGAGGTGTTTTTATGGCAAGCGATGGCGCAGGAATGAAACCTGTTCTGGTTCAACACACACAGTCTGATGGCGCGGGGCGTCCGCCGACTCTCTCGCCCGGAGAAATGATAGGTAATCGATACCTCATCGAAGGAGAACTTGGTCGAGGCGGCATCGGCGTCGTTTATCTGGCGCGCGATCAGAAGCTTCACGGCGCGCGGGTGGTCATCAAACTCCTGCTCGAAAGCCCCGCCGGAGAGCAGCATCGCGCATGGGTCGAGAAAAAATTCGGCGAAGAGATTCGCGCCCTCGCGCGAATCAGCCATCCGGGAGTCGTCGCGGCTCTCGATGTCGGCGAGTTGACGGACGGGCGGCCATTCTTCGTGATGCAGTATGTCTCAGGCTTGAGCCTGCAATCAGTCATCGAGCCGCACGGAATAGAGCTTGATCGCGCGGCCTCCATCATCGGCCAGATAGGACAGGCTCTCTCAGCCGCCCATGAGCAGGGCGTGCTTCACCGCGACCTCAAGCCCGAAAACATCATGCTCGAATCCCTGCGCGATCAGGAACACGTCCGTCTGATCGATTTCGGCATCGCAAGCGTGCTCGATTCTTCCGAGCCTCTGAGGACTACGGCCATAGCAGGCACGGCCAGTTACATGGCCCCGGAGCAACTCAGAGGCAAGCCCCGGATAGCAAGCGATGTTTACGCGATGGGTGTTATCGCTTACGAAATGATTACGGGCCGTCTCCCGTTCGCTCCCCGTTCTCCATATCAACTGCTCGATCTGCAACGCGCAGGAGTCAAAACGAAACCGTCGGAACTGCGCCCGGAACTGACGCCCCAGGCCGAAGAGATCATGCTGCGCGCGCTGGCTTTTCTGCCCGAAGATCGCTATCAGTCCGCGCGACAGTTCGGCTCCGATCTCGCCGATGCGCTGAGGATCGGGCGGAATGCCGCAGATTCGATAACAGGCGAAGCGGGAGGCGATGATGCGTCCCGCTTGTCGCCGACTGAAGTTGAGTCGAAGGCAGCAAAACCGATGACTCGAAAGATAATGATCCTGGCCTGCGCGGTGATCGCGCTGATGCTGGCCGGACTCGCAGCCTGGCGTTACCTTGCCGCCGACCCGGAAACGACGCCGGAGCAGACACTCAGCTACTCGCTCATAATGCAGAAAGACCCTGCGCGCTATCCTCAGTCGCCTCTGTCTGCGGTCTCGGATGAAACCGTATTCGAGCCGGGCGATCATCTGCGATTGAACGTGACCAGTTCTCAAAACGGATTCCTCTACATC
>CAZPQE010000339.1:0-7889 GCA_964588615.1 uncultured Clostridia bacterium | reverse complement strand
GGCCGGATATTGGCGACATCACAGGCATTGATAACGGCTGCGTGGATGTCATCAACGCCATCAGAACGGCGATTCAGAAAGGGCAGAAACCTCTCACCAGCCGTCACCTCTATTATCTGAGCGAACTGGCTCCGTTTCTGGGAAGGAATTACCAGAAGCTCCCTTGCTTTTTGAAAGCGGTCAAGGGGACGGAGTTCGGCGCGGCCACTCTGGTCATCGATGAACCGGTCACGCTCTCCGAGCCGTTGGTCATTCCGTCGCGCTACACGCTTGCAGGCACAGGCATCGATGGAGAGGGCGCGCTCCGTTTCACAGGGCTGTCCGATGGCGTGGCGGCTGTTCGTTTCGACAATCAAGCTACTAACATAACCATCCGCGATATCTCCATAGGTCGACTCGATGGCGGGGTGAACGTCGGAATCGACGTGTCGCGCGCCAACAAGGTCTTCATTCGCGATGCGCTGGTGACAGGCTTTTTCGCGGGCATCTACGGCAGCCGTCCGGGAACGAGCGCGATTTCAGTTTACATAGACCGGTCGAGCGTCTTCGGAAACGATTACAACATCGTGATGCATCAGAACGCTTTTCACTGGCGAATACGCGATTGCATTTTGAGTCAGGCTCGTTGCGTGGGCCTTCGCATATTCGGCTCCGAGGACGACCCTGCGCCGCCCGTAGGCGGGCAGCCCGCGTGGGGCAATGATTATTTGATCTCCGGGTGCCGCTTCGAAAGCTGCGGCAGCATAGGCGCGCTCATCGGGTCTGATTCGGCGATGCTCACAGGCAATCGATTCGAGCAAAACGGCGGAGTGGGTGGAGTGGGCATTCGAGTGCTGGCGACTGCTTCTCACACCAGACTCATCTCGAATTACCTCTCAGCGAACATCATAAGCATCCAGCCCGGAGCGCAGGATACGCAATCGTGGGGAACCATTCTCGTCGATTGAAAGAAAAAGCAGGAGGCGACGCAGCCTCCTGCGATAACTGACCGAACCCGTCATTGATTCTTCAGAATCCGGGCTGGCTGATCTGTTTCGAGTCGATCTTCGAAGCGTACTTTTTGGCGACTGTCTGAATCACTTCGGCCTTGCCGATGAGGACGAAGACCAGATTATCGAGCGGGAAGTATTGACGTATGACCCGGCGCGCATCGTCGAGCGTCATCGCATCGATCTTTGCGTAGTAGTCATTCACTTCCTTCTCATCCAATCCGTAGAACTCTAGTTCCGAGATGAGCGCGGCCAGTTGATTCGACGTTTCGATGTCGGGCGGGAACTGGCCTTTGATGTAGTTCTTCGCAGACTTCAACTCCGCTTCGGTGATTCCCTTTTCGTGAAGACGGCGGAGAATATCCAACGCCATATCGATAGCCCGTTCGGTGGTTTCATTTCTCGTGTAGGTCGAGATGACGAACGGCCCTCGCGCTCGTCGCTGGCTGAAGAACGATCGCGCGCCGTAGGTCAATCCCGTTTTGATTCTCAACTCCGTGTTGAGCATCGAAGTGAATCGCCCGCCGAACAAAGTGTTCACAAGATCGATGTAAACCCGATCCGGGTTCGCGCGGGCTATGCCGACATTGCCTATCTGAAAAAAGGTCTGCGTGGAATCGGGCTTGTCGACGAGCAGAAGTTTCTTTCCCTGAAACGCCACAGGGTCGGGGACGCTCGCAGCAGGAGCGGTTTTGGCCGCCCAAGCGCCGAATTTCTCTGCGAGCATTCGCTCCATCTCCGCCGTGTTGAAATCTCCGACGGCGGCGAGCAAGGTGTTCGACGGCGTGTAGTGACTCTGATAGAACCTGACTGCATCATCGCGAGTGATTGCGGCAAGAGATCGCTCATCGCCTCCCGTGGGTCGGCTGTAAGGGTGATCGCCGTAGAGATAAGCGCCGAAGTACTGGCCGATGACCGCCTGCGCCTGATCCTTGGCCGAGCGGATGCCATCGATTCGCTGGGCGAGCAACTTCTTGACTTCATCTTCGGGAAAGACGGGGCCGAGCAGTATATCGGTCAGAAGTTCGAGTCCTTTATTGATATCCTTTTTCATAAACTCAGCCCCGCCTTCGGTGTAGTCATACCCGGAGGAAGCATTGAACTGACCGCCTATGAAATCAAGCTCCGCAGAGACCTGATCTGCCGTGCGCGTCCGTGTCCCTTTGCGAAGGAGAGCAGCCGTGAGCGACGAGACGCCTTCCCGTCCTCGCGGGTCTGCGACCGAGCCTGCGCGGATGATGAAGCTGAAACTCACGATGGGGACTTCTTTGTTTTCCATCAACAGAACGGTCATCCCGTTTTTGAGCCTGACTTTTTTGTAAGGCGGAAGCTTCAATCCGCCTTCCTCGGCGCGCGACACGGGTATGGTTGACAGAGCAAGCAGGGTGATAAGCAAAAGTGTCGATATTTTTTTCATGATCATTTCCTCCTCATTCTATTTTTCCTGCTCCCCTTTTTCGGGGATGAGAGTGGCGACCGTGCGATTGCGGTCGGTGAAGTATTTCTGCGCCACGCGCTGCACGTCGGCTCCGGTCACGCGGCTGTAATCATCGGCGGCGGTAAACAGCTTGCGATAATCGCCTATGTAGACTTCGTAGCTGCCCAGCAGATTGGCGCGATTGTTTATCGTGCGAACCTGACGATAGAACTGAGCGAGCAGAATATTTTTCGCTTTTTCCATCTCCTGATCCGTCACGCCTCCTGTCTTCACGCGGTCGAATTCCTCATAGATCGCCTGCTCGACTTTTTCGGGGGCGACGCCGGCCTTGGGCTGGGCAGTGACCTCGAAGAGCATCGGATCGAAGCTGAACCCCGCGCCTCCGCCAACCGAAAGGGCCAGTTGATCCTTATCGACGAGTCGCTGATACATACGCGAACTCTGGCCCGCGAACAGGATAGTCTCAAGAACCTGAAGCGGGTAATAATCGGCATGCGCGGACTGGGGCGTGTGATAGCCAATCATCAGGATCGGGAGTTGAGCGAATTTTCGGACGACGACTCTTCGCTCTCCCAACTGCTCAGGCTCGCGCGTAGTGACCGCAGGCGGCGGAGCGTGAGACGCAATAGGCTCGATGTATTTTTGAGCGAGGTGGAAAATTTCGTCAGCGGTCACATCGCCCACGACTACCATAGTGGCGTTCGAAGGCGAGTATCCCATTTCGAAATGGCGGCGGAGGTCTTCCTGTTTCCAGTTTTCTATGTCTACCATCCAGCCGACGACCGGCCATTGATAGGGATGCGCGCTGAAGGCGGTGGCGTAGAGTTGTTCGTTGAGTATTCCGAAGTTGTTGTTGTCTACGGACGTGCGGCGTTCGCTGGCAACCACCCCGCGCTCGCTTTCTATGACTTCGGGGACGAAGTTGAGGTCGCGTATGCGGTCGGCTTCGAGATCGAATATCAATTCGAGCGCAGAGCGAGGGAACCAGTCCTGATAAACCGTGAGGTCGTTGTTGGTGTAAGCGTTATTGGCTCCGCCGGCGTCTTCCATAGTGCGGTCGAACATTCCGGGGCCATATTTTTTCGCGCCGTTGAACATCATGTGTTCGAAGAAGTGAGAAAGCCCCGTCGTTCCGGGCCGCTCGTTGCGCGAGCCTATGCGATAGAAGATGTATAGGGCGACGTTCGGTATAGAATGATCTTCCTGAACTAGAATTTTCATCCCGTTTTTGAGCTTCGTCGTTTTCACGTCGAACGTCTGCGCCTGCGCGGCAAGCGATAGCAGCGCGATGAGCGCGATGGCTTTTACTGATGACTTCATGGTTTACCCCCGTAATTTCGTCGAAGATGCCGGATGAAAAATCCTAGCCGATGCAGAGGGCGGCAGCAAGGAAACGTAGATGGAAACGTGATAGAATCGCGCTGAGAAACCGCAGGAGGTACGTATGGCGCACGAGATCAAAACCGAACCTAAGATTGAAACCGCGACCTCGCCGCCCACCCGGATCAGTTATGAAGAATTCCTCGCCCGCGCGGACGAGGATACTTATGCTGAATGGGTCGACGGGGAGGTGATACTTATGAGTCCAGCATCAGACAGGCATCAGGATGTGGTTGGTTTTCTTGCGCCCCTGTTTCGGCACTGGGTAGAGGCGCATGATTCAGGAGTTGTGCGCTCCGCCCCCTTTCAAATGAAGACCGGGCCTGATCTTCCGGGATGCGAGCCCGATATCCTGTTCATATCCAAAGAGAATCTTTCTCGATTGAAAAAAACTCACCTCGATGGCCCCGCCGATTTGGTCATCGAAATCATAAGCCCCGAAAGCCGCGCTCGCGACCGCGGAGATAAATTCTACGAATACGAACAGGGCGGTGTGCGCGAATACTGGCTCATCGATCCTATCCGACGACAAGCCGAGTTTTATCAACTCGGAGAAGATGGGATCTATCGCCTCGCTCCTCTCGATGCCGAAGGAATTTATCGCAGCCTCATACTCGATGGACTGTGGTTGAAAGTCCAATGGCTGTGGCTCGATCCTATGCCGAGGCTTATGGATGTGCTTCGCCTGTGGGGGCTTGTTTAATCTCTCAGCCTCGCTAAACTCCCAATAAAACCGGGCGCAAAAACGGTTGGCGAAGCCTGCCTGCCCTATGGTATTTTTGTGGACTTTAATTCATCAGGTCAGAGCCAATAAAGGCATCAAGGAGAACGATTGATGGCAAATGAAGGCAGAGTAATTCAGGTCATAGGGCCTGTCGTCGACGTGGAATTCGAGGAAGCGAACCTCCCTCCGATCTATCAGGCGTTGAGAGTCATAAGCGAGGGGTTCGATGTCCCTGAACCCGTAGACATCATCGTCGAAGTCCAGCAACATCTGGGCGAAGGCCGTTGCCGCGCCGTTTCCATGCAACCGACAGAAGGGTTGATCCGGGGCATGAAAGCAATCGATACCGGTGGCCCGATCACCGTCCCCGTCGGCGCTCCCACTCTCGGGCGGGTGCTCAACGTCATCGGCGAGCCGGTCGATAAGCTCGGCCCTGTGGTCTCCGAAATCCGCTACCCGATACATCGCCACCCGCCCGAATTCAACGATCAATCCACCGAAATGCAGATGTTCGTCACCGGCATCAAGGTCATCGACCTGCTCGAACCGTTCCTGCGCGGCGGCAAGATAGGACTCTTTGGCGGCGCGGGCGTGGGCAAAACCGTGCTCATCATGGAACTCATCAACAACGTCGCTCAGAAGCACGGCGGATTTTCCGTCTTCGGCGGCGTGGGCGAACGCACCCGCGAAGGCAATGACCTCATACGCGAGTTCGTCGAAACGCAGGTCATCAACTACGGCGATGAGTTCAACAAGCGCGTCAATGAATCGCATGAATTCAACCTTGATTATGTTGACAAGGAAGCGATCAAGAAATCCAAAGCCGCCCTCGTCTACGGCCAGATGACCGAACCGCCCGGCGCGCGCCTGCGAGTCGCTCTGACTGCTCTGACGGTCGCCGAATACTTCCGCGATGAAGTCGGCACGGACGTGCTCCTGTTCATCGATAACATTTTCCGATTCACTCAGGCAGGATCGGAAGTGTCGGCTCTGCTCGGTCGAATGCCTTCTGCCGTCGGTTATCAGCCTACACTTGCCACCGAGATGGGCGAGCTTCAGGAGCGAATCACTTCGACAAAGAAAGGCTCGATCACTTCCGTTCAGGCGATCTACGTTCCGGCGGACGATTACACCGACCCGGCTCCCGCCACTACCTTCTCGCATCTGGACGCCGTCACCGCTCTCTCGCGTCAGATAGCCGAACTGGGCATCTACCCGGCTGTGGACCCTCTGGCCTCGACTTCGCGCATACTCGATCCGAGGGTCATCGGCGAGGACCATTACAACACCGCTCAGGAGGTCAAGCGAATCCTTCAGCGATACAAAGACCTTCAGGACATCATCGCCATTCTGGGAATCGATGAGCTTTCGGAAGATGACAAGCTGACGGTGGCCCGCGCCCGCAAGATTCAGCGATTCCTCTCACAGCCCTTCTATGTAGCGGCGCAGTTCACGGGACTCGAAGGCAAGTTCGTCACGCTCGACGAAACGATTCGCGGCTTCAGGGAAATCATCGATGGCAAGCACGACGACCTGCCCGAACAGGCATTTTATCTCGTGGGCGGAATAGACGAAGCCATAGAGATGGCCAGGTCGATGTAGCGAAGCGGGAGCGGATCGCTCCCTCCAAAGGAAATAAAGATGGCGGACAAGATTCATCTGTCGGTGGTCACTCCCGAAAGAAAAGTGCTGGAAGCTCAGGTCGACCGCGTGGAAGTTCCGGGACTCGACGGCGAACTGGGCATACTTCCCGGACACACTCAACTGGTCTCGCAACTCAAACCCGCAGGGCTTCTGACCTATCACACAGGCGAAGACAAAGGCGAGATCGCCATAAGCGACGGCTTCGTCGAGGTGAGCGATGACAGGGTGGAGGTGCTGGCTGACCGCGCCGAGCGGCCCGAAGACATTGACCTTGCCCGCGCGCTTGAGATAAAAGAGCGCGCCGAGCGCCAGATACAAAAAGCTCTGACCGATCCCGATATCGATATAGCTCGCGCGACCATCGATCTTGAGCGCGCGATGATCGATCTTCAACTGGCTGAAAAAGCCAGGCGCGGTTGAGCGCGCATTTTCGTCGCGGTGAAAAAAGGACACGCCCGAGGGCGTGTCCTTCGCGTTTTTATCCGCCTGCAGCGCGCTCTACGTGGCCGCCGAATTTATTGCGCATCGCTGAAAGAACCTTCTCGGCGAAGGTGTGTTCCTGTCGCGAGCGGAAGCGGGTGTAGAGCGAAGCCGTCAGCACGTCAGCCGGGACTGATTCTTCGATGGCGGCAAATATAGTCCATCGCCCTTCGCCGGAATCCTGAACGAATCCGGTGTAGTTCGAAAGCGACGGATTTTCTGCAAGCGCGCTGGCCGTAAGGTCCAACAGCCACGAACTGACGACGCTGCCTCTTCGCCATAGCTCTGCGATGTCGGCGAGGTCGAGATCGTAGCGAATCGCTTCAGGCAGTTCCTTCGAATTGGCGTTGCGGAAGATGTCGAAGCCCTCGGCGTAAGCCTGCATCAGTCCGTACTCTATGCCGTTGTGAACCATCTTGACGAAGTGTCCCGCGCCCGACTCTCCGCAGTAGAGGTAGCCCTCTTCAGCGGTGCTGCGGATGTTTTCGCGTCCGGGCGATGGAGGGATGTCTCCGCGTCCGGGCGCGAGGGTCTTGAAAATCGGATCGAGACGGCGGACGGCCTCTTCCGGCCCGCCTATCATCAGGCAGTACCCGCGCTCAAGCCCCCACACTCCGCCGCTGGTTCCGACATCGATGTAGTTGATGCCTTTCTCCCTGAGCAGATTGGCGCGACGAACGTCGTCTTTGAAGTAAGAGTTTCCGCCATCGATTATCGTATCGCCCGGCTCCATTCGCTCGGCCAGAGCGAGGACGGTTTTTTCAGTCGGCTCGCCCGCAGGGACCATCACCCACGCGGCTCGCGGTCTGTTGAGCTTTGCGACGAACTCGTCCATCGAAGCCGCGCCCGCCGCGCCCTCGCCCGCGAGTTGACGGACGTTATCCGCGCTGAGGTCGAAGACGACGCACTCGTGGCCCGCGCGCATCAGGCGGCGCGCCATGTTGCCGCCCATTCTTCCGAGACCGATCATTCCCATTTGCATAGTTGCTCTCCTCAAAAATGTACAGTAGGCTGCCAGCCTGCTGCTCCTCCAAATTTCATGCTTTCAGAGTGTCAACAGGCTGGCAGCCTGTTGTACATCCACCTCCTCAAAAATGTACAGTAGGCTGCCAGCCTGCTGCTCCTCCAAATTTCATGCTTTCAGAGTGTCAACAGGCTGGCAGCCTGTTGTACATCCACCTCCTCAAAAATGTACAGTAGGCTGCCAGCCTGCTGCTCCTCCAAATTTCATGCT
>CAZPQE010000338.1:0-7902 GCA_964588615.1 uncultured Clostridia bacterium | reverse complement strand
GGCTCGATTCAACCGAAACCATCGTGCCTAAATCGACGGCGAAGGAGATGAATCTTTCTTCGCCGGGCTTGAGTCGTTCCATCAACGCTTCGCCCGCGTAGGAATCGCCGTCGATGACCGTAAGCGATCCGCCTTCGAGCGTGAGCGACGAAGTGTTCTTGAGTTTCAGCCCACCCATCGGACGATCCCGGTTATCGGTTAGGTTGAAGATGGAAACGCGCTCGCCTTCCATTCTCGTTTGAAGTATGGGGATGAGCGCCGAGCGATTTCGCCTGACGGTCATCGGTCGCTCGATCCGATATTCGAAGAGATCGCCAACTTCGCTCCCTTCGGCTTCTGCCTCGACGCCCGATTCTTCATCCGCTATCTCGTCGCTCAAAGTCGTCGTCGGGCCGGGAGGCGGCGGCGGAGCCGGTATGCTGCTGGGCGCGCGAACTATGCCGCCCGGCATACCGCCTGGCACGCCGCCCGGCACACTACCCGGCACGCCGCCTTCGACTCCTCCCGTAACGCCAGATGAACTGTAATATCCCGTACCCGGTTCATAGACCTGCGGAGTGAGGTTGAGGTTTTCGGGGATGGGGATGACCGGGCGATAGCGATAGAGCGGCTGCTGAAGGGGTTGAATGAAAGAGACCGGCGTGCCTGAAACGAGCGACAACTGCACATCAGTCCAGTCTTCATCGCTCACGTTATCGACTATCGCCCATCCTTGAAAGAACGGCTTGCCGGTCGAATCGATCACCACTCGATAAGTGGTTTTCCAGATTGGAGCGGCTATGGTGTAACTGACCACCATCTCGCGCTGGCCCTCTCCATCCGAAGTGACGACGATGGTCTTGGCGTCGCGCCTGCGCGCTGAAGCCGATGCTTCTGCAAAATCGCTGAGGTCTTTGCGCGTCCCCTCGTCGAGCAGGCGAATGGAGCGCACATCCTCAAGATCGAAGCTTGAAATCTCGCCCGTGTCTGAAGCGATGACCAGATATTGCCTGACTGCGGGCTGATGATCCTTGTCTTTCTGCGACGAGCGCGTCTCGACCGTGAGTATCGCGCCGGTCGCCGCGCGGTTTGCTGTCGCCACCTGAACGCGCGCGCCCTGAAGTTGCCCCAGCACTGAGGCAAGTCCGCCTGAAGGTTTCGGCTCGGAGTCTTCATCGTCATCGCTCTGCGCGCCGGCATCGATTGAAAAAGGAATCTCCTGAAGCCGGGCCGACGGCGGCGCAGATGAGTTATAGCTCACAGCGCCGATCTTCCCCTTGCCGCGATCCAAGACGATCATCGATTTGAGCACGTCATTGACCTGAGACTGTTTGAACGAAAGATTGATCTTCGCATTTCCTGAGACCGACCCTCGCCGCTCGAAGTAGGCCACTCCGTTGCTGTAGAGGATGATTCGTCGAACAGGGAGCGCCTCTTGCGCGGCTTCTGATTTTCTGGCCGGGCGCGCGATGCGAGGCTGTCGCGTTTGCGCAAGAAGGCCGGGCGAGAGCACGGCGAGCAGAGTGACGATGGCGATTGCTTTCATTTCATCCTCCTTCAAACACACCTCTCCTCAAGCGGGGCAGACCGCTCTCAGCGTCGTTATCGATTCAGATTGTTTGTGCTACAGGCTTATTTGACACCGCAGCGGGGCGCGATGTTCCTCGCAATAAAAAACGGGCGGCCACTTGCGACCGCCCGTGATTGAGATGCCTTGTTGTCAGATTCAGAACCGGTACAACACATCGAACTGCATGCGGTTGACGGTGCGGTTGACCGGCGAAAGCGGAAAGAGCCGGTTCACGCGCTGCGAGAACAATCCCGTCCATTGCAGCGTCACTCCGTTTGCGACGGTGTAGCCGACTGTAGGTATGTGCGAGCGCGAGTTCGACGCCAGTATGTCGCTGAAGTTGAACGGCACGAACACCGCGTCCTGCTCTATTCGGGCGAATGTGTATCCAAACAGCCAGTCGCCTTTGGCTCTGCTCTGTCCGACTTGCGCGCCAGCCCAGTAGCCGTTCTGCTCATCATCTATCCGGCTTGAGAGATTGCGCACATAATCGAAGGTGAAGGTGACCGGGAAACGATCTTTCGCCTGCCAGGTCAGGTTGGTGAGTATGTCGAAAAGATGAAAGTTGGCCCGGAACCCTGTCGGATTTCCGTCATCGTCGCGGATGAGCCGGTTAGTCGTTCCAAGCGGGCCGTTCTGCCCTCCGGTGATGGCCGCCCCGTTGTTGATGCCTGAGTTGACGGTAGTCGTCAGCGGAGTGAAGGCTGCGAGCACGCTGTCAGGTCTCACCCAGTCGTAATATGCCACGTTGACATTGGCCGTGACCTTAGGAGAAAGCTTCCAGTCGGTCTGCGCCTGCCCGCCGTAGAGCACGCTGTCTTTACCCCTGGACACCTCGGCGAAGGGCAACTGAAAGGCCAGTATCCTGATTTCCTTGAGAGCCGAGTCCGTCTTGAAGTACACGGCTTCGCTTGCGCCCTCGACGTTGATGTCGTCATCCCATACAAGCTGAGTGCGGCGGAAAGTAGGCTCGAATTTCCCGGCGATGAGTTGAATGCCCGCTTTATCACCCTTCGAGTCATATCTCACAAAGGCTCTCTCCAGAGCGAATGTTTTGCGCTCGTAGAAATCGGTGAGCGTCTGATTGGTGGTTATATGGTCGTTGAATCCGCCTGTGGCCAGCTTCAGTCCCCAGTCGAAATTTTTGTTGATCTGGCCGTCGAGAGCGAGCCTGGCCCGTATGCGAAATCGATTGCGGAAAGGCACATCCCTCGGGTCGTCGAAGCCCTGATTAGCGAACGGCTCCATTCGAAATCTGATGTCGCCGCTCAGACGTATCGGGCCGAACTTTCTGTAAAGCTCATCGACTTTCTTCTGCGTCTCTTCCCCCTGGGCCACAGGCTCTGAAGAGGCGACCGTCCGGGCGTCTGCCGCAGAGACTCGCTCTGCGTTTTCCATCGAGCGCGCAAGCGTAGTTTGATTGCCCTTTCGTTCGACCGCTTCGCGTAGCGACTCGATCTCGCGCTGCTGTCGCTCGATTATCTGTTCGAGCGCGCGGAGACGGTCTTCGACGCTGGGCGAACTCGGAATGGCCTCGCTTTTATTGTCTGAAGTCTTATTCGAAGTCGCGCCCGATTCACTCCCAGCCGGACTTGCTGACGGCGACTGCTGGACGGCAAGAGAAGGGGCGCTCATCCAGCACAGCACAGCAAGCGCCGACAGCAGATTGATGACAGATCGTTTGCGCATCATTGTTCTCCTTGTGAGCGAAATTATGAACCGAAGGATCAGTATATAGCTCAGCGTTACAGGGATGTAAAGCGATTATGACGGAACGGTTATAACATCTTTCCAAAAGATGACCCGCCGCTTGCTCATGGGTTCGATCTCTCCTACACTCCTTCATCGAAAGGATCGACATGGAGAACAAAAGAGTGATAGTCACAGGCGCGTCGAGCGGGATAGGGCGAGCTACCGCAGAACTTTTCCTGAGCCGGGGCGCGAGGGTTGCGCTCATCGGGCGGCGCGAGAGCGCGCTTGCCACAGTCGTCCGCTCAAGCCAAAAGGCTCGCGCGACCAGCGCAGACCTCGCTGATGAAACGAAAACCGAGGCGGCTTTTCGTCAGGCGATCGAATGGCTGGGCGGGCTTGACGCGCTGGTCAACTCCGCAGGGATTCTCAAGAGCGGCAATATAGAAAACACGTCTCTCGAATCGTGGGACGAGATGATGAACATCAATCTGCGGTCGGTCTTTCACCTGATGAAGCTGGCCGCGCCTCATCTGGAACGAAGCGGCGGCAACATAGTCAACGTGTCGAGCGTGACCGGGCTGCGCTCGTTTCCAGGAGTGCTGGCCTACTGTGTGAGCAAAGCGGCTCTCGATCAACTGACCCGCTGCGCCGCTCTCGAACTCGCTCCGAAAGGCATACGAGTCAACGCCGTCAATCCGGGAGTCGTCGTAAGCGGCCTTCACCGCGCGGGAGGAATGAGCGATGAAAATTATGCGGCCTTTCTGGAACACAGTAAGACCACTCACCCGATGGGTCGCGTGGGGGAAGCGAGCGAAGTGGCCGAACTGATTTTGTTCCTCGCTTCAGACCGCGCCCGATGGATCACCGGAACGACTGTCAGCATCGATGGCGGGCGCGCGCTGACCTGCGCAAGATGATTTTGTCCTTCGTCGCCAGCGCGCGGGTCCAATGGCCGATGACAAATGTCTGACTGTCGGATAATATTCTGCTGTTGTTCGAAAATGGTTTTATCGGGTGAGTCGTTCACGTCGCTTTTGACAACGCCCTGAAAAGATGAAGAAAAGGTGATGACTCTCAACAACAGACTCCAGACCCCAGACTCTGGATTCCAGACTTTTTCCTAGGAGATTGAAATTGAAGACCGTCAAGTTTGCAATCGCAGCAGTGTTTTTCGCGGGAATAGTCGCAGCGGTGGCCGCGCCCGCGTTCGGTTATCCGCCGTTTCTGGCAAAATCGCGCAAGTTCGGCGCAAAGGACTGCACCTTCTGTCACGTCAGTCCCGAAGGAGGCCCCCCGTTTACTGAGCGCGGCCAGTGGCTCGTGGCCGAAAAGGAACGCCGCAAGGCCGAAGTAGTCAACCCGGAATGGCTCGCTGAGTACAAGCCCGGCAAAAAGACCGAGCCGCCCGCCAAACCCGCTGAGACCAAATCCGAGAGCGCGGTGAAAGTCGACCCCAAGGTTCTCGATTCTTACGTCGGCCAGTACGAACTTCCCATGTTCGTCCTCGCCATTACCAAAGAAGGCGACCGGCTCTTCGGTCAGCCCGAGGGCGACACCAAAGAAGAACTGGTGGCTGATTCGGAAACCGAGTTCACTGTCACCAACATCAATGCCAAAATCAAATTCGTCAAGGATGAAAAAGGCCAGATCACTCATCTCGTAGTCAATCTTCACGGCCAGGAATTCCAGGGCAAGAAGATCAAGTGATCGCTCGAAAGCGACTGATCCGCAAACGCAGGTGTGTAATCATCGCGCCTGCGTTTTTCTTTTGGGCGAGCGTTGACGCATTGAGACTTGAAACATATTATTAACCTCCCTGTTACAAACCTGTGACAAAGCTTTGAACTCACATCGCTAATGGAGGAAACATGGTCCGCTTCATACCCAAGGAAGAAAAGTATTTCGAAATGCTGACTCAATTGGCAGCCACAGTCAGAGAAGGCAGCGAAGTGTTCGCCAGGATTTTTCACGAGTATCACAACCACGCCGAACTTGCCGAGAAGATCAAAGGCATAGAGACCGCTGCCGACGAAATCGTAGCCAGCGTGACTCAGAAGCTCAACTCGACATTCATCACTCCCATTGACCGCGAAGATATCTACCTGCTGGTTACCGAGCTCGATGACGTGATCGATATGATAAACGACATCGCCCGCCGTCTGGAAATCTACGGGATAAAAGCGCCCAGGTCGGATTCCAGACAGATTGCCGAGTTGTTGAGCCGGACTACGGCTGAGTTGAAAGACGCTTTCACCGTCCTTGAGCGCGGCCAGGATGTGGGCGATCAATGCCGCAAGATACGCCAGCTTGAGCGCGAAGGCGACACCCTTTACCGCGAAGCGGTTCGCAATCTGTTCACCGACGAAAAGGACGCCGTCGAAGTAATCAAGTGGATGTCGATTTACGAAGAGTTGGAAAACTCGATTGATCGCTGCAAGGATGTGGCCGAGGTGCTCGAAGCCGTAGTGGTCAAGAACAAGTGAAGGCGATATCTGTTTGCCGGCTTCCGTCTTCGCCGCCTGCTCGCGCTCCGTTCAGCCTTTCCTTTTGAGCAAGCTTTTTTCCTGCTCGCCGAAAGCAGGTTGCTTTCGGCGAGCAGGAAAAAATCCCTGTCCCGGATTACAGCATGCAAAAGATTCTCTGTCTGTTCTCACTCATATCGCTCTCACTCGCCCTGCTCTCGCCTGCCGCGCCGACTCAGGCCCATCAAACCAGATCGGTCGTCATCCTCGGAGCCGTCGTCTACGACGGAACAGGCAGCGCGGGCCTTCGCGCAAACGTGCGCATCGCGGGCGACAGCATCAGCGAAGTGGGAAACTTCAAACCGCGACCCGATGATGAAATCATAGAAGCGCGGGGACTCGCTCTCGCGCCCGGCTTCATCGATATTCACAATCATTCGAGCGAAGGTCTCGAAGGCGACCCCACTGCCGCAAGCCAGATTTCGCAGGGCATCACCACCCTTGCGGTCGGGCCGGACGGCTATTCGCCCTGGCCTGTGGGAAAATATCTTGATGGTCGCCAGCAGCGTCGCGCATCAGTCAACGTGCTTTCTTTCATCGGCCATGCCACCGCGCGCTTGCAGGTGATGGGCAGGGATGTCTACCGCGAAGCCACACCCGAAGAAATAGCGAAGATGGAATCGATAGTCGATGAGGCCATGCGAGAAGGCGCGTTCGGGCTTTCATCCGGCCTTGAATACGATGAAGGCCATCCCGCGTCTACCGAGGAAGTCATCGCCCTTGCGCGCACGGCAGCGCGTCGCGGCGGAATCTACATGAGCCACATCCGCGATGAAGCCGATCTCGTACTGAGCGCGATTGACGAAGCCATCCGCATAGGCCGCGAGGCCCGCCTGGGAGTGCAAATATCTCACATCAAGATGGGAACCCGCGGCGTGTGGAACAGGGCTTCAGAGGCCGCAGCCAGAATCAGTCGCGCCCGCCGCGAAGGAGTCGATATCACCGCCGACTGCTACCCCTACGATGCGTGGGCTTCGACGATAACCGTTCTGATTCCGAGTCGCCGACACAATGACCCGGCTGCGGTCAAAAGAGGGCTGGATGATGTGGGCGGCGCGACAAACGTCCTGATTACCAGTTGCTCGGCGCATCGGGATTACGAAGGCAAAACGCTCGAAGAGATCGCGCGCGAGCAGAAGAAATCCGCTATCGATGTTTACATCCAGATAGTCCGCGATGGCGGGGCGAGCGTGGTGTGCCGCTCGATGAAGGAGTCCGACATTCGATTTTTTTACCGTCAGCCGTGGGTGATGGTTTCGAGTGACGGCGGCATAGGCGGTCGTCATCCGCGAGGGGCGGGAACGTTTCCGCGCGTGCTGGGTCGCTTCGTCCGCCAGTGGCGATGGCTTCCGCTTTCGGAAGCGATTCGCAAAATGACCTCGATGCCCGCTGAGAGACTGGGCATCAAAGATCGCGGACTTATCGCCAGAGGGATGAAAGCCGATCTCGTTTTATTCGATCCGCGCGCAGTGATTGATCGCTCCACTTTCAAAGAGCCGCAGTCGCTCTCCGAAGGCATCGAGCGGGTAATAGTCAATGGCCAGTCGGTGTGGGAAGGCGGGAAGGCTACGGGCCGTCTGCCGGGCGTAGTATTGCGGAAGTCAATGTAGGGCCGACCGTCTCTGGTCGGCCCTGATTGAAAACCGATTTGAGTTTTCGAGATATCAGGCCGATTGCCGGGCGCGGCGAGCGTTGTTGCGAATGAAGTCGATTATCTCTTCCATCCTCGCGCCGGGCGTGAAGACTTCTGACACTCCTGCTTCCTTGAGCCTGGGTATGTCTTCATCGGGGATGATGCCTCCTCCGAAAACTATCACGTCATCGAGTCCGGCTTCGCGCGCAAGTTCGACGACTCGCGGAAACAGCGTCATGTGCGCGCCTGAAAGTATCGACAGCCCTATGACATCGACGTCTTCCTGAAGCGCGGCGCTGACGACCATCTCAGGCGTCTGACGCAGGCCCGTGTAGATGACTTCCATGCCGGCATCGCGCAGCGCGCGGGCGATTACCTTGACTCCCCGGTCGTGCCCGTCGAGTCCCGGCTTTGCAAGCAACACTCTTATTCTTTCTTCCATGACCAGTTTTCAGTTTTCAGTTGTAACTACTCAGCCTCTTTGTGAGACTTGAACTCTGTGCGGC
>CAZPQE010000337.1:0-7908 GCA_964588615.1 uncultured Clostridia bacterium | reverse complement strand
GAGAGCCTGATCACAGGGCTATCGAAAATAGATGGCTTGAAGGTCATATCGCACAGTTCTGCTTTCGCGTTCAAGGGAAAAGAGATCGATCCACGAGAAGCCGCCCGTCGTCTCGGCGTCGAGGCGGTGCTGGAAGGGAGCGTGCAAAGGAGCGGCGACCGCGCTCGCGTCGATGTGAGGCTCGTCAGCGCCCGCGATGGCCGTGTCCTGTGGGCAGGTGAGGCTCTCGATCACGACCTGAAAGACATCTTCACCCTTCAGGACGAGATAACCCGCAATGTTGCAGCAAGCCTGCGTCCGGCGTCGCGCGAAAAGCAGAGCGCGGCGGCTGCAAAGCGATACACCGATAGCGCCGAGGCTTATCAGGCATATCTCAGGGGGCGCTTTCACTGGTACAGGAGGAGCATCCCAGACCTCAATAAAGCGATAGAGCATTTCAAACAGGCGACCCGGATAGACCCGCGATACGCGCTTCCGTATGCTGGACTGGCGGAGACTTACGCCGTTATGGAAAGCAACGCCGCGGTCCCTCCCGGCACGGCAGCCCCTCTGGCTCGGGAGTATGCCCGCAAAGCGATCGAACTTGACGGCGCGCTTGCCTCGGCCTACGCGGCGCTGGGACTGGTGAAAAGCTGCGAGTGGAAATGGGAGGAAGGCGAGCAACTGTTCCGCGAGGCGCTCTCGCATGATCCGACATACTCTCCGGCCCTGCACTGGCGCGCCGCCAATTTACTCACCATGTGCCGGTTCAAAGAAGCGGAAGCAGAGTTGAAACATGCTCAGGAACTCGACCCCTTGTCGCTTCCCATAGCAATCAGTTTGTGGGAAACCTACTATTACTCGCGCCAGACGGACCGCTGCTTCGATCAGGCCGAAACTCTGATCGAGCTTTTTCCCGATCACAAAGGCATGTACTGGCGGCTGGCGCTATCCTACATGCAAAGGGGTCTTTACGATGAGGCGCTCAATGCCCTCTCGAAATCCAACGATGATGGATGGGTCCTCGCCGTTGTGCTTGCCTTTTCAGGGCACCGGGACGAGGCGCGAGGGTTGATTGAAGAGATGGCCGCATCTTGGAAGGGGAGGAATGATCCTTTCCTCATTGCCGCTCTGTATTCCGCGCTGGGAGAAAGCGAAACAGCTTTTTCGTGGCTCGAAAAGGCGCATGCCTCGCGCCAGGCCAACCTCTGCTCGCTCAAAGTCGAGCCTGTGTTCGATCCTCTGCGCTCGGACCCTCGTTTCCAGGAGATGCTGAGTCGCCTGGGTCTCGCCGACTGATTGAAGGATTGCAATCGCAGGCTCAACGCGAATTGAAGATGCTGTTGAACCGGACTATGACGTCTCGGTCAATTCGTTCCTCTTAACAAACCGGAAGACCGGATAACTCGCCGCAAGCAGCGCGAGAGCGTAAAGGCTGTTTCGACGGTCGCCCGCGACGGCTCCGACGAGAAAACCCACCGAGCCGATGAGCGTCAGCGCGGTCGTCACCGGATAGCCCCACGCGCGATATGGCCGCTGCATGTGCGGCTCGCGACGGCGAAGAACGAAGACCGAAATGTATGACATCAGATAATTCACCACAAAAAAGAAAGCCAGCACCGCGACTATGTTCTCGAATATCCGGCGAGAGTTCTCAAAAGCTCCTCCGATTATGAACAAGATCGCCACGATCGTGCTTGCAAGAAGAGCCATCGTCGGAGTGCCGCCTTCGTTGACGCGAACCAGTTTCGTTGAAACCAGCCCGTCGCGGCCCATCGCAAACAACACGCGCGAAGCCATCAGGTGATAGGCGTTGATTGCGGCCAGTAGCGAAATGATCGTCAGCGATTTGATGACCGCGCCTCCGTGAGCGCCGAAGATCGCATCAGCCGCAAGCCCCGGAGCGAAGTTGCTCCCGGCTATCTTCGAAATCGGCAGCACGTAGACCAGCGCCAGACTCAACATCATGTAGATGCCTATTATCGATAGCACTCCGCCGAAGAGCGAACGCGGAATGTCGCGCGCGGGGTTTTTCACCTCTTCGGAAAAGTAGACCACCCCCGTCCATCCGTCGTAGGTATAAATCACCGCTTGCAGAGCCAGTATCACGGCTATGAACGATGGCGCGAAGGTAGTAGCGGCTTCCGATTCATCAGGAACTTTTCCGCCCAGTATGAAGCATGCAGCTATCAAAATGATGAATGCGATGGCTTTGAACAGGCTGGTGATATTCTGCGTGGCGCTGCCCCAGCGGACTCCGCGCCATTGCAGCAGCGCGAACAGTATGACCACAGCAAGCGCGATGCCGACCTTGCGGCCTGCGAGCGCGGGAATGAGGTCTCCGAGATACTCGCCTATGACTATCGAGACTGCCGCCGCTGTTCCGCACGTCGAGAGCCAGTCGCTCCATCCCACGATGAAGCCCACGTAATCTCCGAGCGCGTACTGCGCGAAGACGTACTGCCCGCCTGAGCGCGGAATCATCACTCCGAGTTCAGCGATGGAGAACGCGCCGAGCAGCGCATAGATTCCTCCGACAAGCCACACGCCCAAAAAGAGCCACACGCCGGGCAACTGAGCGGCGACTTCTCCGGGCGTGCGAAGTATGCCCGCGCCAATGGTGTTGCCGATGATTACTGCAAGCCCGAATCCGACTCCGAGTATTTGAAGCAGTCTGCCGCGTCCGGCTTCCTGATTTTCAATCACAGTTTTGATCGTTGCCTTTCCTGAAGAAGAGTTGTACACATCAATCGCAGGCGGAAATTATCTCAGGCGCATGGAAAAGGCAAAGTCTTTTATGCAGCTTTCACTGTTTGACAAGATCGAAGGGCAACAAGTCGCGCCTTTCAGAAAGCAGTTACTCAAGTGGATTGGCAACAAGCAGCGATTCGCTCACGAGATCGTTTCCTGGTTTCCTTCTGACTTCAACACCTACTTCGAGCCATTTCTCGGAAGCGCGGCAGTGCTGGCGACTCTCTCTCCAAAGAAAGCTGTCGGGTCTGATGTTTTCGAGCCGTTGATAAAAATCTGGCAGACTCTCGCAGGCAATCCCGATACGCTCAAGCAATGGTACGCCCAAAGATGGCAGGCGATGATGAGCGGCGAAAAAGTCAGCGAGTACGAAAAGATCAAAGCATCCTACAACGCCAATCCGAACGCGGCAGACCTGTTGTTTTTGTGTCGCTCCTGCTATGGAGGCGTGGTGCGATTTCGTCAGTCGGACGGATTCATCTCCACTCCCTGCGGCGTTCACTCTCCCATTGCGCCCGAAGCGTTTTCTGATCGCGTCGATAAATGGCATCGACGCACAGAGGGGTCGAGTTTTCTTTTGCTTGATTATCGAGAGGCGATGGAAATGGCCGAGCCTGGAGATTGGGTTTATTGCGATCCGCCCTACACTCACAGCCAGGCGATTCTCTACGGCGCGCAATCATTCGATCTCAGGAATCTGCTGAAGGCGATCAGGGGATGCAAAGCGCGCGGGGTTTATGTGGCTTTGAGCATTGACGGAACCAAGCGTTCGGGCAATCTCATCTGCGACATCCCTATCCCTGACGGACTTTTTGAAAGAGAAGTTTTCGTCAATTGTGGTCGCTCGATGCTCAGACGGTTTCAGATGGGCGGGCAAACGCTTGAAGGCGAAATGGTCGCCGACAGACTCCTGTTGACTTACTGAGCTTTCCACGCATGCCTGATCTCACGCAGTCGGCTTGTCGGGCAGCGGGGCCGTTGCGAAGAAGTCTTCATAAAAACGCCGCGCGTACTCGTCGAGCAGAAACTCGACGCGCGCAGGATCGGAAGAAGCCACTATCAGTCCGACGTGATGTTTCTTGTCGAGTCGCCACACTATCTCAGAATCATTGTATGAAGAGGTGTCCGGTTGCTCCTGGCGAGCCAGCGAGATGAGTATCCCGGCGTAATCGTCGCGGTGCGCAGGCAGTTCATATCTGCGCTCGCTTCCGCAAATCTCGACCTTCGCCCACTCTGTCCACAGATTTATTCCGGTCGCGGCCTCGACTGTCTCTACGATGTTGGCTCCGCCGACGCGGGCGGCGGTCTCAAGAAAATAAAACTGCCCGTCATCGCGGCCCTTGATGAACTCAGTGTGCGTGACTCCGCGAACGAGTCCCAGAGCTTTTATCAAATCCTGGTTGAGCGCGAGAAGAGCTTTTGCGTCCGGGTCATCGCGCGGGATTTTGCGGGTGGTGAATATGCCGCCTCCGTGCGCCACGTCCATAGGCGGATGGCCGTATTTGTGCGGCACGGCGAACAGGGCTTCGCGCTCACTGACAATCGAATCCACATGGAAGATATCGCCGGGCACATATTTCTCAAGCACGTAAAACGACTGCTTGTCGCCGAGCTCATCGAGCGCCGGCCATATCTGATCGGCGCTTTCGATCTTCTTTATTCCTATGGCCGCCGCTTCCGAACGAGGCTTGAGCACCCAGGGCGAAGGAATGCGCTCCATAAACTGACGGAGGCGGTCGTAGTTGAGCACATGAATGAATTCGGGAACCAGTATGCCTTCATCTCTGGCCTTGACCCTCATTGCCAGCTTGTCGCGGAAATATCTGGCGGTGGTGTCGCCCATGCCCGGTATGCGCAGATGCTCGCGCAGCAGGGCGGCTGTTTCGACATCGTAATCATCGAGCGCGACTATGCGATGAAAGTCCTCGGTGCGAGCGAGGTAGCTGATGCCTTTGATGATATCTTCGCGCTTGTACTCGTTGGGCATGTAGTAGATATCATCTATCGCCTCGCGCGGCCAGTTGGCGTCGGCAAGCGACTGGACTGTGACGAGCAGGACTCGACAGCCCTGTCGACGGCATTCGCGCATGAACTCCGCGCCTTTTTCAAATCCTGCCACGCAGAGAATAGTCAGTTGTTCGGACACGTTGCTCGCTCCTGATGAAAAGTCTGGAGTTGAGAGTCTGGAGTCTGAATCTTCAGGCTGACTCTGACTCGTACCGTTTGTGAATTGAAGCGCGAGGATTATACAGCCAGATGCCGCGATGCGCGATAGCCGTGTGATGGAATAAACCAGCAGGCGCAGGGGATGTAAGAGGGCGAGGTGAGATTATGCGCTGCTCGCTTGATCGCTAATTGACACCCATCGGGGGTCGTGCGAAACTCGCGGCAACAGGGCGGCTTCAAATTACAGGAGTCGGATCGGAGTTCAGCTATGAAAGAAAAAAAACGAATCGTGATTCTGGGCGGCGGGTTCGGCGGCGTCTACACGGCGAAGTATCTCGAAAAAGCTCTGGGCAGAAAAGACGATTTCGAAATCGTCCTCATCAACAAAGAGAACTATTTCGTCTTTCAACCCATGCTGGCCGAGGTGATATCGGGCGCGCTGGGGATACTCGATCCGGTCAACCCCATCCGCCACCTGCTTCGCAAGACCCATCTGCACGTGCGCGAAATCGAAGCAATCGATATTGAAAACCGCTCGATAACGATCAGCCCCGGATTCCGCCCGCACGCTCACAAGATCGAGTTCGATCATCTGGTGATTGCGATGGGAAACGTGACTGATTTTCGTGGCATGCGCGGGCTGCCTGAGCATGCGATTCCATTCAAGAATCTGGCCGACGCGCTCTACCTGCGCAACCACGTCATCCGCGCGCTTGAAGAAGCCGCCATCGAAGAAGATGACCTTGAGTTGCGCAAACAACTGCTGACCTTCGTCGTCGCGGGCGGAGGGTTTTCAGGGGTCGAAGTGGTGGCTGAACTCAACGACTTCGTGCGCGGAGTGGCGCGCAAGTATCGCGGTCTCGACCCTGCGGAAATAAGAGTTGTGCTCCTGCACTCGCAGGACCGCATACTGCCTGAAGTGAGCGAGAAACTGGCTGTGTTCGCTCAGAAGATTCTGCAAAAGCGCGGGGTCGAGTTGCGGCTGCGCACGCGGCTCGAAGCGGCGACCGGCCAAGAAGCCATCCTTGCCGGCGGCGAGCGCATCCCGACGCGCACGCTCGTATCGACTGTCCCATCATCGCCTCATCCGCTGATAGATACGCTCAACCTTCCAAAAGGCAAGAACGGTCGTTTGATCGCCAACAGTTTTATGGAAGTCGAAGGCGCTCCCGGTATCTGGGCATTAGGCGATTGCGCTCAGGTTCCCGCGCCTGATGGCGGATCAAGCCCTCCGACCGCGCAGCATGCCATCCGTCAGGCAAAGACTTTGGCAAATAACATCGTCGCTTCGATACGCGGAGGCGAGAAGAGCGCGTTCGCATTCGAGGGTCTCGGCAAAATGGGATCATTAGGCCATCGCTCTGCGGTCGCTGACATTTTCGGGATAAACGTATCGGGCATTCTGGCGTGGTGGATGTGGCGGACGATCTATTTGATGAAGATGCCGGGCTGGGGGCGGAGACTGAAGGTGGCTGCGTCCTGGACGCTCGACATGTTTTTGCCTGCGGAACTGGTCGAGTTGAAACTCAGCCGCACGATGAGCCTGGCGCAGGAGCACTTCGAGCCGGGCGAAGATGTTTTTCAACAGGGCGATCTGGGCGACCGCATCTACATAATCGTCAACGGGCAGGCCGAGGTTGTGCGACAAGAGGGCGATCAGGAAATGACGCTTGCGCGGCTCGGCCAGGGCGAATATTTCGGCGAGATGGCTTTGCTTCGCAAGACCACTCGCAGCGCGACCGTCCGCTGCACCTCGCCTATGGACACCTTGAGCCTGCCCCGGCGCGAGTTCAGTCTGCTGACTTCTTATCTGCCTGATTTGAGAGAAAGCCTGGTCGAGGTGATGGAAAAGCGCACGCGCGACAATCAGCGGATGAAGATAAAGGCCGAGGGGCAGTAGATCAGGATTTACCGGTCTTGAATTCAACATCCCGATAAACTTCCTGAAGAATCAGTGTGCAGTCAATGTTGGGCAGGTGTATCTGCGAGTTCAGATCATTGACCTCTGTTTGCGCCTACGTTCCGTCCGCCTGTCTGACGAACAGGGTTATATGAGCGCGGTGCTGGGCGATGAGCAGATACTCCCTGAAACCGGGGATCGATTTATACCAGGTGAACTTGTCTCCCTGGTCGTTGGCTTCGGTCGTTGGCGACAGCACTTCGAGAATCATAACGGGATTTACAAGCAGGTCGCTCCCGTTATAGCCCTCCACCTCCACCGGCCCGCAGGCCACGCTTCCATCGGCATAGCGGTAGGGTGGAGCCGCAGGGACTTTGATCTGCATATTGTTCGTGAGGACACGGCACTCGCTTTCCCGGAGTCGAGTTCTCAGAATCTCGAACAGATTTCCCATGATCTGGTCGTGATTGATCGAGCCTCCACTCATGGCGAAGATTTCGCCATCCCATAATTCATACCTGACATCGGAGGCTCGTTCGATCTCAAGGTATTCTTCCAGGCTGTATCGGCGGTCTGGGTTTGCGGACATGCTCACCTCGATCTATCTTTCTGTGCGACTACCCGGCCTCGATTTTATCACACAACCTGGCCGTCAGGTCGCCAGAGGTGAAAGCCTGACAGCGAAGGATCAGGCGTCTCGAAAAAAAGTTTTCGCGGATTAAGTTTCGGCCCCTGTGACTTTTGCAGCTTTTTGTGTCTTATATGCTACAAAAAATTTTGTTGACAAATAATATCGATTCGGGCGATAGTGTGCTTTCGCAAAATCGAGGAGATTTTCAACTTATGACGCTCAGAGGACAAAACACGAATATGACAGGTCGCGCGACCCAATTGTGGGTCGAAGCGCGGCTGTGCGTGTCCTCTGGGCCGAGCGCCTGCCTTAAATCATCAGGTCTACGGCTTAACGGCATGCTTCCCGAAGGCAGCATCATATCGGCAAGACACATATTTGCCGATTATAGCCGCAGACAGAACTGATAAAGCGAGAGCGAGGCCTCTCGCTCTCGAAATCTCAACGAAAATTCAGAAGAGACGTAAGGAGCGAGAAGCTT
>CAZPQE010000336.1:0-7928 GCA_964588615.1 uncultured Clostridia bacterium | reverse complement strand
TCAAAGCGGCAGAGCCGCACAGATAAAGCCAGGCTCCTGGTCAATATCGAGTCTCTCTTTCAATCACACCCGTTTGTCTTCTATCAAGCCCGTCGCGTGCTCGTCCACCATCTCAAAGCGCGACAATACAAAGTCATAAATCTGAATCAGCGCATAGTGAATGAAGCTTTCAGGCTGACATTTGAACGCAGCCTCCGCGCTTATGATGCCGTTCAACTGGCGATGGCGAGTTTTGATAAAAGCCGATTCGTTTTCATCACTGCCGATTCAAGCCTTGAATCCGCAGCCCGCGCAGAAGGGCTCCAGACAGATAATCCCCTCGGTCATTGATCCTCACAACCCAAGCTTCGGCCACAGGCGGTCTATTCGTTGTTTGACCTCTTCGCTCATCTCAAGCTCTTTCGGCCACCGTCGATCAAAGCCTTCAGACCTCCATTTGCGAGTCCCGTCGACTCCCATCTTCGATCCGAAATTCGGCAGCCGCGACGAGTGATCGAGTTGATCTACGGGGCCGAGCATGAATTGAATGTCGCGCTCAGGATCGATGTTGTTCAACACTCGCCACGCCACCTGATTCAAATCCCTCACGTCGGTGTCGTCATCGACGACGATTATGCATTTGGTGAACTGAGCCTGCGGCAATGACCATATCCCATTCATCACCTTGCGCGCGTGTCCCGGATAATCTTTGCGGATCGATACGATCATCAGGTTGTGAAAGACCCCCGCAAACGGCATGTGATAATCCACCACTTCGGCAAACTGCCGCTTCATCAGAGGCAGAAAAATTCTCTCGATCGCTTCGCCCATCCAGCAGTCTTCCATAGGCGGCTTTCCGACGATGGTCGTTTGATAAATGGGACTCTTGCGATGGGTCACGCAGGTGACGTGAAAGACGGGGAACTCGTCTTCGAGCGAGTAGTAGCCGGTGTGATCGCCGAACGGGCCTTCCACTCTGCGCTCGTCCGTATCGATGTAGCCTTCGAGGACTATCTCCGAGTTGGCCGGGACTTCGACATCTACGGTTTCGCAACGAACCATTTCGACGGGCCGCTCGCGCAGAAAACCTGCGATCATCATTTCGTCCAGGTCTTCGGGCAGGGGGAGTATCGAAGCGAAGACGGTTATGGGATCAGCGCCGATGGCCACTCCTGCTTCGAGCCTGCCGCCGCCCTTGCGTCTGAGATTGCGAAAATGCTGCGCGCCGTGTTTGTGAATCTGCCAGTGCATGGCGGTCGTTCGTTCGTCGTAGACCTGCATTCGATACATGCCGCAGTTGCGTTTTCCCGTCTCAGGATTTTTGGTAAAGACCAGAGGCAGAGTGATGAACCGTCCGCCGTCCTGGGGCCAGCATTTGATGATGGGAAAATCCAGCAGGGAGAATTTGCCTTCGCGCAGTATTCGTTCTTTGCACGGGCCGTCTTTTACTAGGCGGGGAAACATGCGTCCGAGGTCGGCGAGTCGCGGAACCATTTTGATTTTTTCTATGAGTCCCTGCGGCGATTTGACATCGGTCAGTTCGGTTATGCGGTCAGCGATCTCTGAATAATCATCAACGCCCAGAGCCAGAAGCATTCTTCGTCGGCTGCCGAGAGCGTTTATCAAAACCGGTATGGAGTGACCTCGGACTTTTTCGAAGAGCAGGGCGGGGCCGATTTTTTTAGAGACGCGGTCGGTGATTTCAGAGATTTCCAAGTCCTTATCGACCTGGGCGCGGATGCGTTTTAGTTCGCCTTTTTTTTCGAGAGCGCGAACGAATTCTCTCAAGTCCTCATAAGCCATGCGGGTTGACCCTTAGTAGAATTCAGAATTGAGAGGGTAGCACGCGAGTTGAGTGAAGACAAATTCGCGTCCGGCATTCTGTGGGCGCAATCGAAAGTGAGGCTCAAGAGAAGGAACTATACTATGCACGGTCACAAATTGAGCTTTTTGAAATCGGGCCAATAGTTGAGCAGTATGTTCAGAGTCCACGCTTTAGCGTGCGGCAGCCTCAAGGCTGAACTCTGAACAAAAATGCAATCTAAGCCCATTGAAGGAATATAAGGCTATCTGCTTTGCGGCTCTGCCGCTTTGATGTGCGGAAACGGCTCTGCCTTTCCGTAAGCGGCCTCCATCCATTGCATCTGCGCCGCTTCGCAGGCTCGGCCTCAATTCTGCGGCGATCAAGCGGAGATCTTTGAAGTCGAAGCGAGGCAAAGCAAGAGGGCGGCGCAGCCGCGAGAAAGTGAACCAGTCGTTTTGGAGAGTCACAGATTCTCCTCACATCAAAGCGACAGAACCGCGCAGATAAAGCAATGCCTCTGGTCAGCAAAGAGTCTCACTTTCAATTACACCAAAATCCTGGGGGCGCACACTTCCAAATCCGGGCCGGATTACCACGAATCGGCCAGAGAGCTTATTCAGAAATACGGCGGCTGGAAAGACTGCTATCAGCGCCGACTGGCTGATTTCAGACGCCAGCCCGATTTGGAGAATCAGGAAGTGGCTATGGCGCAGTATATCTGGTGATGGGAGACAAAAAGCGCGCGCTTGATTATCTTGAGAAGGCCCTCGTCAGAAAAAATTTTTGGATGGCTTTCACTGGAGTCGATCCTTTTTACGACGGTCTGCGCTCGGAGCCGAGATACCGCGAGACACTGCGCAAGATGAATCTCACCCGATGGTTTGAAACGACAGCAGCCAGTCGGATCACTGCCGCTTCCGTTCAAAAGGAAAGATCAGCGGGTTGATTCGCGCCGTGTCCGTCAGAGGATAAAACAGATACATCTGACCCACTTCCAGAGGCAGCGGCGTAAACAACCGCTCCGACCGTCCGCGATCATCCTGTCCCGTGAAAGATTGTCTTCCGTAGACATCTTCCTGACGCGAAACGATCTGGATCACGCGAGGCGCATAAGGATTCTTTGCAAGCTCTTCCATTACCTCTATGGCTGCTGCAATCGCTTTGCGCCCGAGTCGCTGCGTCCCCTGAAGCCCGCCCAGGTCCCCTGTGTTGGCAAGTCGGCTGCGGTCGCCCGCAAGCTCGTCGAGCCGATTGAAAACTCCTTCTGAAATAAGAGGCCATTGAAACGCTTCTTTGACCCGCTCGGGCAGCAAACCGTCAGGCCGACTCTGACACATGGCCTTCAACGCCTGAACCTTTTCGCCCAGCGTCAATGGCTCCGCGTCGCGGGATGAGCGCGAGAGAAAACGTTCGAACCCCGCTCCATACAAAAGATTCCCGTAGAACCGCACAAGCCACGAGAGCGCCCGCTCTACAGATGCAAAGGATGAATGCATGATGCCGAGGCATTCGTCAGTAGTCGTCGCGCTGGCAAGTTCGATCATCTGCTCCTGAAGATAACTGAGCGTCGCCTCCACCCCCGGAACCTGTCGCGGGCCGGGCAGGAAGCCTGCGGCAAAGAGTATAGCCCCTATCAACTCTTCGCGGTTGGCTGCGCTGTCGGCTTCTATGCCCAGAGAAGAGGCCATCGAGGCAAGCTGCCGGACGGTGCAGTTTTGCGCAAGCACTTCGTCGGGCGGCGAGGTGTAGCAGTATTCTTCGATCATCTCGGCGCGGTTGAAAGCCCTCTCCTCGCGCGACATCCGGTTGCTGCTCGACTCAAGCGAACGGGCGAGGTAATCGATATCTTCTTCGCCCAGGTGCGCAAGCAACAGTCGCGCCAACGTGTGAGGCGCAGTATTGGCGCGCTCCTCAGTCAAGCCAAGTCGCCTTATGTCCTCGATGATTTCATCCATAGTTGCGGGCCGGTCTTCGCTCCTGGCTTCCAGGCATCGCATCACTATCCGGCTCAGTTCGTCAGGAACTACAGGGTTGATCTCCGACGGGCTGACAGGACGGGCATTCATCGCCGGTCGGTTGGATTCGAGCCTGTAGGGAAACGCTCCGCAGAGCAACTGATAGAGCGTCACTCCGAGGGCGAAGATGTCGGTTGAAACCGTGTACTGTCCGTCGAAACATTCCGGGGCCATGTAGACCGGCGTTCCCGCGACTTCGCCCGGCTCGGACCGCTCGACGCCAGCCACCAGTTCGAAGTCGCTCATCTTACAAACTGTCCCGGAAGAATCGAGCAGGAAGTTTACCGGTTTGATGTCCCGGTGCAGAAAGCCTGCGGCGTGCAGCAGGCGAATCGATTCGCACGCCTGCAGGAACAGGCGCATCAACTGAGCGAGATGCAGGCGCGCGCGCGGGTGGCCGCCCCATCGGTCGGCGACCATACTGGCCAGACTGCCGCCCGGCATATACTCCATGAAAATCCCCGCCGCCGGGCCGACGCGCTCGATGCCGAGCAATCGCACCACGCTGCGAGGCTCGGCGTCTGAGAGCGATTTCCAGGCCTCGAACTGCCGGCCAAGCCGCTCTGCAAGCGCGTCCGGGTCCTGATCGCTTGCAGGAATCTTCAGCGCAAGCTCTTTGTGAAGCTGACTCAAAGAATCCGTCACCAGGTAGATGCTGGCTACTCCGCTCGCGCCGAGGAGCTTTTCGACTCGGTAGCGACCGTTGATAGTCGCGCCCGGCTCGAAGGCTGCCGCTTCCGGCGCGGGCGAAGGAGCGACACAAGGAGCGACACTCGGCGCGCTGGTATAGATATCGGGCTGCTCATCGATCTTAGCCTCTCCGACCGCAGCAGCCTCGATCACAGGAGGAGCTTTCGCTTCGACCGGCTCTGAGGCGGCGAACGAAAACTGGTCGGGAGGCTCCTGTCTTTCGATGACCGGGACGGTTTTTTGAAATCCGCAGTGCGGGCAGAACATTCCTTCATCGGGCCTCCTGGCTCCGCACACCGAGCAGGAAACAGAGGGCAGCAGCGAGGAGATTTCACCGCCGCAGTGACGACAAAGCTCGTTTCCGGTTTCATCCTCTGCCAGCCTCGCTCCGCAGTGAACGCAGAATTTGGCCGCTCCGGGCTGCGGGCGCGACGGCGGCGCAACAGGCTCGATTTCTTCTTCGACTACCGCTATCATCTCGCCCCTCGCGGCGCGCAGCAGGGCTTCTTTGGCTTCTCTGGCGGTTTGAAAGCGGTTCTCTTTTTTCTTAGCCAGCAATCGACGGTAAAAGCTGTCGAGCGAAGCGGGAAGGTCAGGCCGCGCCTGGGCAAGTGAAGGAGGTCGCGCGCTGAGGTGCGATTTGATCAAACCGTCCACGCTCTGGCCGTTGAATGGCGGATGGCCGGTGAGCGTTTCATACATCACAACGCCGAAATGGTAGAGATCGGTTCGGTTGTCTTCGCTCTGCCCTCCGTCAATCTGTTCGGGCGGCATGTAGACGGGCGCTCCGACGACCGCGTTTCCTTCTTCGCCCATTTTCATCGCCACCAGTTCCGAGGAGTTGATTCCCGCGTAAACGAAGTCCACGATCTTGACCTGCCCGTCCTGCATCAGGTAGATGTTGTCCGGCTTGAGGTCTCGATGAAACACCTGTCGGCTGTGCATGTGATCGAGCGCGTCGAGAATGCCCGTAAAGACGGGCATAGCCGATTCGAGGTTCAGCCCGTCCCTGGATTCGTGAATCATCTCGCGCAGGGTGCGCCAGGCGACGAGTTCCATCACGATGTAATCGCAGTCTATGGCGTAACCGCTGGTCTGAAGCGGAATGACGAACCGGGGATCGAGTTTGCCGATGGCGGTCGTTTCGCGCTTGAAGTAAGGGCAACCGGGATAATCGGTCGGGAAAACTTTGACTAACACTTCACGACCGCCGGGGAAGCCTTCGCGGGCAAGCCACAATTCGCTGGGTCCATCCCCGCGAATGAGCATCAGCAAAACATACTGATCGATAGTCTGGCCGGGTTTGCCGAACATTGTCTGTAGCCTCCGGGGGGCGGGGACTTGACGCATAATTTTAGCCCCCCGCCGTCGGGCATACAACAGTTTTGTCGCCCCCGGTCAGGTCATCTTCCCTTGAAATCAGGCTTGCGTTTTTCGATGAACGCCCGCACGCCCTCTTCCTTGTCCTGGCTCGAAAAGCAGAGCGCGAACAGATCGACCTCGGCCTCAAGCCCTGCCCGAAGCGTCAAGCGCGCGGCGTTCTTCACTGACTGCTTGGCCATAGCGAGCGCCACCGGACTCATCTCGGCAATCTTATTGGCCAGTTCCATCGTCCTGGCTTCAAGCTCTTCTGCCGCGACTACGTGATTGACGAGTCCGAGACGGAGAGCTTCTTCAGCCGTGATCATGTCGCCGGTGAGCGTCAACTCCATCGCCTTGCCTTCTCCCACGAGGCGAGTGAGCCGCTGCGTTCCTCCGCCTCCCGGAATGATTCCGAGTTTGATTTCAGGCTGGCCGAGTTTCGCTTTCGCCGATGCGACGCGGATGTCGCACGCCATAGCGAGTTCGCACCCGCCGCCAAGCGCGAATCCGTTTATCATCGCTATAACAGGTTTGGGAAAATCTTCGACCGCATCGAACGCGCGACGGCCCTTCATCACCGCGCGCTGCTCGACGGCGGTCTTTCCGGCGAACTCGTTGATGTCCGCGCCTGCGATGAACGCCTTTTCGCCCGCGCCGGTGATGATGACGACTCGCACCTGATCGTCTGCGGCAAGCTCATCGAAGGCCGCGAGTATATCATTTCGGGTGGCAGCGTTGAGGGCGTTGAGTTTGTCAGGTCTGTTGACCGTAACAATTGCGATTCTTCCTCTTTTTTCGATCAAAACATTTTCCATGGTTTGCCCCTTGTCCCTTGTTATTGGTCATTCGTCCTTTGTCATTTTCTCATCCGAAAACAAATCACCAGTGACAAAGGACAAATGACATTTTCACCATTTATAAAATCCTTCGCCCGATTTTTTGCCCAGTTTGCCTTCCTGCACTTTCTGGCGAAGGATGTCGGGCGGGCGAAAAACTTCTGAGCCGAGTTCTGTGAAAAGATACTCGGCAATGCTCAATCGCACGTCGAGACCGACAAGATCAGTCAAACGGAGCGGCCCCATCGGATGGTTGTAGCCAAGCGCCATAGCTTTATCGATGTCTTCGGCAGAAGCCACTCCCTGTTCGACCATTCGCATAGCTTCGAGTCCGAGCGCGAGTCCGAGTCGGCTGGTTGCAAAACCGGGCGCGTCTTTTACAGTGATTGCTTCCTTGCCTATTCGCTCTGCGATATTGAGAACGACCGCAAGCGTCTGTTGAGATGTCTCAGGCCCGATGACGACTTCGAGCAGTTTCATGATATGCACCGGGTTGAAGAAGTGCATGCCGATGACGCGATCCGCGCGGCGAGTGGCCGAAGCGATTTTCTCGATGCTCAGTGAAGAAGTGTTCGTGGCGAGAATCGCTTCGCTTTTGCAGATGCGGTCGAGCCTGGCGAAGAGTTCCTGTTTGGCGTCGAGTCGTTCGATTATGGCTTCGACCACCAGATCGGCTGTGGAAGCCGATTCGGTGACATCGGTAGAAGTCTGAATGTGAGAGAGAGCCTCGCGCATTTCGGCTTCGGTGCCTTTGCCGCGCTCGATTCCCTTGCGGAGATTCGATTCGATTGCGGAAAGGCCGCGAGCGACGATTTCCCGGCTTACATCTACGAGGGTGACGTGAAACCCAGCCTGAGATGAGACCTGAGCGATGCCATGTCCCATCGTCCCTGCGCCTATGACGGTGATTTTTTCTATGTTCATAAGATCAGTTCTATTGTCCCTTCACTACTCGCTTGACGATAGTGCCGTTCGGGTCTATCTCGATGATCAAATCTCCTCCGCGACGATTTCTGTAATCCCTCGGCCCGTAGTTTATTCGCCATAGCGAATCATCGCCGACTGGCTGCTGAGTTATCGTCACCAGGCTTTCAACTATGTCGACTCCCAATTGGCGGGCGTGTTTATTTGCAGCCGCCATAGCGCGGGCCAGCGAAACAGCAAGGTTGTCTTCGAGAACGTCTTTCGTAAGCGTTGCGGCCATTTCAGACTACCTTCGGTATTCATTCGCTTCTGACTGGC
>CAZPQE010000335.1:0-7939 GCA_964588615.1 uncultured Clostridia bacterium | reverse complement strand
TAGACACTCAGGGCAATGGCTTCGACCTCACCGACGCGGCAGGCGGGGTCAGTTTCGACATCAATGGAAACGGGACTGCGGAACAACTTGCCTGGACTTCTGCTGATTCAGATGATGCTTGGCTGGCCCTGGATCGAGATGGCAATGGTCGCATCGACAACGGTCAGGAACTGTTTGGCAACTTTACTCCTCAGCCTTTTTCATCTACACCAAACGGATTCATCGCACTTGCCGAGTATGACAGGCCGGAGCAGGGAGGCAATGAGGATGGGAGGATTGGCCGTCTGGATGCGATCTTTTCATCGCTTCGTCTGTGGAAGGACATAAATCACAATGGAGTGTCCGAGCCGGGTGAGCTACACGCGCTTCCATCGCTCGGAGTTATTACGATAGACCTCGATTACAAGAGGTCGAAGAGAACCGACGAGCATGGGAATCGGTTCAGATACAGGGCGAAGACTTATGATGCGAGAGAGACGCATGTCGGTCGGTGGGCGTGGGACGTTTTTCTGGTGAAAGAAGACTGAATTAGATTTCAGAGACTGCCAGTGAATCGTTAGCACTTGCTGGCGGTTATTCTTTACCTGGCCTCAAATCCCTGCATAATGCGGTTGTTCTGTCCTTGAGGGTTTTCCTGCCCCGATAGAATTCCAAATCAAACTATTCACCGCGCCTGAGAGAAAGGTAAACTGGAATGCCTTATGACACCGGCTATCGCAGTAGTCATTTCAATGTATGGAGCCTTCCTCGTCGTTGGCTGGCTTGCGGCGCGCAAGGTCAAAGAAGGCACGGCAGCCGACCTGATAGTCGCGGGCCGACAGATGCCTCTCTGGATAGCCGCGCTCACGATGACCGCAACCTGGGTCGATGGCGGATACCTGCTCGGAACCGCAGAAGGGACTTACAAATCGAGCCTCGCTCTCGGGCTTCAGGGCGGACTCTGCTTCGGCATCAGCCTGATACTCGGCGGAATCTTCTTCGCAGGAATCATGCGCCGCTACGGGTTCACCACTCTCATTGATCCTTTCGAAGCGCGATTCGGGAAGAAGTGGGCCGCTGTGCTTTTTCTGCCCGCGCTTGCCGGTGAAATATTCTGGAGCGCAGAACTCCTTGTCGCCATCGGCGCGACTTTCGGCGCGCTGCTCGGAATGAAACTCAGCACAGCCATACTTCTTTCAGCCGTCGTCGTCACCGCTTACACGATGCTCGGAGGCATGTGGTCTGTCGCCTACACCGATGTCTTTCAACTCGGACTCGTAGCCATAGGGCTTGCCGTCGCTCTCCCGTTCGCGTTGGGCGAAGCCGGTGGACTCACGCAAAGCATTTCAAATTACTTTGCCTCACGGCCTGATCGCGGAGGGCTGATTCCTCCGTTTCACGCCAACGGCTCGTTCTGGACTACTCAATCGATAACCGGATGGTGGGATGTTTCTCTGATGCTCATACTGGGCGGCATCCCCTGGAACTGTTATTTTCAGAGAGTGCTGTCGTGTCAGACTCCGCGCAAGGCGCAGTGGCATTCCGTTCTTGCGGGCTTTCTCACCATAGCTTTTACAGTTCCGCCGCTCCTGATGGGCATAGCCGCTTTCAGCTACGACTGGCCGCAGGAGCTACTTTCACGACTTGCGGCAAATCCCGCCGACACTCTTCCGCTGCTGCTGCGCGAAGCCGTGCCTCCTTTGGTAGGCATACTTGGCCTTGCGGCGATCATTGGCGCGGTGACATCTAGTTTCAGTTCATCGATTCTATCGGCAGGCTCGATGTTGAGTTGGAACTGCCTCAAGCGATTGATGTGGCCTGATCTCTCATTCTTTCAAATGAAGCGCGTCATTCGCGGCTCCATTCTGCTGCTCGGAGCTTCGGCGGCGGTGATGGCCTTGAAAGTCCAGAGCGTTCAGGCGCTTTGGTTTTTCACGAGCGATCTGGTTTTCGTTCTGCTGTTTCCTCAACTCCTGTTCGCGCTGTTCGACAAGAAAGCCAATCGCACTGGCTCTATCGTGGCATTCGTCGTCTCGCTCATACTGCGACTGGGCGGAGGCGAGCCTCTGCTCAACCTGCCTCCGCTCATTCCATACCCTGAAATTTTTTCAAGCCTTCTTCCGGGCGAACCCGCTGTCTGGTACGACGGGGCAGCGATGCTCTTTCCGTTCAAGACTCTTGCCGCAGGCGCGGGCCTGCTGCTCCTGATGATAGTGTCGAGGCTGACTGCGCGGTTTGATCCTCCTCAACCTCTGCGCAATCCTTCGGAGGCGGACTGAGCGAAGCGCGCTTTACGTTTTGCGTTTTACGTTTTACTCTTCCCGCGCATGAAAGAAAAAATCCTTGCCTGGTGCGTTCACCTCTACACCGCTCTCGGGCTTGTGGCAGCCGCAGGCATCGCCGTGATGATCGTGCGCGGAGGAGAAGAGTCTTTTCGTTGGGCGTTCGCGTTGATGTTTGCGGCGACGATAATAGATTCGAGCGACGGGTGGCTTGCGCGAAAAGCGAGAGTCAAAGATGTGCTTCCCGGCTTCGATGGGCGCACGCTCGACGACCTGATCGATTTTCAAACATACACTTCATTGCCGCTGCTGCTCCTGTGGCGGGCGGGGATTCTTTCAGACGGACTTGAGTGGTTGCTGCTTCTGCCGCTTCTTGCAAGCGCCTACGGGTTTTCGCAATCGGAAGTCAAGACCGATGACGGATTCTTTCTCGGATTTCCCTCGTACTGGAACATTGTGGCTTTTTATCTCTATGAGCTTCAGCCGCCAGTGTGGTTTTCTATTTCAGTGATAATCTTCTTCGCCGTGATGACCTTTGTGCCCGCGCGATATCTGTACGCCTCGCAGGGAGGCCCTTTCGTCCGGGTGATGATAGCAGGCGGAATAATCTGGGCCGCGCTTCTCGTGTTGATACTCCTGCGCGTAACATCCGACACGAAGTCGCTCGCGCTCATCTCGCTCTTTTACCCGATCACGTATCTGGGCCTGTCGTGGGCGGTAAGCGTCAGGAGGCGGCGAGGTGAGTAAACACTCACTTGCCATTTGCAGTTTTCGGATTTTTGATGATAATTGATGCGTGTGCGCGCCGCCGCCAGCGCGCCACGAACTTGTAACGCAATCCGTAAAGCTTGCGTATTACCCGGTGGATCAAATCCAGAAATCAACTTGCAGACGAAAATCTCACGGTCGGTCCAGGTCTGGCCGATGTTCCGCTATCCTCGATCGAATGAAAGGAGTCAGCGTATGTGGGTAAGGAAGGCAGTGCGCGATATGAAGAAAGGCGTGGATTCGCCCATGCCGACGCAGATAGTTTCGAACGAAGAGTTCATCCCCCGGCCTCAGAACGAGGCGCAGAAGCGGGTCGAGCACCTCATCGGCGACATGTCGGAAGCCCGCGCCAAAAAACTCGGCCTCTCCCGCCGGGCCTTCATGGCTTCGACCATGGGGCTTGCCACCTGTTTTCTGGCGCAGAACAAGGTATTCGGAAAATGCTGGGACGTTGACGAAGAAGAAACCTGGGAGACGGCGGCTTATGATGAGAAATGGCCCAAGGGCGAATACTTCATCATAGATGTCCAGGCGCATTTCACCAACGGAATAGCTCTGGGCTTCCGCAACATGGAATTTGTCAAGAACATGGGCTTCGAGCTCAAGAACGACATCGAAAGCTATGGCTATCAGAACTTCGTCAAAGAGATGTACTTCGATTCCGAAACTGAGATGCTGGTCATCTCCGGCGTTCCCACGCGCGAGAATCAACGCTCTTTGGACGGGCGCTTGCTCGAAGGCAAGGAGCGAAGCAACGGTATATTGCCAAGCTGGCTGATGGGCCAGAGCAAAAAACAACTCAACGAACTGGCCGGATCGCAACGGGCTCTCTGCCAGGGCAACCTCGCGCCCAATCACTACTGGGACAAGGCCGCCAACAAGATCGATAAGGCCGCGACCATCGAGCAGATCGAGCGCGAACTCTCGCTCTACAAGATCGATTCCTGGAAGTGGTACTGCCACACCGACCCAGGTCGTTCGGGCAATGGCTTCCAGCTTGATGACGAAAACTCGCAGTGGTTCTACGAGGAATCCAGAAAGCGCGGCATGAAACTCATCAGCGTTCACAAGGGCTACTCCTATCAATCGCGCACGCTCGGCCATCTGGCAAATCCGAAAGATGTCGAGAAGGCCGCGCTCAACAACCCTGACTTCAACTTCGTCGTTTATCACTCGGCCATCAAGCACGGCTCGAACGAGCCGAACTGGAAAGAGTCCAACAAGTACGATCCGACCACAGGCGACTTCGAGTGGCACTCCATTCTGATGGACATCAAGAAGCGCAATCCGAAGATGAACAATGTCTATTGCGAGATCGGCAGCTTCTTCGGGCCGCTGGCCATCGCAGACCCGGTGATGTGCATGCACGGGATCGGGAAGAACATCAAATACTACGGCTCGGATCACGTCATCTGGGGGACGGACTGTCTGTGGTGGGGCTCGCCTCAGTGGGTCATCGATGCCTTCAAGCGGTTCCAGATCAGCGATGAGTTGTGCGAGAAGTTCGGCTACAAGAAACTGACCAAACAGGACAAGGCCAACATCTTCGGACTCAACGCCGCCCGACTCTACAACGTCAATGTGAAAGAGAAGCGCAAAGCGTTCCCTGCTGACACGCTCACGAAATTGAAGACCGCTTATCTCGACCGGGGCGGACAGCGCAGCAACGCTGCCTACGGCTGGGTGCGCGCCGACGACTGATCGGCTCGAACGAGTCAAAGCCTGACAGGAGCGCGCGCTCCTGCCAGGCTCTTCCCCGATGGAGGATCGAAACGTGATGACGCAAGGAACCATCTCTCGAAGGTCGTGGCCGGGGGTTGTGAGTTTCGCTCTCATCCTCATCCTTTTAGCGGCCTGCTCATTGATTCCTATCAGCGACGCTGACGCGCAGGCAAAAAACGAATCCCATTTCCATCATCTGCACCTCAACACCACCGACCCGAAAGCAGCAATCGATTTTTACACATCGAAATTCGATTGCGAAAAAGCCCGATTTGCCGGGCTGCTCGACGGAGTGTGGGCGCAGAAATCGTGGATACTTTTCAGCAAGGTTGCGAGCCCACCGCCCTGGGAACTCACTTCATCTATATGGCACTTCGGCTGGGGCGCTGAAGACATGAAGGCGACCTATCAGAAGCAACTCGACATGGGCACGAAGTTCTTTACGCCAATCACCGAGCTTGCGCCGAATTTCTTCTACGCTTATGTCGAGAGTCCCGACCGCGCGCTGATAGAACTCAACACCGCCGATCATCATCGCTTCGGCCACCTGCACCTGTTGAGCGATGACCCGGTTTCGGCGGGCGAATGGTACATGAAATATTTCGGGGCCACGCGGCGCGGAAACCCGACGACTCCGCCTTCGCGCGAGCCTCGCTTTCGCAACGGCTTTCAGATAGGCCCGGCCATGTCGCTGATGGTCGATAACGTGAACCTCATCATCTACCCTGTGGAGTATTCGAAGAAGGCTTATGCCGATCACTGGAAAGGGCAGACCGCGATAGCTCCGACCAGTGGGCGGGTCGTCGATCACATAGGTTTCAGCTTCGACAATCTCTCGGAAGCGCTCGAACGCATGCGAAAAGATGGCGTGAAGGTGACTCAGGAGATTCGCTCGATCGGCAAGATCAAATTCGCTTTCATCGAAGGCCCCGACCATATCAATATCGAACTGGTCGAAGGCCACGCGAGCAAGGAGTAACTTTTAGTCTGAAGTTGAGAGTCTGGAGTCTGTAGTCGTCGGACTCCAGCAATTTCATTGAGGGAGGGAAACGGGATGCGACGGTTATTTGCTTTTTCAACTGCGATCTTATTTTTGTCGTTCAGTGTTGCGGCTTATCAGGGATCGAAGGACAGACTTGAGGGCCGCTGGGAAGGGAAGCTGCAGGCGCTTCAGGGCGAGCGCCCGGCCACAGTGTTGTTCAAAAAGACCGGCGAGACCTACAGCGGGTCGATTCACGGCGTGAGAGGCGATCAGCCGCTCGACTTCAAGGACTTCAAGCTCGAAGGCGACAATGTGACCGGCCAGTCGGTGATTCAAGCTCCGCAGGGCGAACTGGTCGTAAATTACACCTTCATCCTCGAAGGCGAAACGCTCAAGGGCGCAGGCGAACTCGATCTTGGCGGCAGCAAGATCAATTTCACCTTCGATCTCAAGCGCGTCGCGGAAAGCGCCGCCGCTGCGCCCGCCGGACAGCCGCGCGCGCAGTCGAGACCTGCGGGTGTGCCTCAGCCTACTCAGAAGCAGTCGCTTCAGTACTTCGTAGGTCAGTGGTCCTTCAAGTGGACGGGCCGCGAAAGCGCGTTGGGTCCTTCGTTGAGAGAAGGCATGACCTCCTTCACGTTGAGCGCCGATGGCCGCACGCTTCAAAGCGTCACTCAGGGCAAAGCCGATGGCAAAGCTTATACCGAGAGCGCGACCGTCAGCTTCGATGAAGCCACGAAGATGCTGACCTTCCGCGAGAAGCTGATGAGCGGGGCGCAATTGGAATCGAAAGGAGACTGGAGTTCTCCGATTTCGATCAGATTCACGATCCCGGAGGTGAAAATAAAAGGGCAGACACTACAGCTTCGACGCACTATCGCAGTCGTTGCGGCTCATTCTTTCACCGTGACCGAAGAGCTTTCCGAAGACGGCGGGCCTTTCGTCCGGCTGGGCAATGCGGTGTTCAGCAAAGTCGAAGCTGCGAAGTAAACTTTCGACAGGCAAATCATCCCCCGGCGACTGAAAGAATCGAAGTGAGGTTTTTTATGCAACAACCCGTCTGGAATTTCGAGCAGGAACCCTGGGACGAGCCGCCGGACGAAACTTCGGTGAACCTGCGCGCCTACTTCGACCGCTTCCCGGATGAGAAGCTGCGCCAGTACAGAAGCGAGTGGACTGACGAGCAGGTGAGAGAATGGGACGGCGAATTCCGCGATGACGGCTGTCTGATGATTCTGTGCTGCGAGCGCGATGTGGATGTGGAAGAGTACAGAAGGACGCTCGAAGCCTGCATCGGCTACCGCGACCGGGTTCGAGAGCAGGGGTGAGAGGGATTGCGCGCGTTTCGCCAGTCGAAGTAAACTCTCCGCCGCGAGGTGATCGATTTGGCACGACTGCGCGGATTGTTTCTACTCTCATTCTGGTTTTCGCTCATAGCAGTGTTTGCGCCGCTGATGATCGCGGCCACGCTCATAACCGGAAACGAAAACTACATCTACAAACCCGCAGGTTTTCTCATACGCCTCGGTTTGAAACTCATAGGCGTGCCGGTGGTCGTCTCCGGCCTCGACCGACTCGACCCCCGGCAGCCCTACATCCTGACTCCCAATCATCAGAGCTTCATCGAAGTTCCAGTCTTCGTCGCCTATCTCAAACGCAACCCGGCTTACCTGGCCAAGAAAGAAGTTTTCAAATATCCCATCTTCGGCTACGGCATAACTCTGATGGGATGCGTGCCGGTGGATCGCAGCAACACGACGAGGGCGGTCGAAAGCGCGCGGGCGGCAGCGGAAAAAATCCGGCGCGGAAAATCCTACATGGTCTACCCGGAAGGAACCCGCTCGCCTGATGGAAGGCTGCTGCCCTTCAAGAAGGGCGCGTTTATGATGGCCATAGACGCGGGCGTCCCCATAGTTCCGGTCACTATATCGGGCAGTTCCCGCATAATGCCCAAAGGCGAAATCCGCATAGAGCCGTCAACGATTCACATCACCGTTCACGATCCCATCCCTACGGACGCCTACACCAAAGACAACATAGATGAATTGATGGAACTTACGCGGGCGAAAATCTATTCCGCGTTGAGCGAAGAAGAACTCGCGCTGTGCGGGCAGGCAGGGAAAAGGCAGCAGCGCGAACAGTCCGCTTAGATCAGTTTTCAGTTGTAACTACTCAGCCTCTTTGTGAGACTTGAACTCTGTGCGGC
>CAZPQE010000334.1:7584-7942 GCA_964588615.1 uncultured Clostridia bacterium | reverse complement strand
AGCATGGGAACTTCTACACTGGCTCAAAACGCGACCGGAGCGATCAAAGGCACGGTCAAAGACCAGAACAACGCCGTAATCACGACGGCCACGGTCACGGCTACCAACAAAGCGACCGGCGCTTTGCGAAGACTCAAGGTCGGGGGCGAAGGCAACTTCGTTTTCGAAAACCTGCAGCCCGGAGCCTATGAAGTCAAGGTAGAAGCCGACGGGTTCAAAACCCAGACTCAGAGCGTATCGGTCGAAGTAGGGGGCACGACCGCAACCGACTTTTCCATAGAAGTAGGCACGACCAGCGAAGTCGTCGATGTGACCCCTGATGCTCCTATCATAAACACTACCGATACGGTCGTGGGCG
>CAZPQE010000334.1:1608-7574 GCA_964588615.1 uncultured Clostridia bacterium | reverse complement strand
CATCTTTAGGGAGGTTGTGGAATGTCTTCCTCTCAACGGGCGCAGCTTTCTGTCTATCGCCCTGCTTGAGCCGGGCGTCAATGTGACTTACAACCCCAATTCCGGCGCAGGAAATCCGAACAACTTCTTCCAGGTTTCCATCGGCGGCGCTCCTCAACAAATGACGGTCATTTCTGTCGACGGGTCGAGGATCAATGACCGCATAACCGGAGGCACATCTCAGAATTTTTCTGCCGAAACGGTTCAGGAATTTCAGATCAGCACCCTTGGGTTCGATCTCTCGTCGGGGACGGTATCAGCCGGAGCAATAAACATAGTCTCGCGTACTGGCGGCAACGAATTTCATGGGAGCGGTTTTCTCTTTTACCGCGATCACAACCTGTCGGGGTTTCCGGGCTTCAAGCGCCCTGATGACCCGACGGCTTTCAATCCGCTGTGCGCCGATCCCGCGCTTTGCAAGCGATTGCAGGACCCTTTCTTCGTTCGCAAGCAGTACGGGGGTACTATCGGCGGGCCGATCAAAAAAGACAAGCTGTTCTTCTTTACCAACTATGAGCGCAACGATCAGGTCGGAGCGCGCACGATCAACTTCACCGACCCGGTGCTGTTCGGGTTCAACCACGTTGCGCAGCAACCGCTGGAAGGCGATCTGTTCGGCGCGCGCATCGATTACACCGTCAACGACAAGCACACTTCTTTTCTGCGATTCAATGTCGACAGCAATGACAGCATCTCCGGCACGAACCTGGAATCGACCTGGATCGCTTCGAGCAATTTCTCCTATCAGGCGCAGATGGGCGTGACGAGCGTTTTCACTCCCCGACTGGTGAACGATTTCCGCTTCTCCTACTCCTATTTCAGAAACCGGCTTCGCCCTCCGACTCAGGAGGAGTGTGAGCGCGCCGCGGGCGACCCTCTTTTCTGCTTCGGACTGGGCGGCCCGCTCATCACACTCTTCGGCGGGCTTCAGATAGGAACCAACGTCAACGTCTCGCAGGATCGTCACCCGCGCACTTTCCAGTGGACGGACAATGTGAACTGGACGAAAGGCTCTCACCGCATTCGCTTCGGCGGCAACTATGAGTACAGCTACGGTCACGGGACGTGGAATCGTCAGGCGGCAGGAGGCTTTTCGGCCTTCAGTCCGACTCAGGTCGCCGCCAATGCCGCGCTGTTTGCCGCGCTCCCGGCGAGTTTGAAAATTCCTACCGGCCAGCCCGTCCCGTTTGCCGACCTGCTGCAACTCCCGCTCAACGGCACGCTCTCGATAGGAATAGGAGACCCAGGACAGCCGGCGCCCTATCAGTACGAAAATGCCACCAGCAACCACCACATTCGCTTCTACGCGCAGGATGCGTGGCAGATGTTCAAGGGGTTCACCCTCAACTACGGGCTGGGCTGGTCCTATGAAACCAACGTCTTCTATCACGACATCGATCTGAAGACCGATTACCTCAGGCCGCTGCTCGGAGATAACCTGGAAGGGCCGCAACAGCAGTACAAGAACTTCGATCCGGCTCTCGGTTTTGCGTGGGCGCTGGGCAACGATCAGAAAACGGTCATCCGCGCCAGCGCATCTCTTCACCACATCTCGCCCAACGTGGGTTTTTTCAATCTCAACCAGCGGATACTTTTCGGCCCGGCAGGAAACGGATTGCAGGCTCTCTCAGGAGCGGCCCTTCAGAACCCGGAAAGCGCGACGCGATGCGGCAGCGTGGCCGCTAATCCCGCTTTGGGCTGTCTGACCTTCAACACTCCCACGTCTTTCACACTGTTCGATATGCTCAATTACCTGGCCAATGCGAAAGGGCAACTTCAGGCATTCTACTCGCAATTCAACGGGCGAGACCTTTCGCTGCGCGGCGTCAACATTTCAAAGAACGTCGCGGGCGCAGGGAATCTGGATGCCATTTATGACAGCAACTCCTCGAACACGCCTTACACCTTTCATGTCAATTTCGGCGTGCAGCGCGAGATCATACGCAACCTCTCGGTGTCGGCTGATTTCGTCATGCGACGGGGAGTCGGATTCGGAGCCTTCGAGTTGTTCTTCCCCGACCTCAATCGCTGGAACAGATTCAGCTATCAGACCATCCTCCCCAGCGGTACGGCTGTCGCGATTCGCAACCCGGTAATTCCGGCCTGCACTGCGGCCAACCGTTTCGACCCGCAGGCGCAATGCTCGCTCGGCCCGATTCAATACGGGTTGCCGGGAATTCTTTCGCGCTACACGGCCCTGCAACTCAAGGTCGATAAACGCTTCTCCAACGGATTCACGCTCGGCGGGTCTTATGCGCTTTCGCGCTACTGGACCTTTACGAGCATATCCAACAACGACGGGCTTCACGAAGGTCACGGCATCAGCGGCGGCAACCCGAAACACCGCGTCACCGCCAATGCGATATGGGATTTGCCGAAATACAAGGGCGATAACAAATTCCTGCGAGGCGCTCTCAATGACTGGCAAGTTTCTACCATAATCGATATGCGAGCGGGGACTCCGACCTCAGTCACTCTGGGCGTCTTCGATCCTGAAGGGGACGGCACGTTCATCTTCAGGCTCCCAGGCACTACGGTCAGTTCATTCGGTTATGATCTCAACATCGGCGACATCCGCCGGTTGGTCGATGAGTACAACCGCAAGTTCCCTGCTCCGCCAAACACCTTCGTCCGCGATATCAGGGATCGGGCCAACCGCGACGCAGTCGGGACTCCTTATCCGTTCATCGTGCTGCCGAATGATTTCGCCTCCGGCGACAGTTTCATGTCGCATGACATCCGTCTGACGCGGGTCATTCGCATCAGCGAAAAAGTCAGGCTCTCTTTGATCGGAGAAGCGTTCAACGCTTTCAACATAGCGAACCTGACCGGATTCAGCGGCACGCTCGACGCTTACATCCGGCCCACTCCGCCTACAGCGGCCAACCCGGCAGGCACTCCGGGCCGCAATCCCAATTTCAACTTCGGTCAGCCCACTGGCCGGGTCAATCCGGTGTTCGGATCAGGCGGCCCGCGCGCTTTTCAACTCGCCGCGAGGGTCAGCTTCTAGTATCTTCAACCCGGAGCGATGCGCGCGCATCGCTCCGGCAATGCAAAACAGGCCGCCAGGCTGTTGGCCTGAATAAAGATATTGAAGAAGCAGCAGGCTTCCGGCCTGCTGCACATCCGGGGAGGAATGAAGTGATGCGACGACAAATTTTTTCTATCGCTCTTTTTATGGTGATGGCGGCAGGCGCGGCCTCGGCTCAGGACAAACCTTCGCATAATTTTTTCAAGACCTCGGACGGAGTGAAAATTCACTACATGGTCAAAGGCAAGGGAGCGCCTGTCATACTCATTCACGGCTACACCGGAAGCGCCGAGGGCAACTGGTTCTCAAACGGAATCGCAGACGCTCTGGCCAGGAATCACATGGTCATAGCGATTGATTGCCGCAACCATGGCCAGAGCGACAAGCCGCAGCCGATGGGGCCGGGTCGGGCCGAAGACGTGATAGAGATGATGGATCATCTCAAGATTCAGAAGGCGCACTTTCACGGTTACTCCATGGGCGGCGGGATAGTCGGGCGATTGATGGCTCTGATTCCTGACCGCTTCATCACCGCAGGATTCGGAGGTTCGGGCATTCAGGAAGTCGATCCCGATTGGAGAGCGAAGCTGCCCAAAGACAAAGAAGGACGCGACCCACAGGAAGATGAAGCGAGCGGGAAGTTGAGAGCCAAGCGCGCATCGGATTTGGGAATCACGGTCGAAGAACTGGCCAAACAATTACAACAGCGACAGGAACAGCAACGCGCCGCGCTTGCGGCTGCCGCGCGCACGCAGCCCGCAGGGCCGCAACTCGATTTGACCAAGATCGCCTTTCCCGTGATGGCCGTCAACGGAGAATTCGACCGGCCTCTGGCCAGGACTGTTCGGATGCATCGCGAGTTGAGAAACTTCACCAACGTGGTGCTGCCCGGAAAGTCGCACCTGACGGCCATCATGGCGGGCTACATGCCGCAGGAGTACCTTGAAGCGGTGGTCAAATTCATCAACGCCAACGACCCGAAAAAATAAGTAACCCGATGCGGCCTGAAAGAGGTATTCACGAGTAGCGCATCACTGGCGCTGTTGAGTTCAAGATCAAACCCGATACCGGAGGGGATTTCCATGTTGCGCAACCTTGCCGTGTTTGCTGTGGCTCTCGCTCTGGCCTGTTCCAGTCCGACGCTTGCCGCTAACGATATCGTCAAAGTCGATGGCGGACTCATCTCAGGCGTCGCGTCCGACGGCGTCCGCATCTTCAAAGGCATCCCTTTCGCGGCTCCTCCCGCGGGCGATCTCAGATGGAAGCCGCCTCAGCCGGTCGTTCCGTGGACTGGCGTCCGCAAGTGCGACGCCTTCGGCCCGGAGTGTCCGCAGGCTCCTTACCCCCAAACGTCGATGTATTATTCGCCACCGCAAGAACAGAGCGAGGATTGTCTCTACCTCAATGTGTGGACTGCGGCAAAGGAAGGAGACAGGCGACCCGTGATGGTGTGGATTCACGGGGGGGCGCTCACTCGCGGGTCAGGATCGAATCGCATTTACGACGGGACGGCGCTGGCGAAGAAAGGCGTGGTGCTGGTGACGATCAATTATCGCCTGGGCGTGCTCGGCTACCTGGCGCACCCGGAGCTCACCGCTGAATCTCCGAATCATTCATCGGGAAACTATGGTGTGCTGGATCAGATAGCCGCGTTGAAATGGGCGCAGAAGAATATCTCACGCTTCGGCGGCGACCCGTCGCGCGTGACCATCTTCGGCGAATCGGCGGGTTCGTGGAGCGTCAACGCGCTGGTCGCTTCGCCTCTTGCGCGAGGACTTTTTCACCGGGCGATAGGCCAGAGCGGCGGCTCGTTCGGGAGCGGGACTTATTTGAAGGAAGACAGGGGAGGGCAGGTGTCGGCTGAAAAAATCGGCCTGGCTTTCGCCAAAGCCGCAGGAGCTGATTCGATCAAGGCTCTGCGCGCGATGTCGGCTGAAAAAATAATCGATGTCTTCAACAACGATTCGGAAGGAAGAAGATTTCGCACTCAGCCCACAGTCGATGGATGGGTTCTGCCCGACGAGATTCGCAACATATTCGCACAGGGAAAACAAAACGACGTGCCGGTGATCGTCGGCTCGAACGCCAACGAGATGACCACGCTGACCGCTCCCGCGATGGTTCCGAAGACTTTGGACGAATATCGCAAGCGCGTCGAGGCGCAGTACGGCGAGATGGCCAGAGAGTTCGACGCGCTCTACCCTGTCAAGAGCGAAGCCGATATCGCGGCTGCTTACCTCGGCGGTTTGCGCGATATCACTTTCACTTTGCAGATGAGAACCTGGGCGCGAATGACTGAGACCGGAAAAAGCAAAGCATGGCTTTATTTTTTCAGCCACGTCCCGCCCAACCCCAACAGCAAATACCTCGGCGCGTATCACGCCGGTGAGATCATTTACGTCTTCAACAATCTCGGGCTGAGAAGTCAGGCGTATCAGGAGGCGGATTTCAAGCTTGCCGATATGATGTCGAGTTACTGGGTGAATTTCGCGACCGCCGGAGACCCGAACGGAAAAGGGCTGCCCGCGTGGACTGCCTACAGGCGAGAAGCGGAGCCTTACATGGATTTCGGCGACGCGGTCGGGTTGCGAAATCATCTGCTCAAGGATCAGCTTGATTTCATCGAGCGGTTTCAGCAGCGACGATGAGATAAGGAGATGGCTGTGAAGACGCTATCGAAATGGATCATTCCGAATCGCCGAATCCTGTTTGCGGCGCTGGCAGTCGTCTGCGTCGTATGCGGACTGAGCGGCGATGCCTTTTCGCAATCCACCGCGCGGTTGCAAATCAGAGTGCTGTCGTCACGGCCCGATATGTCCAGCCGAGGAGACGCGCTTATAGAAATCAAGGCTCCCGCCGGCACATCGCTCGACCATCTCATGCTGCTGCTCAACGG
>CAZPQE010000334.1:0-1598 GCA_964588615.1 uncultured Clostridia bacterium | reverse complement strand
CGACAAATCAACTCAAGAGGGGCGAAGCGACGGGCATCTTTCGCGCTCTGATCAGCGGCCTGACCTTTGGAGACAATCTGCTGATCGCAACGCTCAAATCGTCGGCCAAATCCCGCGCGAGTTTGAAGATCACCAATTACCCCGTAACCGGGCCGATTCTTTCCGGGCCGCACCTGACACCTTACGAGTGTCGCACTCAGGAATCGGGGCTTGGGCCGCCGCTGGACGCCAATTGCTCGGCGGCGCAGAAAATCGAGCACTTCTATCGCGCTTCGGACGGCACTTTCAAACCGCTGGCCAACCCGCGCGGCGCGCGGCCTGCGGATATGGTCAACACCACGACCAGCGATGGAAAGACTGTGCCTTACATCGTGCGAGTCGATTCGGGTACGATCAATCGAACCATCTATCGCATAGCTATTCTCGACGATCCGAGTCCCGAAAGCGATGGCGCGCAGTGGCAGCCCGGCGCGGGCTGGAATCGAAGGCTTGCGGTAGGCTTCGGCGGCGGCGCGGGCACGCAATACAATCAGGGCGTCAACCAGGCGACAGGCGCGCTCAACCATCTTTACCTCTCGCGCGGCTTCGCTTTCATGGTAGCGACAGAACTGGTCAATCAGCTTCACGGCAACGCGGTGCTGCAGGGCGAGACGCTGATGATGCTGAAAGAATATTTCATCGAACGCTACGATGTGCCTCGCTGGACTGTCGGGTCGGGAGGGTCGGGCGGAGCGATTCAACAACTGCTCATCACTCAGATATACCCCGGCCTGCTCGACGGGCTTCAACCATCGCTGTCGTTTCCCGACTCGACGATGAACACGCCCGACTGCGGACTGTTGCAGAATTTCTGGCGCAAAGCTGACCCGACGGTCTGGACTGATGCGAAGAAGACCGCCGTCGAGGGCTACACCAAAGGAACCTGCGCCGCGTGGGAGCGTTCGTTCGTGCCGGTCTACACGGCGACAAACGCGCGCGGCTGCGCATTGAACGACACAAGCAAAATCTACGACCCGGTGAAAAACCCCGGAGGCGCGCGCTGCACGGTGCAGGACATGCGAGCAAATATTTATGGCCGCGATCCGAGAACTGGCTTCGGGCGCAAGCCGCAGGACAACACCGGATTGCAGTATGGACTTGCGGCGCTCAACAGCGGCGCGATCAGCGTCGACGAGTTCCTCGAACTCAACGAGAAGATCGGCGGCAACGATATCGATGGCAACTTCATCGCCGCGCGATCCGAAGGCGATGAGATCGCGCTCCGGGCAGTCTATGCGAGCGGTTTGTTGAATTCAGGCGGCGGCGGGCTTGCAAGGGTTCCGATCCTGCACTCGCGCGCTTACACTGATGCGGCAGGGGACATACACGACCGCCATCGCGACTTCGCCATCCGCGCGAGGCTCGAAAAAGCAAACGGGCGGGCGGACAATCAGGTGATATGGATCGGGCCTCCGAGAGAGAGAAATCAACCGGGCCCGGTCGATCTGGCTTCGCTTTCGCTCGACGCGATGACCCGATGGCTGGACAACATCACAGCCGACCCCTCTCCGCTTTCTGCCGACAAGGTTGCGCGCCACAAACCCGTCGAAGCCGTCGAT
>CAZPQE010000333.1:0-7964 GCA_964588615.1 uncultured Clostridia bacterium | reverse complement strand
GCGGCGCTCTCGCGCGACAGTTTGCTTATTTGAGTCATGTCTTTGGTTCCCTGAATTTTCTGCTCGACTGACTGTTGAATATATCAGTCGGCTTTCGGCGCGCACAACCGCGCGCGGGGTCACTCGGCTGATAAGATGAAACCAGATTGGGTGCAGTTTTCAATAGTCGGTTGGTTCCTGCTGCATTCTCCCAACTGCAGTTGGGGGTGTTTGCACTTCCAGCCTGCACACCAGCCGGCCCCCTTCCTCTCGGATACCTCCGATGGAAATCGGGGGAGCAGTCCAGGTACTACCTCAAGGCTGGATTTGAATGATCCCCCAAACTTCCGTTGGGGGTATTTCAACCTACTTTTGGAAACTGCGCCCAACCAGATTCGGTTTTCCCGACAGAGGTCGCCATGCTATATTTCGCTTTTCATGAGTTCATCAACATCACACCCTGATGACGATCCCGATCCTGTCGAGACGGAGCCGTCGACTGAATCCATCGATCCGATGCCCGGCCTGCTCCGGGAACTTCGCCTGCGCAGGTTTCAGCAGATGGCCACTATTGCGCCGGAATCCGATCAGCAGGAACCTGAGATCAATGCGGCGGTCGAAGAGCCGGCGTCTCAGGATTTGAGAGCATCCTTTGTCGACCTCTGTCAGGAAGAACAATACGAAGCGGAAGACGAGATGGCTGACCATTCCGGCGATGCGCTCAGTCTGTTCTCGCAGCAGATTCAGGATGCTGTCGACGACCTGTCGCAGGAAGTCCGCCGCGTGGGGCGCGAGCTTTTCAAAACCAGTCGGGTGTCTGAGCGCAATCAGGAATTATTCGAAGCCTCTCTCAGAGATATTCAGAGACTGACCGACAGCATAGCGCGCATACCTGAACAGTTCGACGAAAGATCGGCTGAAATGATGATTCAGGCGAAAGCCTCTCTGTGCCGGGAACTCTTCCCTGTAGTCGATGCGATGGAAGCCTCTCTTGCTGCTGCTTCGGAATTGCTCGACCGGCTCAGAGCGAACGCCGAGCAGCCGCAGAGCGGCCCGGCGTTTTTCTTTCCGATGGCGCGTCGGCTTCGCCAGTCCTTGCAGGATTCGGTCGAAACTATGAGCCGGTGGGTCGAGGGTCAGAGGTTGCTGCTTGAGCGTGTGAAAGCGGCCTTGCAGTCGGCGGGCGCGAGAGTGATCGAATGCGAAGGCCAGACGTTCAACCCCGCGCTGCATCGCGCGGTCGCCGTAGAGCGAAGGTCGGATGTGCAGGCCGGAGCGATCATCAGTTGCGAACTCAAAGGGTACACGCTTGACCGGATAGTTTTAAGATATGCGGAGGTGATAGTAGCCAAAGATGAGCAAGACAGTTGGAATTGATCTTGGAACAACGAATTCACTGGTAGCCATAGTCGAGGACGGACGTCCGCGAGTGCTGGCTCGCGGAGACGAGAGGCTGGTTCCATCGGTCGTCGGGCTTTCCGACGATGGGCAAATCATCATTGGGCGCGAAGCCCTCAATCAGTACGTGCTCGCGCCGGAGAGGACGGCTCGCTCCATCAAACGAAAGATGGGAACCGATGAAGCGGTCTCGCTCGGAGACCGCTCTTATCTGCCTGAAGAAATCTCTGCGTTCATACTGCGATATTTGAAACAGATGGCCGAAGAGATACTCGGCGAAAAAGTCGAACGCGCAGTAATAACCGTCCCGGCTTATTTCGGCGACAACCAGCGTCACGCCACTCAGAAAGCGGGCGAGATTGCCGGCCTCGAAGTGGTTCGCATAATCAACGAACCTACGGCGGCGGCCCTGGCCTACGGCGCTGAAAAGAAATCCAATCAGTTTTTGATGGTTTACGATCTTGGCGGCGGAACCTTCGATGTCTCGATCATCGAGCAGCAGGACGAAATCCTCGAAGTGCGCGCAAGTCACGGCAACATCCACCTGGGAGGAGACGATTTCGATCAGCGATTGCTCGAACACCTGCTCGAACGATTGTCGAGCCAGCATGAGTTCGATTTCACCGGGGATCGCCGCGCTATGGCCCGCCTCGTCCGGGCATCCGAACAGGCCAAGATCGCGCTTTCCGACGCTCCCTACGCGCGGGTGGCCGAAGAGTTCCTCGCCCGATACGACGGGCAGATAGCCAACCTCGACACCGAAGTCGTACGGGAAGAGTTCGAAGAGATGATCGAAGATTTTCTGGCTTCGACTCTCGATTGTGTGGAGCGGGCATTCAAGGATTCCGGGGTCGCGCCCCAGCAGATCAATCGCGTGCTGCTGGTGGGAGGCTCGACGCGGATTCCTCGGGTGTGGGATTTGATACGCGGATGCACGGGCCTTGAGCCTTCGATGGAGATCAATCCCGACGAAGCGGTGGCGCTGGGCGCTGCCGTTCAGGCGGCCATAATCGATGGCGAATCAATCGATGCAATGCTCATCGATGTGACCCCGCACAGTCTGGGTATCGAAGTCGCCGACGTGATGTTCGGCCATGTCGTGCCGGGTCATTTCCGACCCATCATCCGCCGCAACACCGCGATCCCGACCACCAAAGCCGAACGCTTCTACACCCTCACTCCCGATCAGGACACGGTTCACATAAGAGTCTTTCAGGGCGAAAGCCAGTTATGCGTCGAAAACAGCGAACTTGGCGAGTTCAAGCTCAGGGACATCCCTCCGTCGCAGCAAGCCGGTGAAAACCGCGAAGTTATAGTCGAGTTTAGCTACAACATCAACGGCATAGTGGAAGTGACTGCCCGCGACCACAGCGGCGCTCGCCGCGAGATGATAACCGTAAGCTCGCGAACGGCCAAACGCGCCACCTCGGAGCCTGAGCGCAAACGTCATTTCGATCCGGCGTTGGAACGCGACGTGGCCAAGGCGCTTGAAGACGCAGCCCGAATGGGGCTTCACCTCGAAGCTGACGGAGAGAAGAAAAAAGCTCAGAAACTGCACAAGGCCCGCCACGCCCTCGAACAGGCTTATGGACAGGGCACGGAAAAAAACGTCCGCAAGCAGCTTGAAGCTCTCGAAGATGTCATCTACGAATTAGAGGAGTAGCCGCAGGCGTCTCGCACGAAAATGTCAAAGAAAGGCAGGAAGCAGATTAAGTCGCGCCCGGTTCCTCTGGGTGAACTCATTCGTCAGGGTGAAGAGAATCTCTCTCGCTCTCGATTCGATGATGCGGTGCGCGCGCTCACCCGCGCGGAGAAGGAACTCCTGCGCGCTCCGTCAGGCCCGAAAGAACAGGTGTCCAGGTCTCTGGCCCGCGCTTACTTCTATCGCGCCTGTGCCAGCCGGGACATCGAGAAAATGACCGCCGACTTCGAACAGGCCGCCCTGCGCGAGCCAGATGATGCCCGCTACGCGCTTGCCTTCGGGTTGTGCCGTCTTCTGCGAGGGGAGCCTGAAGAGGCGCTTCAGGAGTTTGAAAAACTCAGCGCGGCAAGCCCTGACGATAAGCTTATCGAGCGCGCCCTAGTAGTCTGTCTGCTTTCGATGGGCCGGACGCGCGAGGTCAAAGAGAGGCTCGACCATCTGCCGGACGAAAAAAAAGATGCGGCATTGAATCGGCTTACGGCCTTGCGCGATCTCCTGGTCGATAACTTCGCCCGCGTCGAGGAGCGATTGAGAGAGTCTCGCTTCCGGGATTCGCTCATCGGCCCGCTTGCATTGCTCCGCGCCGGAGAGATTGAAAAAGCGAGCGAGCGATTGAATGCTTTTGAGTCGCCGACTCACAATCCCGACCGCGCGGAAGCGGCGCAACTTTCCACGCAGTTGTTTTACAGCGCCGCGCTCAGTTTTCAGACTGATCGTTTGAAAGAGGCTTCCTCATCGCTGATCGAAGCCCTGCGCCTTGCCGCATCCAATGAAATAGAACTCCCCTGGCGCAATCGAAGCATCGCTTATCTTCACTTCATCGCCGAAAGATCTCTGACATCGGGCGACAGCGGACTTGCTATCAGGTCGTGGCGACAATTGCTGGAGCTTTCGCCCCAGGACAAAACGGCATCGGCGAATCTCGACGCGGCGCTGGCAATCGAGGCCGGCGTAGCCTGGCGCGCGGGCCGGAGGGAGCAGGCGGTTGAGTTATGGGTGGAGGCTTTGAAATCCAGACCGGGCAACGAGCGACTGCTGAGGAACGCGGCCATCGGATGCGAAAAGACGGGGCGCAAGGAAGAGGCTATACGCTACTGGCTGACTCTTGCGCGAGGCTGGCGGCAACAGGTCAAAAGCAAAAAAGCGGACGCGCAACTCAAAGGCTCGCTTCTGCTGCTTGAGGAACATCTCCTCGACCTGATGATACAGACAGGCCGTCCGGTTCATGAAATCATGAGCGAGCTTGAGTCGGCCATGAAATTGGACCCGACCAATACGAGGCTGCGCCGCAAGCACGCCGATATGTGCATGGAACTCGACCGCCCGCAGCAGGCGCTCAAGCAATGGGAGATGATCGAGCGCGCTGAAGGTGAAAGCGCCGACCTGCTGGTTCACAAAGGCCTGGCCCTCGATATGATGAGGAAGCGCCCGGCGGCGAGAAAATGTTTCGAGCGGGCTTTCGAATTGGACCCGTCCAACCCTTCGGCGCGTCGCATCTATCTCAGCGTCCTCGGAAACGATGCCGCTTGTGCCGATGACGATGACGACACTGATCTTGCAATCGAGATATGCAATCGGCAGCTTTCGATTGACCCCGGATACATTCCGGCTGCCGCTCATCTTGCTTCGCTCCACTTCGAGGTCGGCGAAGAAGATGAAGGCCGGGCAGTCATCGGACGGATAATAGCGATTGATCCCAATGACTTCAACAAACGGTTGTATGCGGGACGGATTTACCTCGAAAACGGCTACGAAAAAGAAGCGGAGCAGGAATTCCAGCAGGCTGCCGAGATCAATCCCGATAACGAGTGCCTGATACGCATAGGCGACGCGTATCTTGATGAAAGTGAGTTTAAGAAAGCTGCCAGGTACTTCAAGAAAGCCGCTGCGACAGCTTCCATCTCGGAGTTGCTCGATATATCGAAACTTCTCTTCGGAAGTAAGCGCATCAGCGAGGCCGAGCGTTATGTCGATATGGCGTTGAAGAAAGACCCTGAGCATCCGGAACCTCACCTGGGCAAGGCGATCATGTTATTGAGCAGAAGAAAAGAGGAAGAGGGCCTGCGAGAGCTTGACGAGGCGGAGCGTCTGGCCAGGGGGCGCAGGGAGTTTCAGAACACGATCGAGGAAGCGCAGGAAATAAAGCGGGAGATCAGGCAAACCTCCGAAATCAGCCGGATGATGGGAGATTTGATGAACATGTCGCCCGGCGACTTCAAATCGATGCCGGCAGATATCAGGCGAATGCTCGATGAGATGATGGAAGACTTATGACCACGCTCTTCACAGACGACCCATATAAAACGCTCGGCATAGAGCCGAGCGCAACTCAGGCCGAAGTCAAGCAGGCATACTTCACGCTTGTCCGCGAGCATCCGCCTGAACGCGATCCTGAAGGATTCAAGCGCATTCGCGCGGCTTACGAAAAGGTGAAGTCGGCGGGCGAGCGCGCCGAGACTGATCTGTTCAGAGTCGATGACCAGGCGATCACATCTGAAGCGATCCGAAAGCACGCCGCTGAACCGCCTCAAATCACGCTCGATAGGATCAAGGCCGACCTGCTGGCGCTGGAAGTTTTCCTGCTGCTCGAAGAATTGAGGGCGTCGCGGTAAACCCTGCGGGCGATCACCTACCGACGGCTTTTTGAGCGTCGAGCCATTTGAGGAGATCGGACTTCCTGTCGAAATTGAGCAGGGCAAGGCCCAGGTGTTCAAGCTGGGAGAGAGACAGGCTCCCGATTCGCCGCCGGGTCTTCACATCGATTTTGCCGAACAGTTGGGCAAGCTGGCGCAGCACCATAGCCTCCGCTTCCTTTTGCAATCCCTGCTGCAATCCCTGCTGCAATCCCTGCTGCATTCCCTGCTGCAATCCCTGCTGCATTCCCTGCTGCAATCCCTGCTGCATTCCCTTCTGCATCCCTTCGCGCAGCCCTTCTTCAACTATTTCCTGATAGATTACTGATTCTCTCATAACTCCCTCTCTGAAAACCGCTCGTATCAATTCCTTCTCGAACCTCAATCCGGCAAGCACCTGCGCGCACCCTGATATCTCGCGCCTTCGCTCCACTCGCTTTACATCTTCCACCCTTTCGGCCACCGCCGTCAAAAGCGTTTCCGCTGACTTTCCCCGGCTCAACACCGCAAGCGGAATCAGTCCTTCCAGCTTCAAAAACTCCTCAGGCTCCTGCTCCCACATCCGAATAACCGTGTAGCGATGCAGGGTTCTTTCTGCGCGAAACTCATCAGCCACATCCGCGACAGTCGGCTTGAGCATCACCAGCGCCTGATTGACAGGGATGCGATAAAGGCGATACAACCGCACCCAGTAATCGAGCATGCGGAGCGGCAGCGGAGGATCGCTCAGAGCTTCGACCTGAAATTCGAAATGCAGTATTCGTTCTTTCGCGCCGATCATCATAACTGAGTCGGCGCGAATGGGTTCGACGCTCAACTCGGTCTTGAGGACTTCGACCGATCCGGGATTTCTGCCCAACGCCCAGGCCGCGAAATGCTCAGGATACTTTTCAGCGAGATACTTGCACAGGTTGTCCATGCCGGTCTTTGCTGAACTCCTGGATTCGCCTTTTCTGCTCATCAAATAATCGCTCGACCCCGCCGAGAGCCAGCATCACTCCACAGTGACGGACTTGGCCAGATTGCGTGGCTGATCGACGTCGCACCCCCGACGCACCCCTATGTGATAAGCAAGCAGTTGCAGAGGAACGACCGACAGTATGGGCGAAATCAGATCGCTGGCCTGCGGTATCTCGATTATGTGATCGGCTATCTGTCGCGCGTCAGTGTCGCCTTCCGTCACTACCGCGATCACTTTTCCGTCGCGCGCTTTCACCTCCACCATGTTCGAGAGCGTCTTCTCATAACGCAGACGCGATGCGGCGTTGTTCTCATCGCGGGTCGCTATGACCACTACCGGCAGGTCTTCATCGATCAGAGCGTTAGGCCCATGCTTCATCTCGCCGGCAGGATAGCCCTCGGCGTGTATGTAGGAAATTTCCTTGAGCTTCAATGCGCCTTCGAGGGCGACCGGAAAATTGATGCCTCGTCCGAGGTAGAGAAAATCCTGCGCGCGGTGAAACTCGCGGGCCAGCTTTTCTATCTGATCGTCGCAACCCAGAAGAGTTTCCATCTTCACCGGAAGGCTGCTCAATGCCTGAACGTGAGCGAGCGATTCTTCATCGAATATCTCGCCGCGCTGCTGGGCCATGTGCAGCGCAACCAGATACAAGACGACCATCTGGCTGGTGAAGGCTTTCGTCGATGCGACGCCTATCTCAGGCCCGGCGTGTGTCAGTATCGTTCCGTGCGATTCGCGGGTGAGCATCGATCCCTGCACGTTGCAGATTGAAAGCACCTTCGCGCCTGCCCTCCGCGACTCTCCGACCGCAGCCAGCGTGTCGGCAGTCTCGCCCGATTGAGAGATAGCTATGATGAGCGTCCGGTCATCGAGGATCGGGGCGCGATAGCGGAACTCCGAAGCGTAATCGACCTCGACCGGCACGCGCGCCAGTTCTTCGAGCATGTACTTTCCGGCCATCGCCGCGTGCAGGCTCGTCCCGCAGGCAATCGCCTTTACGGAAGTGAACCGGCGGAAATCGGCTTCGGAGATTTCCATCTCGTCGAGATAAACTCTCCCGGTCGTTGGAGACACCCTTCCGACGATGGTGTCGCGGACGGCGCGCGGCTGCTCGTAAATCTCTTTGAGCATGTAATGCTTGAAGCCGCCCTTTTCGGCCATGATCGGATCCCAGGTTATCCGCTGCACGTTGGGAGTGACCGGGTTTCCTTCGAAATCAGACACCGAAACGCCCTCGCGCGTGAGCACGGCTATCTCGCCGTCGCCGAGGAAGAACACGTCGCGGGTGTGA
>CAZPQE010000332.1:0-7971 GCA_964588615.1 uncultured Clostridia bacterium | reverse complement strand
GCCCCCTGCACCTCTTCACCTCTTCACCTCTTCACGTTCCCACTGTCGTATGCGAAAGGAGATGAAAGGAGCGAGCGGGGCCCGATTCGAGCGCGCGGCCCTCGATGAGCGGATAAGACCATTTCCGCAGCGCAGGGATGTGGATGTTGATCCAGTATTCCCACCAGTCTATCAACAGAGGGTCATAGCCGAACGGCTCTCGCTCTTCCGCCGGGAGAGCTTCATTGAGGAGTTCGACGTTCTCAGCCTCGAAGACGTGCTCGTTGTCGTGAATGAACGGTTCGTAAAGCTCTATGAGTTTTTCCACCCGATCAAGCCCGCGCTCAATGTTTGTAAACGGCGGCTTCTTGAGAGGCAGCGGCGCGCTCATCTTCTGAAGAGCCTGAACGACCGCTTTTTGCGTGGGCGCTGAAAGCCTGCGGTATCGCCGCTTGGACACGGTTATGGAATCGAACCGCGCGCGAAAGCGATGGCGGAATCCGTCCTGGGCGCGATAATGCTTGCGATGAGCCAGCCCCGTGAGTTCCACGCATCGGCGCATATTGCACGGATTGCTGCCCGATGTGGCAAGGTGATAGACCAGTTCGTGACGACCAGTAACAAGAGCCGACGCGATCAGCGACATACCGCGACACACCAGATCGACGGGGATGAGATCGAGGCACTTGCGCCCGTTGGAGGGAAGCTGTCGAAAGTATGTTCCGAGCAGATAAGAGATAGGCGCAGAAGTGTTGACTCCCTCGTTCCATCCGGGGAAAGGGTCATGGGTCGATGTCTCGACTATCGAAGGCCGCGCCACCGCTATCGGCAATCCGTCTCCGTGCAGGGCGATGAGCGATTCGGCCAGGCTCTTGGTGAAGGTGTAGGTGTTGGGCCAGCCATAGCTTCTGGCTCTCTTCATCCCTTCTTCGATCATCTGATCGCGCACCCAGCGCGCGCGGCTCTTGCGAAGTTGCGCCTCGATGGCCGCTTCATCCGTCTGTTTGCCTGCTTTCGCCATCGCCTGATTGCGCAATCGGCTGCTGACTTCCTGGCTTTCGGATCGAGCGATGATCTCATCTGTGAGGGCGTGAAGCGACCGGCGCTCGGCTTGAGCATCGAAGTTCTCAGCCTGAGCGGGCGTGTAGTTTTGATGAATGGTTTCCGGCACGCGCCCGTCTCGATGGCCTACGACATAGCAGGTCGAGAGATGAAGCAAGGCGGCGTGGTCTGTCTGTCGGAGGAATTCGATCAGGTTCAGAGTGCCTTCGACATTGATTTCGAGGGCCTGCCGCAGATCGGGATTGAAGTCGGTAAGCCCCGCGCTGTTGACCACCAGATCGAGCGTCGGGGTTATGCGGCGGAGCGTGTCCTCGGCGATGCCGAGGCCCGGTTTTGTGATATCGCCATCGATGACTTCCACTCGTTGGCTGAGGAAGCGCGGGAGATCGTCGCCGAATTTTTCATGGAAAGCGGAGAAGAGCGGAGATGACTCGACTATCTTTTCGAAGCGCCGTTGAGCAGATGTGGCGCGACCGCGACGAATGAGCAGATAGATTTTCCCAGTGTCGGGGACGTCGTTGAGAAGTTTGACCAGCCAGACCTTGCCTATGAATCCGGTCACGCCGATGAGCATTATGTTTTTGCCCGAAAGGGACTCGCGCACTGAAAGGCGGTCGATTCGTTTGCGCTCATCGAAGACGACCAGCGGGCGCGAAAGGGCGGGGGCGGGCCTTTGGCTTGAGGTGATCGCTTTATCGATCATCCCGGTTCGTCCTTTGAATCCGAGGTCGGAAGCGAGTTTTTCGAGCGAAATCCTCCCGTCCTGCTTCAGCGGGATGAGCCGGGCATAGCCGCCTCTGGGACGGATGACCGGATCGAGCAGGCGGCCTGTGGCAAGCCCGTCCCGAAATTCCAGGCGATTGGCTATAAGGCGCTCGACTCCGAGGTGACGGGCCAGAGGCCGCATGATGTGATCGAGTCCCTGGCTGACGAGCACCACCTGATGGCCCGAAGCGATGAGTTTTTTGAGGCTCTCGACGCTCGAAGCATTGAGTTCAGGCGCGAGCTTGTAGTGAAAGTATTCTTCGCCGAGAAGGTCGAGCCGGTCTCGGCTGACTCCGCGCAGCAGAGTGTGAAGAGCGCGGGTGGCAAATATACGATTAGCGGCGTAGAGGAACGGGCGGATGAGGGCGAACAGGGCCAGCAGACTGCGACGGCCCCAACGCTGAGCGAAACTCTGAGCGTTCCAGGTGAAAAAGCCTACGGGCCGGACAGCCGAGAGGTTGAGCAGAGAGCCTTCGACGCGCCAGAAGACGCGCTCATCCGAAGACTGCGCGATTGGTGATCGTAGTCCGTTTTTTTCGTTTTGCAGAGCCAATATTTGCTTCTTCAGCTATGGAATTCCCGGTTGCAAGCAAGCATGAAACAGGAATTTTGCGGCTTAGTCAAACGGGAAATCGGGCAGGCGCGGGCCTCTGATTGTGGGCCGCTCAGTCCCGCGCAGGATGGCTCCGCTTGCTCCTTCGGATATGTATCGTGTAACCTTGCCGCTCCGCCTGAAGTCTTTATCAAAGACACCATCGCGCTCGCCGGATCGGGCGCAGGTCGGAAGCTTTTGCAGCACAGTCTGCCGGACTGTGTTTGCCCTGAAAGTATGAAAACCGAGACCTGTTTTCACGAGGAGTCGTTGATGTACAACCGTCGGCCAGACAGTTGACTCTCTGAAAGGATGAAAATTTGAAGAACCAGCAGTCTGGCAGACTGCTGCACATTTCCGGAGGAGCCATGAAAAAGATACTGATATTATCGCTGCTCATTTCGCTGACGGCGGTTTTCGTTCCCGCCCAGAGCGCGCAGTCGCAGAAGACGCTTGAGTTAGCCGACATACTCAAGTGGAAGCGCATAGGCGGCGCTGTGGCTTCCGACGACGGCGCGTGGCTGGCCTATCGCCTCTCGCCCGCAGAAGGCGACGGCGAGATCGTCATCCGCCGGACGAAAGACGAAAAAGAGTTGCGCTTTCCCACAGGCGATGCCGCCGGTCTCGGAACGCACGCTTTTTCGCGCGACTCCAAATGGATCGCCTTCAGCGTCTCGCCCACCTTTAGAGAATCGAAACGACTCAGACGCGAACGTAAGCCTGTCCAAAATAAAGTCGTCCTTCTGAGTCTCGAAACCGAAAAGAAAACGGAGTTCGAGAAAATCAGGCGATTCGATTTTTCAGGCGAGCGGTCAGGGTGGATCGCGCTTCATCGCTACGGCGCTGACAGCCCGCCCGCAGGCGGCCCTCCAGCGGGCCCGCCCGCAGCGCAGGGCGCGCAACAATCGAACAGAGCTTCGGGGAGCGATTTGATCTTGCGTGAGCTTGTGTCGGGCAATGAGTTGAGTCTGGGCAACGTCTCCGAATTTTCATTCGATAATAAAGGCGACTGGATGGTGTGGATCGTCGATGCGCAAGATCGTGTAGGCAACGGCATACAGGCCCGCAATATGTCGACAGGCGCAATCATCCCGCTCGATTCGGACAAAGCCAATTACAAGGGATTGAACTGGACTGAAAAGTATGACGGCCTGACTTCGGTCAAAGGAGTCGAAGAAAAGGGCTGGGAAGACAAACTCTACTCCCTTGTCGCCTTCTCGCACTGGAGCAGCGGCTCGCCTCAAAAGACGGTTTATGATCCGAAAAGCGATAACACCTTTCCTACAGGGATGACCGTGAGCGCGGATCGCGCGCCTCAGTGGACTGAAGATATGAGCGCGGTGACGTTCGGCATTCGCGAAGTGAAAAAGAAAAAAGAAACCCCAGAAAGACAGGGCGCGGCAGGCGAACGCCGTCCGGCTGAAACTCCACCTCCCGCGCAGCAGGATGATCAGGAAGAAAAACCCGATCTGGTGCTTTGGCACTGGCAGGACAGCAGGTTGCAATCTCAACAGCAGGTCGAAGAGGGGCGCGACAAGTCATTCAGTTACCTGGCCGTTTATCACCTGGCGGATAAAAAATTCGTGCGCCTTGCAGATGATAGTCTGCGGCAGGTCTCGCTTGCGCCCAATCACAAACTGGCTCTGGGAACGGACGACGATCCTTATGAACTGATGGGCAATCTCGACGGGCGTCGCTACAGGGATGTCTACACGGTCGATCCTAAAACGGGCGCGCGCAAACCGGTCTTGAAAAAAGCGCGATGGACGTTCGGTCTCTCGCCCGACGGGTCGCATATGCTCTACTACGAAGACGGTCACTTTATGACTTACGAGCTTGCGACGGGCAAAACATTCAACCTGACTCGACAGATACCTGCGGTCTTCTACAACGAAGAAGACGATCACAATATCGTCAAGCCGCCCACTCGTTCGATGGGGTGGTCTGCGGACAGCAAGTACGTTTTGCTTTCCGACAACTGGGATATCTGGAAAGTCGCCTCTCAGGGCGGGCAGGCAGTGAATCTTACAGCCAACGGCAAGAAAGAAAAAATCCGCTACAACATTCGCTACCGCCTCGACCCTGAAGAGAAAGGCGCGGATTTCGCGAAGCCTGTCTACATCGGCGCGATCAGCCAGCAGACCAAAAAGAGCGGCATCTTCCGGCTCGACCCCGGAGCGAAGAGCTTGCAATCTTTGGTGTGGGAGGACGCCGGTTTCGGCTCATTGATGAAAGCCAAAAACTCGGAGACGTTTTTCTACACGCGCGAGACGGTCAAGGAATACCCTGACTACTATGTCGCTGACGCTTCTCTCAAAAACGGAAGGCGAATCACCGACGCCAATCCGCAGCAGAAAGATTATCAGTGGACTTCGGGGTCGCGGCTCATCACCTACACTTCTCCTGCGGGGCAGGAACTTCAGGCGGCGATTTATCTGCCTGCGGGTTACGAGCCGGGCAAGAGCTATCCGACCATCGTTTATATGTACGAGAAGCTGACCGACAACCTCAATCGCTACGCGCAGCCTTCGGCCAACGGCTTCAATATGTCGGTCTATACGAGCAACGGCTACGCGGTCGTGATGCCCGACATCGTTTTCAAGGTGAACGATCCGGGGACGGCTTCTACGGGGTGCATACTTGCCGCGTTGAAAGCGGCAATCGGGACGGGCATCCTCGATAAGGATCGCGTAGGCATACACGGCCATTCGTGGGGCGGGTATCAGACGGCTTTCATCGTCACGCAGACCAACGCATTCAAGGCTGCGATAGCGGGCGCGCCGCTCACGGACATGATAAGCATGTACAACCACATTTACTGGAATACGGGCGGAGGGAACATGGCCATATTCGAGAGCAGTCAGGGCCGCTTCACCGGAGGCCCGTGGGAGGTGCAGGAGGCTTACATTCGCAACTCGCCTCTCTATCACGCCAAAAACGTCACCACTCCGCTCATCATTTTGCACAACGACAAGGACGGGGCCGTAGACTTCACGCAGGGCATCGAGTATTACAACACGCTCAGGAGAATGCAGAAGCCGGTGGTGATGTTTCAGTACAAGGGCGAAAATCACGGCCTGCGCAAGCCCGCCAACCAGCGTGATTATACGGTGAGAATGCGCGAATTCTTCGATCACCATTTGAAGGGCAAGCCCGCTCCGCGCTGGTGGACGGAGGGCGTGCCGCATTTGAAGATGAAGGATCATCTCGAAGAGCACGGAGAGAAACCCGCGCCCGGTGATCCTTTGGGCGATAAGAACTGATCGCTGAGACGAGGCGGCGTGTTGCGGCGCGTCGCCCCGTTTTTTCCATCAGTGTCGACAGAGCGCCGTTGATTTCAGGATTCGAAGAGTTGGCTTGACTTGAAGGCGTATGCCGGAAGAAGGGGAGATGTGATTTCAGCGTCGTCAGTGAGAGTTTGGCGCAGCCTCAGACTGCCCTGTTGCAGGTGGTAAATCTCTACCTGCTGATTCTCAGGATCAATGACCCAGCATTCTTCGACTCCGAACCGGCCATACAAACGCCGCTTGATACTGCGGTCTCGCCGCTCGTTTTCTGCTCCGGGCGAGAGTATCTCGACTACGATTTCGGGAGCGGCAATCAGCCTTTCCCCTGAAATGATCTGATCGCGCCGCTCATTGCTCACAAAGATCAAATCCGGGATCACAGCACTGTATTTATCGAATATCAGTCCCGGTCCCGGCAGAATCCGACCGATGCGATTCTGAGCCAGATAAAGCAGGAAACTCTCCATCAGGTTTGTAAGCACTTGTTGATGTGTGATTCCCGGCGCGCGAGACATAAGAATTTCCCCTTCGATCAACTCATAGCGGTTTCTATCCTCCGGAATTGCGTCGAGGTCGTCTATGGTCAGAAGCGGCTCGATTTGTGTGCTCATAAAGCCTCCGGTCGCTGCGACGGTATGATTCTATCACAATAGGAAAGCGACGGGGCATCGCCTTGCATCGTGATCCCCAGTCGCTTTGCTTCGATCAGTCATTTCCCACAGCTATCTTCAAAGTCTGCTCCAGAGTTTGGGGAGACACCGTTTCAGCTTCTTGGCTCTCCTTCATGGCTTCATCTCTCACGCGATGCTCATAAGCTGCGCGGATGAAAGACACGAACAGAGGGTGAGGATTGAGCGGCTTGGATTTGAATTCGGGATGGAACTGGCAGCCTAAAAACCACGGGTGATCAGGCAACTCCACTATCTCCACGAATTTTCCGTCGGGGGACTTGCCTGAAAATACAAGCCCGTGCTCGCTCAACGCCTGTTCATAAGCCGGGTTGAACTCGTAGCGATGCCGGTGGCGCTCGCTGATCTCGCCCGCGCCGAAAATCTTTTCCGCAAGCGACCCCGCTTTCAACTCGCACGGATAAGCGCCGAGTCTCATCGTCCCTCCCATGGCTTCGACTCCCACAAGATCGCGCAGCTTGAAGATGACCCTGTGCGGAGTGTCATCGTCGAATTCGGTCGAGTCGGCTCCTTCAAGCCCTGCCACGTTTCTCGCAAACTCTATGCAGGCGCACTGCATGCCGAGGCATATTCCGAAGAAAGGTTTTCCCACGCGCCGCGCATAACTGATCGCGCGGAGCATCCCCGGTATCCCCCGCTTGCCGAATCCTCCGGGAACGAGTATCGCGTCGAAGTCGCGCAAACGGTCTTCCCAGTTCGCATCATCGATCAACTCTTCCGACTCCACCCATCTGATGTTGACCTTCAAACGATTGGCCACTCCGCCGTGAAGGAGAGCTTCGTTGAGGCTCTTGTATGAATCTTCCAACTCGACATACTTGCCGACGATTCCGATAGTCACCGCTGCATCGGGGTGCTTGACCGTATCGACGAGTTCAGTCCACGCCCGCAGGTCGCGCTCTGCCGCTTCGAGCTTCAATTTTCGAACGATCATATCGTCGAGGCCCTGATGAGCGAACATCAGCGGCACTTCGTAGATCGTTCCGACATCCTGCGCGGTTATAACCTCGTCTTCGCGGACGTTGCAAAATAACGCGATCTTGGCTCGCAGGTCGTGCGGCAGCGGGCGGTCGCAGCGGCACAGCAGCAGGTCAGGCTGGATTCCTATCTCGCGCAGTTCCTTGACCGAGTGCTGAGTAGGTTTGGTTTTGAGTTCGCCCGATGCGGCGATGTAGGGGACGAGGGTGAGATGGATGAAGAGGGCGTTTTCTCTCCCGACCTGATTGCCGAGTTGACGGATGGCTTCGAGGAAAGGGAGCGATTCGATGTCGCCGACCGTCCCGCCTACTTCGACTATAACCACGTCGTTGTCGTCGGAGACGGCGCGCACCGCATCCTTGATTTCGTTGGTTATGTGCGGGATGACCTGAATGGTTTTTCCGAGGTAATCGCCGCGCCGCTCCTTGTTGATGACCGAAAGATAAATGCGACCCGTCGTCCAGTTGTTGGCCTGGGTGAGATGAGCGTGAGTGAACCGCTCGTAGTGGCCCAGGTCGAGATCGGTTTCCGCGCCGTCGTCGGTGACGAACACCTCGCCGTGCTGAAAAGGCGACATCGTTCCGGGATCGACGTTTATGTAAGGATCGAGCTTCTGAAG
>CAZPQE010000331.1:6031-7973 GCA_964588615.1 uncultured Clostridia bacterium | reverse complement strand
CAGCCGGTGTGAAGATTGCGAATCGCTTCGTGATTGTAATGCGGCTCAGGCCGGAGTTTTTGAAACACGAAAAGCGGAGCTATTCCGTAAGCCTCTTCGTGAACCGAATAAGCCATACGAAGCGGGTTTCCGGTCACCCGCCAGTTATAAAAACCCGTCCAGCAAAGCGTGAGCGCAACCATCACTCCGAGAGGCAACACTACCTGACGAAGCGAGGCGAGCATCGAGTTTCTTTTCAACATCCACGTCAGAAGCGCGATGCCCAGACACATACTCAATATCAATCCTTCGAACGGACGGCTAAGGGCCAGAATCGCCATGCCTGCGCCCATCAGAATCGCATCTCTTGCGCGCTGTTTTTTCATCATGCAGCGAAATGCGCCCGCCGCAATCGCGCCTCCGCACACGGCCAGAGCGCCGCCCCAGTAACTCTGGCTCCATTGCAGAAACATCGGATGAAAGACAATCATCAGCCCGCCTGCAAAAGCCCAGCGCGCAGGCATCCACGCCATCAGCATCCAGCAAAGAGCGGCGGCAGCCATCGCCAAAGAGAGCCACACTCCGACTATCGGATGTCCGGCGATGATGATGCCTGCGGCAAGCGCGAGTCCCTGCCCCGGCGGATATTTCGAAGCGTAAGTCGGCTGCTGGATGACGTGAATGGTTTCGAAATACATCCACATCGGATGCGGCGGGTTGGTCAGTCTCCCGTTGGCGAAAGTGTCTGCCGCGAGCAGGTAGCTGAATTCATCGGTCACATCAGGATCGCGGACGCCTTTCGAAATCGATAACGACACGCTCACGGCGAACGCAAAGAAGGCGACTAGCAAAACTGCGATGGCGCGGCGTCGAGCGACGCGAGCCAGCAGGTTTTCCACACGTCGAAACAGCGGACTGCCGAACCTGAGCGCAAGGGCGAGAGGGATAACGGCTATGGCAATCGTCTTCCAGCCGTCTTCGATTGTTCGTATGAGAAAAACGATTACGGGCAGCAGAATCACCAGAGCAAAAACGGCGCGAACAGATCGCTTGATGATATTGATCGCTTGCGGCATCTAGCTTTTTTGCGGCTTGCGACAAAGCATTTGATATTGCGCGCCGAGCGGCAGACGGGAAACCATCGGCTCGATGAATCGAAGCCGTCTCAAAGCTTTGGGAAAGATGAACAGGAAATCCGTCCGCAGTATTTCGAACCCGGCGGCGCAAAGCATGCTTCGCGCTTCACGCGCGCTCAGAGTCACTGCGTCTTTGTCGAAAGGTATCCGGCTCATCACAAGTCTCGTCCCCGGATTCCAGGGATTGTTTTCCCACAGCGCGAACACGCCGCCGGGCCGCAGCAAACGATGAATGTATTTCAGGGCCGCCGCGCGCTCGCCTGCCGAAATGTGATGAAAAACGCCGTTGCAGAATGCGAGGTCGATTTCTTCACGCGGCTCATACTCCTGGAAGGAAAGAAACCGCGCGCGGCTCGACCCGTTGAGATGCCTTGCCGCCGCGCGAGATTTTTCCGACACATCGACTCCCGTGATCGATTGCGCGTCGAGCAACTCCTGGAGATAAGGCGCAGATGAACCTATGCCGCATCCGAAATCGAGCACACTCGCCGGACGCTCTCTTATTTTCTCAAGGCGATCTGCAAGCCAGCGGATGCGACCGCGAGCGAAGAAGTTTTTGTCCTCGCCCGACACCGACAATCCCTCGTTGAGCGCCGAGTCATAATCCGCCGCGTACTGATCGAATTCCGTGTTGGTGTAGGAAAAGTTTTCCATCATCGTCGGCGCATTCCGAGAATGCTTATGAAGAAACTCGACAGAATGGTCTGAAACCCGAGAGCGGTCAGCGTGGCTCCCGGAATAACCCATCGCATGGTGTGGCTGTAATCGAGGTGGCCGAACGAAGCTTCGCGCCATTGATTGATAGCCGCGATGAGCAACCCGATGCC
>CAZPQE010000331.1:0-6021 GCA_964588615.1 uncultured Clostridia bacterium | reverse complement strand
AGCGATACTGCGCCCATAATCAATCCTCGTTCGAGGTTGACGACCTCGAAGAGTTTAGTGAGCCGCGCATCTTCAGGCATCAGGCCCTCGCTGATGGCGAATGTTTTGGTGAACACCGAAAAGATTATTGATTGATAGCCGCACAGCACCGAGAGGCTGGCAAACAGAAGAGTGTGCGCGTCGAAGGTCACGCCCCGTATGCTGACAGCGGGCATCGCCAGAGCGTAACCGACAAGTCCCGCGAGTATGAGCAGCGCGCCGGGTATGAGAAAGAGCCAGCGCGGGCTGTACATCAGGAAGAAGCGGAGCGTGCGCCAGCCGTCGCGGAAAGAGCGCAGGTGAGGCGCGTGCGATTTGCGCCCGTCGGGATGAAGCGTTATAGGGATTTCGGCTATGCGCGCCCGATGCAGAGACGATTTGATTATCATCTCAGTTGCGAACTCCATGCCGGTGCATCGCTGATCGAGGCGAGTGTAAAACTCTTTCGTAAATCCGCGCAGTCCGCAGTAGACATCGTTGATGGGCGCGCGAAACCACCAGCGAGCCAGCTTCGAAAACATCGGATTGCCCCACCAGCGATGCAGAAAAGGCATCGCTCTGGGCATCACCCGCCCACCGCCGGAAGGCAGACGACAGCCCTGCGCCAGATCGTAACCTTCGCGGAGTTTTTCGACGAAGCGCGGAACTTCCGTGAAGTCGTAGCTGTCGTCCGAATCGCCCATGATGATGTACCTGCCGCGCGCGGCCAGTATGCCGCCCATCAGCGCGTTGCCATAGCCTTTGGCTTCGACATCAATCACGCGGGCGCCAAGACTCCGGGCTATATCCTGAGAGCCGTCAGTGCTGCCGTTGTCGGCGACTATTATTTCGCCCGCGATGTCGTGAGTGTCGAGCGCGCGCCGGGCTTTTCGGATGCAGACAGCCAGAGTGTCGGATTCATTCAAACAGGGCATCACGATTGAGACTTCCAGCGCAGGCGTCGCCTGATTTTCTGCGTGTAGTGCCGAAACCTGACTTGCCATAGCTGTTTTGCTTTCGACGAAAGAATGAAGCTAATCGAGATTGCATAATAAAACGGAAAGCGCAAAACGTAAAATGCAGGCGGAGAGTCTTCGAATATCTTGATTTTTCAGACAGCGGTGAGTATTCTGTCGGTCAAAAAAAGAATCGATAAAGGCAGTCTGCGTTCCATCAACATCCCCACTGAGTCATTCCGAAGGAGTTCCGCATATCGCGCGATCTCCCGGACTGAAAACTGACACTGAAAACCGAAAACTGTTTGAGGAGGATTGGTTTGATGAAGCATCGCATTAAAATCATCTGTCTGATTTCATTCTTCGTCTGCCTGTCGGCGGCGCTATTGACGGATAACCCGGCGGTGGAAACCGCGCATGGATTCTCGGTCGGCCCGCCGGGAGGACACACCAATGCGCCGGGCGAGTTGTCGTGCGCCGTGTCGTGGTGTCACGGCGGGGCTGTGAATTCGGGGCCGGGGCAGCTTGCGATCATTGCGCCCGCCGCCTACGAGCCGGGCCGGACTTATCAGATCACTGTGCGACAAACCACCACGGATTCGAGCCGTCTTCGCTGGGGCTTTCAACTGACCGCGCTCACCCTTTCGAATCAAAAGGCCGGAAGTCTGCAAAGCACAAACAACCTGACTGCGGTTCTCGACAACGAGGGCCCCGACCTCAGCCGGCAATACATCGAGCACACTCTCGAAGGCACTTTTGCCGGACAGTCATCGCAGGCAGGCTGGACTTTCGACTGGACTGCGCCGGAAGAAGACCTGGGGCCGGTGTTCTTTTACGCGGCTGGCAATCAGGCCAACAATGGCGGGACGAGAAGCGGCGATCAGATTTACACCGCGATGGACTTCGCTCTTTCGGGGCCGCCGCAGATAACCGGAGCCGAAGTCGTCGGCAAGTCGCTCATAGTCAGAGGGCGCAACTTCGATCTGGGCGCGGAACTTCGATTAAACGGCTCGCGTCAGAAAAAAACTGTCAACGATGAGCAGAACATCACATCCGCGCTCACAGCCGCAAAATCAGGCAAGAAAATCCAGCGCGGCCAGACAGTCACGCTTGAGGTGATAAACCCGGATGGTGCGCGGTCGGAGGGATTTCTGTTCACGCGGCCTCTGTAGACGGCGACCGATTATGCGCCTGCTTGTTTTCAGGCGAACGACGACCATTGAGCAGCGGGTTGATTTTGGCGATCAGAAACGTCTGAGCCGTTCGAGATTGCGACCGATGAGCAGTTCGGTCATTTCGGCGTGGTGAGTGTTTTTCATAGCCACAAGCTCGGTGTCGAATCCGCGCTTTCACGCAAGTTCGCGCACCTCCTGGGTGTCGTCGTAGGTCATCAGAAAATCGCCTGCGACTTCAGCCATCAGATCGAACAGCTTTTGGTGATCGAGATCAGAGTGCGTATATAAACGTCGCCCCGCTTTCTTGCCTGCGGCTGTGTAGGGCGGGTCGATGAAAAACACTGCGTCGGCGTGAGAGGCGAATTGACGGATTATTTCCATGCCGTCGCCTTCGATGAAAGTGATGCGGTCGCGCATAGCGGCTATCTCCTCGACGCGTTTCTTCAAGGTTTCGGGATACCAGCGCGACTTTATGCCTTTTCCATTCTCGCCGCGCTTGAGCGGAGCAGACCCGGCGGTGAGAATGCCTCCCCGGAAGGTGCGGTTTTTGAGAATCGTTTGAAACGCTTTTTCACGAATCGATGCAGGGGTCTTTGCCAGTTCGCGCTGAAGCGATTCGAGCGAGAGATCGAAATTGATAATTCTGTCAACAAGCCACGCGCTTTCATCTAGGACGAGAATCGTCTTCCACACTGCGGCCACCTGTTGATCGAGTTCGACCATCATCACCTGATCGGCCAGCTTTTCAGCGGCGACGGTCAGACTGATGATGCCTCCGCCCGCGAACGGTTCTATAAAATGAGAAGGATGATTTTGCAGCCATCGGCGCAGGCGCGGCGCAAGCCACGTCTTGCCGCCCGGATAGCGAAACGGGCTCAGTTGCCTGACGGACGCCACGTTCACGATGCGGTTAAGCTCAGTGTCAAACAAAGAATGTTGCGTTGCTCTCGACATGATTTATGTCAGCACATCATCGGTCAGCGTGGGCGCGTCGGGCGGATTGACATCAAGCTTTTCATCGAGCTTGGATTGCAGATGCCCGATGAACTTTTCCACAGGCCCCGGCTCCGCAGTGGTGAGCCTCAACATAGTCGGCTCGAACTTCGTATAAATCGTTTCGCCTTTCGCGAGTTTGTAAACGCTCCGCTCAACATCATACTTGAGATCATACACAAGCCAGGCGATGTCGCCTTCTGTCGGCACAACAGGGATCAGAGAAGGAAGCGTGTTATAAAAATTTCTGTGTATGACAATGGCCTGTTTCTTGCCCCATGTGCGCAGGATTCCCCCTTTGAACAAAAGTTGCGGAGCAAGTCGCTTTCGTGATGACGACAGATAATCGGGTCGCGGATAATTTGGCTGACCGCTCCAATCCATGTCAAAGCGCGTTGCGGCGTCTTGCATGAAGTATTCGAATGGCGCGCGCACATTACCGGAAATGTAAACAGCCTGAACTTCGACAGAGCCGAAATCGATAACCTTCCCTCGCTCATCATACGATACAAGAACAATGTCGATGTTGCCTGCTGATTTCCCCTCTTTATCGTTGATGCGAACCTCGACAAGCGATGTCCACATGGCATCGGAAGGAAAAAAGAAGGCAGCGGCGTCGTCAGCAATTATCCAGTCTTCGCGAAAGCGAACGGGACAGGTAACAGCCACAGTGTCGCCTTCATGTATGCTGCAAACTCCAAGCGGGTTGCTGGCTTTATCTTTGGTGCAGTTGGGAACTTTGTTGTTGAACGGGCAGAGTCGCTTCTCGCGGTGACGGGCCGCTTCAGGAGTCTGGTTGGCTATCGGATATCGGAATACTTCGGCTAAGTAGGTCGCAACATGTTCTTTGAAAAAGACTCTTCAAAAAGCCCACATTTTAGAGAGCTTTTCGAGTTTCTTTGTCAAAAAACTTTTGGCTACCTACTTAGCAGAGGCTTCGACACGTTGCACACCTTTCTCCCTTCAATACTCTTCGTTATTGCGCGTCGATTGAACTATGAGGTCGAACAGTCGGCTCAGATCATCGCTTGAAGAAAATTTGACTTCTATCGTTCCGCCTGCGCGCGAAAATTTTATCTTCACCGGCGCGCTCAATCTCCTGCTCAACCTCGTCTCTGCCGCTCGCACGTTCGGGTCTTCCACTTTCACTTCTCTTGTAGACGAGGGCGTCTCATCGCCTGCTTCAGCCTCCTGCATCTGTTTGACCAGTTTTTCGGTCTCGCGCACAGAAAGGCTCTGGCTGACGACCTTCGCCGCTGCCCTTATCTGCTGCTCTTCGGAGTCGAGCGCGAGCAGAGTTCTTGCGTGTCCCATCGAGAGAGCCTCTTCTTCGAGCATCCTCTGAAGCTCTGCCGGAAGTTTGAGCAGTCGAAGCGAGTTGGTGATAGTCGAGCGATCCTTGCCCACTCGCTGGCCGACTTCTTCCTGCGTGACGTTCAACTGATCGATGAGCTTGCGGAACGCGCGGGCTTCTTCGAGCGGGCTCAACTCCTCGCGCTGGATGTTTTCGATCAGCGATATTTCCAGCACGTTTTCTTCCGAAATGGTCTTTATGATGCAGGGGATTTTGTGCAGACCGGCGCGCTGGGCCGCTCGCCAGCGTCGCTCTCCGGCGATTATCTGAAATCGCTCTCCGTTGCGACGCACCACCAGAGGTTGAAGCACGCCGTTGGTCCTCATCGATTGAGCGAGCTCTTCTATCCGGTCGTCGCGGAATAGCTGGCGCGGCTGGTCTGATGAGGGATCGAGTTGATCTATCGCGAGCTCGACCATCTCGCTTTCCGTTGCGCTTGTCTGAGTGAAGAGCGCGCTAAGCCCCCTGCCCAGAGCCTTTCTTGTCATTGCCTATCACCTCTTTGGCCAGCCTTAGATAACTTTCCGCGCCTTTGGATTTTATATCATAAAGCAGAATGGGTTTGCCGTAGCTGGGCGCTTCAGCCAGTCGGACGTTTCTCGGAATTATCGTCGTAAAAACCTGGGAGCCGAGGAATCCTCTCAAATCCGACACCACCTGATTCGAAAGGTTGGTTCTCTCGTCGAACATCGTCAGCAGGAATCCTTCGATGGTCAGCGAAGGATTCAACGTCCTTCTGATCTTGACCAGCGTGTCCCACAACTCGGAGACGCCTTCCAGGGCGAAATACTCGCACTGAATCGGGATGAGCACGGCGGTGGCCGCCGCAAGCGCGTTGAGCGTGAGCAGGCCGAGGCTCGGCGGGCAATCGATGAGTATGTAATCGAACTCTCCGCTGACCTGTTCGAGCATTCGCTTGAGCAGAAATTCGCGCTCTTCGAGATCGACCAGTTCTATTTCGGCGGCGACCAGTATTTTTTCCGACGGCGCGATCTTGAGGTTTTCAAGCTCGGTGTTGAGAACTATGTTTCTGAGCGGCTCTCCGACGACCAGCGAGTGATAGAGGCTTTTGTGAAAAGAGCCTCGCAATCCCATGCCGCTGGTGCTGTTGCCCTGGGGGTCGGCATCGATTATCAAAACTTTCATGTCAGCAACAGCGAGGCTGGCTCCGAGGTTGATCGTGGTGGTGGTTTTGCCTACGCCTCCCTTCTGATTCGCTATTGCTATGATCTTTGCCATTGCCTGCTAAAATAATCGTAAAAACCTCATCTGGCAACCGAAAAGCAGAGAAGTAGACTTTGAGAAAAATGATTTCTTAAAACGGCTTGCGATTGGATTACAGCGGTTCGCAGACGAACGAGTAGAGCGATTCAATAGCACAGAGCGATCTACAGGCATATTGACGTTATTGTCTCTTCGTTCAAATGCGAACCGCTGTAAACCCTCATCGAGCCAGTCAGGTTCAAAGCTCTGAAAGGGCGCGATTCAAAAGCCCAGGCCAGCGGCCTGGGAACTTCGACCCATA
>CAZPQE010000330.1:0-7992 GCA_964588615.1 uncultured Clostridia bacterium | reverse complement strand
GCGGCGCTCCTGCTTTTCGGCGCGTCGGTTTATGTGGGGCTTGGGAAATATCTGCTGTGGACGCTTGAGCAGTCGTTGAGCAAACAGGCCCGACAGATCGGAGACACCTTTCTCGTAAGCGTGGGGTTGAGCGGCGAAGATTATGTGATAGATGAAATCCGCGAGCACTACGCGCCGGAACTCAATGGTCGGTTCGTCCGCCTCACTCGCGCTGACGGGAGCGTGATGTATGCTTCAAACCCGCCGGAAGACAAAAGCTTCGACCCTTCAGGTTTGCCTGCTCTCGATCCTTCCGCCGCCAATGCCCGCTCGCGCGGAGTTCATCTGGCGGACGGGAACGAACTGCTCATTTACGCGCTGCCGTTCGAGGCGGAAAACGGAAGTCGATTCCTGATCGAAGTGGGCGGGCCTTATCGTCAGATCGAGGACGCGCTGTGGGGATTGCTGCTCATCCTGCTGATCGTTTTTCCGGTCTTTATCGCTGCGGCAATAGGCGGCGGGTATCTGGTAATGCGCCGCGCGCTGGCGCCGCTCGACCTGATGACGCGCACGGCAGAGCGCATCACCTCGCGCAATCTGAGCGAACGGTTGCCAGAAGCCAGGACAGGCGACGAGCTTGAACGGCTTTCGGTTTCGCTCAATCGAATGATCGCCCGGCTCGATGAATCTTTTGAGCACGTCAGCCGCTTCTCCGCCGACGCCTCGCACGAATTGCGCACCCCGCTCACGATTCTGCGCGGCGAGATTGAGGCGATGATTCGAAGCGGAAACTTCTCTGACGACAAACGAGAGACCCTTTGCAGTTTGCTCGAAGAGGTAGAGCGAATGACCCGGATAGTCGAGAGCCTGCTGGCGATTTCCCGGCTCGACGCGGGCGAAGCGCGAATGGAGCGCGCGCGAATCGATGTGGCAGAGATGGCCGCCACTACCGCAGAGCAGATGCGACTGCTTGCAGAAGACAAGAGAATCGCTTTGCGTTGCGAAACCGACAGCCCGGTTGAAGTCGAAGGCGACCCCGCCCGGCTCAAGCAGGTGATAGTCAACCTGCTCGACAACGCCATCAAGTACACACTCGAAGGCGGAGCGGTTCAGATCAGGGTCGGCGCAAGCGATGGCCGAGCAGTGATGGAAGTCATCGATGACGGGCCGGGGATATCAGCCGATGCGCTGCCGCATGTGTTCGAGCGGTTTTATCGAATCGATAAAGCGCGCTCGCGCCAGATGGGAGGGGCAGGGCTGGGGCTTTCGATAGTCAAATCCATCTGCGCGGCTCACGGCGGGCAGGTCACGGCAGAGAGCCAGGAAGGCCAGGGGAGCCGCTTTCGCGTCGAACTGCCTCTGAACGGCGAGGAAGGCAAGTGAGCAAAAGGGCGATGAAAAAACTGATGAAAAGCTTTATGAAGTCGAAGACGAAACTTTCAGGGAAGCGGGCAAAGTCGGCCTCTGGACGAAGGCCGATTCAATTACCTGCTTCGATGAGCTTCGAGTTAAAGCGAAATGATTGGCGAGGAGTAAAACATGAAGTCAAGCCATTACCCTATCATCGTGCTCGCGCTGCTGATCTCGAACTTGTGCGCGAACGCGCAGGAGGCTGCGAATATGAAGAAAGACATTGAACAAACGCCGATAGTCGTATTCGTCTGCGAGCACGGGTCGGCCAAGAGCGTGGTTGCGGCAGCGCATTTCAACAGGATGGCTGCGGAGAGGAATTTGAAACTGCGGGCGATTTCGCGGGGGACCAGCCCCGACGCGGAAATAGCTCCAAAAGCGGCGAAAGGGCTTGAGGGCGAAGGTCTGTCGGCAGGCGAGCAAAAGCCCATGAAATTGTCAGCCGAGGATTTCGCCTCCTCCGCCCTCGTGGTCGCGTTTTGCCGGTTGCCGGATGCCTGTTGCAAACCGGCTTTGGTCGAGCAGTGGGATGACGTGCCGCCGGTGAGCGAAGACTATTCCAGAGCGCGCGACGCGATAGTCGCCCGAATCGGTCGTTTGCTGGACGAATTGATATCGGCGAAAAAGAGGTGAACAAATGAAAAAACTGCTGACGCTGTTGTGTCTGGCATTGATAACCGCATCTGCAACCGCGCAACAGCCGGAAAGAGCGCGCGAAATCGAGCGCAAACTCGATGAGGCCGCAAGCCGCATCCGGCAACTCACAGCGATGATCGAATCGCTTCGCGCAGAGCTTGTCGATCTGAAGAATGAAAACGTCAAAGAGGCGTCTTCCGCGCCTCAATCGCGTTCGCAGTCGAGCGCGCCGGAGAACGATAATCGCAATGGATTCGTCGAGCGAATAATCGATCCTGAGCTTGGCGCAAACGAGCGAGGGCGCTCGATCGAAGCGAAGCCTGAGATATTCATTCAGACTCGCTACTCAGCCGCGCCGATTCGCAATGCAGGATCGGAGTTCGAGCCGAACATCAGCCTCACGCGAATCGAGGCGCGCTGGGCAGGCAAGGTGGCCGAAAGATTGGGCGCGGGGCTTGAGATTCAATTCCATCCTGCCCTCGACGGCAGCCCCGAAGAACTGGTCAACGACGCTTTCATCGAGTATTACATCAACCGTCACGCAACCCTTTGCGCTGGCCAGTTCATCAAGCCTTTCGGGTTCGACATCCAGCAATCTAGCTTCGAGCGCGAATCGCCCGAACGCGGAATCTTCGCGGGCTATTTCTTCCCCGGACAGCGAGACCGGGGCGTGATGCTCTCAGGCAATCTCGATTTCATCGACGGCGAAGCATTCAAGAACATCCATTACTTTCTCGGCGCCTTCAACGGCAACCGCTTCTTTGCCGACAACAACCGAAGGATGAATTTCGTGGCGCGAGTGCGGAAGCTCTGGCCGCATCTGGCTCTGGGGTTTTCCGCGCAGGCGGGCAAACAGGTTTTGCCCGAAGGCGTGAGCGGAGACGATGACGAAACCCTCATCGGAGTCGACCTGCAATATGCCGTCGGTCGTTTGGGGATTCGCGGCGAGTTGGTCGCGGGCAACATGCCTTCGACTCTGCTTTCAATCGAGCCGGAGTTTTCGCCCGCGTTTCGTCCCGGCGCGCATTCGTCGGGAGGTCACCTGTTTGCAACCTATCAGATCACGCCGAAAGACAACATCTATGCGCGCTACGATCAGTTCAACCGTGATCCGGTGACGGGAAAAAACATTCGCGCTTTCAACTTAGGGTACTTCCGCTCGGTCGGCGAGTTTTCGCGCCTGAGCTTCGATTATCAGTTCAAGAATCGCCCGTCGTTCAACGACGACGCCCTCAACGGAAGGTTTCACATCACATGGAACATCGAGTTCTAACAGAACAGAAAGGAGTCAGCGCCATGAACATCAGATCGTATTTGCCATTCCTGTTGATCTTCGTCATCGCCTCTTTGATCTCTGCCCAGACGAAGAAGATAAACTTCGACACAGACAAAGCGGGGCAGCCGCCCGCAGGGTTTTCTTTCGCGCTCACCGGTCAGGGCAAGCCTGGAGTGTGGGTGATTACGAAAGATGAATCCGCGCCCGGACAGAAAAACGTCCTCGCTCAGACCGACGCCGACCCGACGGGCTATCGCTTTCCGGTCGCGGTCTTCGACGCCATCAGCGCCAGAGACGTCGATGTGACGGTCAGGTTCCGCACTATCTCAGGCCAGAAAGATCAGGCCGCAGGAATAGTGTGGCGCTACCGCGATCAGGATAACTATTACATCGCGCGGGCCAATGCGCTTGAAAACAACGTCGTTCTTTACAAAGTCGAAAACGGCAAGCGAGTGGATTTGCCGCTCAAGGGCGAAGGTAGAACCTATGGCAAGAAAGCGGCTGTGCCTAAGGCTGCGTGGAATGCTTTGCGAATAGTGGCCGCAGGAAATCTTTTCGAAGTATACTTCAATGGCTCGAAGCTCTTCGAAGTCGAAGACGAAACCTTCAAAGAAGCAGGCAAAGTGGGCTTGTGGACGAAAGCCGACTCGGTGACTTACTTCGACGACCTGCAAATCATGGTCAAATGAAAAAGCATGAAAGAAATCGCATTGAGATTTTCCATGAATGACAGACTGCGCCCTTTGCTCGCCTCTCTTCTGCGCTGCGTCGGTCTGCTTGCGCTGATGACGACGGCGCTCATCGCTCGCGCGCAGAATGCCGCGCCGAACAACAGCCCGTCGCCTTCCTCAGCAGTCAAGCGCGCCACGTCCGACATCACCATCGATGGCGCGCTCGACGAAGCGGCGTGGGCGGAGGCGGCTGCAATCGGCGAGATACTTCAACGCGAGCCTGAGCCGGGCGCGTCGGCGACCGAGCGAACCGTAGTCAAACTGCTTTACGACAAGCATAACTTTTACATCGGCGTCATCTGTTACGACTCGGAGCCTGACCGCATCATCGGCTCGCAGATGGCCCGCGACGGCGATCTAAGCGCCGACGACCGAATCGAACTCGTAATCGATACTTTTCACGACCGGCGCAACGCTTTTTATTTTGCGACCAACCCGCTGGGCGCTCTCGTCGATGCGCTGGTGATAGAAAACGGCCAGGTCAATCGCGACTGGAACGCTATCTGGCATGTGCGCGTGCGTCGCTTCGACGGCGGGTGGAGCGCGGAGTTCGCAATTCCATTCAAAAGCCTCAACTTCAACAAAGGCTCTCAGACCTGGGGATTCAACTTCTCTCGCACCATCAAGCGCAAAATAGAAGAAGATCGCTGGTCTTCGCCTCGACTCGATGTGAGGTTCTTTCAGATATCGGAAGCGGGAGAAATAAACGGTCTCGAAGACGCCCGACAGGGGCGCGGTCTCGACATTCGCCCTTACGTTTCAGGCAAGGCGACCCGCGATCATCTGATTGATGACGGTGATGCAAATGCCAAAGCCGGAATCGATATTTTCTACAACATCACGCCGAGTCTGAAATGGTCTTCGACTATAAACACCGATTTCGCCGAGACCGAAGTCGATAACCGTCAGATCAATCTCACCCGCTTTCCGCTCTTCTTTCCCGAAAAGCGCGCCTTCTTCCTCGAAAACGCCGGGGTGTTCAACTTCTCGAACACCGGCAACGAGCTTCTGCCGTTTTTCAGCCGAAGGATAGGATTGCTTGCGGGCCGCGAGGTCCCCATACTTTTCGGCACCAAGCTCACAGGCAAGGCGGGTCGCTTCGATCTCGGATTGCTCGGCGCGCGCACCCGCGAGACCGCGTTCATCGATGCGAAAAATTTCTTCGTCGGGCGGGTGAAGCGCCGTCTCTTCGAGCAATCCTACATAGGCGGCATCTACACCGAGGGCGACCCTGCGCGAGAGTCTTCGAGCCGGACGCTGGGCGGCGATCTGCGTCTGGCCACGTCGCGCTTTTTAGGAGGCGAGCGCAACTTCAACATCGATGTCTTCGCGCTCAAGACCAGCAACGAGGGTGTGAAGGATAAAGATACTGCTTACGGTTTCAGCGTAGCTTACCCGAATGATTTGTGGGACATTCAGGCCGGCTGGCGGCAGGTTGGAGAGAACTTTCGCCCGGCGCTCGGATTCGTTCCGCGCCCCGGAGTGCGCAGGCTCAATCTGGGACTGGAATTCGACCCGCGCCCAAAGAATTTTCTCAACGTCCGGCAGATGTTCCACGAATTCTTCTTCAATCGCTTCACACGACTCGATACCGGGCGCGTGGAAAGCTGGCGATTTTTTACCGCGCCCATCAATTGGAGATTCAATTCGGGCGACCGGGTGGAGTTCAACTACGTGCCCCAATTCGAAAGGTTGTTTGCGCCGTTCGAGATCGCCGATGGCGTCGTGATTCCTGCGGGCGATTATCGCTTCACCAGGTGGAGGGCCGAGTTCGAGACTTCATCGAAGCGAAAAGTAAGAGCCGAAGGGACGTGGTGGTTCGGCACTTTTTATTCGGGCCGTTCTGACGAAGTTGAGATCGACATCGAGTTCCGCATCGCGCCGCATTTTCAGATGAGCTTCGACACAGAGCAGACTTTCGTGCGGCTCAGGGAGGGAAACTTCGTCGCCCGCGTCTTCAGCCTGCGGGCGGATTATTCGGTGTCGCCTTTTCTGACTTTCTTCAACCTCGTTCAATACGACAACGAATCGCGCGACCTCGGATGGCAGAGCCGCGTCCGCTGGATACTCCGACCGGGCAATGAAGTGTTTCTGGTGTTCAATCAGGGATGGCTTCGACGCCCGGACGGCAGCTTCCGCTCCGCCTCGACCGGGCTTGCCGGAAAGCTGCAATACACTTTCAGGTTTTGAACGACATGAAAACTCATACTATCCTGATCGCAACGCTGACGACGGCCATTCTTCTCAACGCCTGCGGCGGCTCGAAGCCGACTGCGGCAAGCGAAGTGGTGATTTACGTTTCTCAGGATCGGGTCTTCTCTGAGCCGGCGCTTCGCGCTTACGAAGAAAAAACCGGAGTGAAGATCAATGCTGTTTATGACACCGAAGAGACCAAAAGCACGGGGCTGGCTAATCGCCTGCTTGCAGAGAAAACCAATACGCAGGCCGATGTCTTCTGGTCCAACGAGCCGGTGCGAACGCTTGTGCTGAAATCGCGCGGCGTTCTCGCTCCCTACATCTCTCCCCAATCCGAAGGCATCCCTTCGGTCTTCAGAGACCCGCAGGGTTACTGGACGGGATTTTCGGCCCGCATGCGAGTGATCGTCTACAACACCAGTCTGGTCAAAGCGGAGGAAGCGCCCCGCTCGATCTTCGATCTCACTGATCCGAAATGGAAAGGTCAGGTGGCGATTGCCGATCCGCGCTTCGGATCGACTTCCTTTCACGTTGCGGCTCTTTATGCCGAACTCGGCGACGAACAGGCAGATGAGTTTTTCCGCAAACTTAAAGCCAACGATGTGAAGATCGTTCCGGGAAATTCTGTCGTGCGCGATATGGTCGCTCGCGGTGAAGCGAAGATGGGACTTACGGACACCGATGATGTCAACGTGGCAATAGAAGACCATCAGCCGGTGGCTATGGTTTTGCCCGACCGCGACGGCCTCGGAGTTCCCGTTATGCCCAACATGGTTTCATTGATCGCGGGCGCGCGGCACGCGGAAGCGGGAAAGAAACTCATCGATTATCTGCTCTCGGCAGAAGTCGAACGCAGGCTTGCCGCGTCTGAAGCCGCGCAGATTCCTTTGCGCGCAGGAGTCGAAGGGCCTAAGAATATGCCTGCGCTCAGTTCGTTCAAACCGATGACGATGGATTACGGCAAGGCGGCTGACAGGGTCGAAGAAGTGACACGACGATTGCAATCGATTCTCGGACTGTGATGAATGGAAAAAGAAATCGGCGAGTCGAAAGAGCGGCGCGATGCAGTTGCATTTCGGGAAGCGTTTCGCTACTGGCTCAGGCTGGGGTTCATCAGCTTCGGCGGGCCTGCGGGACAGATCGCCATAATGCACCGCGATCTGGTCGAGCGTCGGCGATGGATATCGGAAGAACGTTTTCTTCACGCGCTCAATTACTGCATGCTGCTGCCCGGCCCTGAAGCGCAGCAACTGGCCATCTACATCGGCTGGCTGCTTCATCGGGCGGCAGGCGGGATAGCGGCGGGCGTGTTCTTCATCCTTCCCTCGATCTTCATTCTCATGGGGCTGTCCTACATTTATGCCGCCTACGGAAACGTCACGGCGGTTGCAGGCGCGCTCCTGGGGGTCAAGCCGGTGGTGGTGGCCATCGTCGTCGAAGCCATTCTCAGGATAGGCCGTCGCGCGCTCAAACGCGGCGCGCATTTCGTAATAGCCGCCGCCGCTTTCATCAGCATCTATTTTCTTCACGTCCCTTTTCCGCTGATCGTTCTTGGGGCGGGGCTGGCAGGGCTTGTCGGAGCGAGGATGTGGCCCGCTCAGTTTTCTCAGGCGGCGAAACAAAACGACGCCGACGGCAATCAGTACCTGGACTTTTTCGCCGGCATCCTCACCGTGAGCGTGGGTCACTCGAATGCGTTCGTGACGCGCCGCGTGCACGAACAGATCGACAGGCTGGTGCATGTATCGACCGTGTACGCCAACG
>CAZPQE010000329.1:0-8056 GCA_964588615.1 uncultured Clostridia bacterium | reverse complement strand
GGTGCCGTGGAGAGCCCCTGCGGCTGAAGCGTTCTTGTCCGGGAAGACGATCACCGAAGCCACAGCCGAGCAGGCAGGCTCGCTTGCCGTCAGCGGGGCGAAGGCTCTGAGCCGCAACGGGTACAAGATTCAACTCGCGCGGGTGGCCGTCAAGCGCGCGCTGCTTCGAGCGGCGGAAGGAGGTCGATGATGATAAGTGAAGCTCAACGGTTCGACATCAATCACCCTGACCTGTGCCCGCACCTCAGATGGAAAGGGCAGTTCATTCAGGTCGAATGGGACCCGACTGTTCCGGCCTGCAACGACGGATTGTTCTGGTGCCTTTACTCACAAAATTGCATAGGCCCGGACGGTCAGGTGGCCGAGCCTGTCAACTGCATCTCCGAAGGCCGCGCCTGCTACGGCACGGGGAAAGCGTGAATGATGGGACAGGGAACAGGGGACAGAGAAAAGGGTGAGAATATTTGAGCGCGGAAGGATCATCAGTTCATCCTTGAGAACCTCTTGTTCTCTCCGCCCTGTTGCCTGTAACCTGTTACCTGAAACTTATTGACGGAGGGTAAGGCAATGCGAAAGGCATTCTTGATTGCAGCAGTCGGCATGGTGCTGTCTCTGGCTTCGACAGCCGGAGCGCAGCAGGTAACGGGAGATTACATCGAGACCCGCAGCGCGGATGTTTACACCGGGTACTGCGTGGCAAACGGCGAAGTCGGGCTTGTGGGCGATCAGGCGATTCTGACCTGGCGCATAAAGAAAGGCCAGTGGGAAGGCGTCTCGCTCGATGGCCTGGCGGTCGTCGGTGTGGTCAAAGCCGGGGCCACGCTTGGAAACATCTACGAGAATCCGTATCCGGCCAAATCAGTTTTGATCCTGGATGAGCGCGCTTCCATCGAGCAGCGAAATGCGCTCCTGTGTTTTGCAAAAGAGATGGGCGGAAGGCTTTTCGAGAACATCGTCAGCGTCGAAGTCGCGCCCATCCGATTCGAGATAAGCCACGACGGCAGCCACTACGGCAAGGCGTTGATGCGCGCGGGAACTCTGGCTGGAATCGAGACTCGCTCGATCACTCCCAAAGACCACTTGTGCGGGAATGAAGAGACCTTCTATCAGCCGCTGACCCTGACTTCTCACGCGATGCCCGCAGTCGCAGAGACGGATGAGTTCCAAGGCAAAGGTCTCGGAGTCGTCTGGACTGTGCACGGCAAACGCAGCGCGTTCGTCGGCAACTTCGCTCGATAAGAAATCCGCTTAGGAAAACGAAGGCACAAAGGCAACAGAGATTGAGTTTTCTGCGGCCCTTGTGCCTTTGTCTTAAACCGGTTGGCTAAAATGATTGGAAAATTCATTTCGACGGTCATACTCTCTCTCGCCTTTTCGCTGTCATCGCTTGCCGAAGGTGCGAAACTCGAATCCACCGGAGCCTTCGCCGACGGGCCTGAATCGCTTCGCAACGCGCTCGAAGACAAAGGCTACAGAGTCGTGCTCGAAGACGGCTCTGTGGCCTGCGAACTGTGGCTGAGAAAATCGCTGTCGACTCAGCCCAGGAAAGATGCGGGCGGCGCCTTCTACACCGAGATTGCCGACTCGACTCTGGTCGGCGTGATATCCTACCCCAGGGGCGGGACCGATTTCCGAGGGCAGGCGCTCAAGCCGGGCGCTTACACCCTCAGGTACGCGCTTCATCCGACAGACGGCAATCATCTGGGCATTTCCCCTGTGAGAGATTTTCTCGTGATGACTCCTGTAGCCGATGATACAAATATCGATGCCCAGCCCAAATTCGAAGAACTGATGCAGATGAGCACGAAGGCCAGCCTTACGACTCATCCCGCCCCGTTGAGCCTGCTCCCGCCCGAAGCCAATGGCAACGCGGCCACGCTTACGCAGAACGAAGAAGGGTTCGTGATCTTCTCGACCAGAATGAAGACCGCTTCAGGCGCGGAGATACCCATCTCGTTCATCGTCAAAGGAGTCGTGCGGCAATAGATGCGAACTTTCCCCGAATCGGAGGAACGCGTATGCGAGATGTGATCCCTGCCCTCCTGCTGCTGGCAGTGACAGCGACAGCGCAGCACCAGCATTCATCGCCAAAGGTCAGTCCCGGCCAGCTTATGCCGGGCTTCGGAGAAATCAATCACCCCGTCACAACGACCAGCGCAGAGGCGCAGAAATTCTTCAATCAGGGGTTGGCTCTCATCTACGGGTTCAATCACGACGAAGCCTACAAATCTTTCAAGCGCGCGTCGGAACTCGATCCGCAGATGGCCATGGCGCACTGGGGCATGGCCATTACGCTCGGAGCCAACATCAACCTGCCTTCCGTCCCTGAACGCGAAAAGTCCGCCTACGACGCGATTCAAAAAGCTTTGTCTCTCGCTTCGAAAGCGAGTCCGCCAGAGAAAGACTACATCGCGGCTCTTGCCACGCGATACTCTTCCGATCCCAACGCCGATTTGAAGAAGCTTTCGGTAGATTACAAAAACGCGATGGGCGAGCTTGCGCGCAAGTATCCTGATGATCTCGACGCGGCAACTATCTACGCCGAGAGCATGATGAACCTGCGCCCCTGGCAACTTTGGACGAAGGATGGCAAACCGGCAGAAGGCACTGAAGAAATTGTCGCCACACTCGAATCGGTGTTAAAGCGCGATCCGAATCATCTGGGCGCGAACCATTACTACATCCATGCAGTCGAAGCCTCGCGCAATCCTGAGCGGGCATTGCCGAGCGCCTCAAGGCTGGAAAAACTCGCGCCTGCATCGGGACATCTGGTTCACATGCCCGCTCATATTTACATTCAGACCGGCGATTTCGACGCATCGGCCAGGAGCAACAGCGAAGCCGCCCTTGCAGACGAAGTTTACATCAGGGGGACTGGCGCGACGGGCATCTACCCGGCGATGTACTATTCGCACAATCTGCATTTCCTTCTCGAATCCCATAACAGGGCGGGCCGTTTCCTCGCCGCTCGACGCGCAGCCGCGCGGCTTGAAGCCAATGTCCAGCGTCACATCAGCCAGATGGCGATGCTGGAAGCTTTTCTTCCCTCCTCAGTTTTCGTGCTGGCCTATTTCAATCAGTGGGATGAAATGCTTCGAATGCCCGCGCCTGACGCCCGCTTTGCGACAGCCAAAGCGTTCTGGCGCTACGGGCGAGTACTGGCCTTCGCAGCCAGAGGCAAGCTCGATGAGGCTGAAAAAGAGCGGCAAGCCTTCGAGGATTTGAAGAATCAGATTCCCGAAGATGCGCCCTGGGGAACAACCAATGCGACGCGACATGTTTTGAATGTCGCTTCGGTTGCGCTTGACGCAAGACTCGCTCGATCAAAGCGCGACGCCAAAGCGGAAATCGAGGCTTGGAAGAAAGCGGTCGAGATGGAAGACCTTCTCAATTACGACGAGCCTCCTGCATGGTATTACCCGGTCAGACAGTCTCTCGGCGGTGCTCTGCTTAGGGCGGGGAGATCGGAAGAAGCCGAAGAAGTTTTTCGCGCGGCAGTGGAGAGGTCTCCGCGCAATGGCCGCCTGCTTTTCGGATTGGTGGAGAGCCTCAAGGCGCAAAACAAGCGTCAGGCCGCTGCCCTGGTTCAAAAACAATTCCTGGAAGCCTGGAAGCGCGCCGACACGAAGTTGAGAATCGAAGACCTGTGAGGATGAAATATGAGAAAGACGCTCAAGGCCGTTGTGATCCTCCTTTTTGCGTCCGCCGCCCCGCTGCTTGCGCTGGCCGATGGAACTGACCCGTCGAAGGTCGAGATAAATCTGCCTCCGGGCATCCCAGCCGAGTTGTGGTCTTATTTCATTCCCAAAGACAATCCGCTGACGAGAGATAAGGTCGAGCTTGGCCGCCGTCTTTTTTTCGACGCGCGATTGTCTTCAGACGGCTCGATCAGTTGCGCGACCTGCCATGATCCTGAGCGAGCGTTTGCCGACGGCAAGCCGGTGGCCGAAGGCATAGGGGGAAGGAAAGGCGCGAGGAATTCTCCGACTCTTCTCAACGCGATGTTCAACACCACTCAGTTCTGGGACGGGCGCGCGGACACGCTCGAAGCTCAGGCGGTGCTGCCTCTCACCAACGCGGATGAGATGGGCGATCAGACTCACGCACAGGTAGTCGAGCGATTGAAAAAAATTCCCGAATACCAAAAATCATTCAGCGATGCTTTCGGCGGAACGGTTACGATTGAAAACGTGGGCCGCGCGATAGCGTCGTTCGAGAGGACGCTCGTATCGGGCAATTCCCCGTTTGATCGTTTTCTTGCCGGAGACAGGCGGGCGATGAGCGACGCGGCGATGCGAGGATCGCTTCTCTTTCGAGGCAAAGCGCGCTGCGCGGTCTGTCACACGATCAATCAGGCATACCCGTTTTTTTCGGATCAGATTTATCGCAACACCGGAGTTGCCGCCGGGCATAATAACTTCGATCAGATCGCGTCGGAAGCGATGAAGCGAGTGAAGGGCGATGACGCTGCGATGAAGCTGGCGTCGCTTGGAAAGATGGAAGGGTCATCGGAGCTAGGAAGGTTTATGGTCACGGGCAACGCGCTCGACCTCGGAGCGTTTCGCACGCCATCGCTTCGCAACGTGGAGTTGACCGCGCCTTATTTTCACGACGGGAGCGCGGCGACGCTTTTGGATGTAGTGAAGTTTTATGTCAAAGGCGGCAACGAAAATCCGATGAAGGCATGGGAACTGATGGCAGTCGATCTGACGGATGAAGAGCAGAGCGATCTCGTGGAGTTTTTGAAATCGCTCACAAGCGATGACGCGCGGCGCAACAGTTCCAGGTGAGAGCGCAGCAGCAAGAGTTGATTGCCTCTCAATAATTCAAAAACTATAATCACGACATGGGTGCGAAGGATGTCATTCATGATGCTGTAAAGAACGCGCTCATCAAAGATGGGTGGACTATCACCCAAATTTCGCGCGAAAAACGGGGTATTGGCTATTGAAAAACAAAGAGTGGATAGGCCGAATTTCGCGCGAAAAATGAGCAATTGACATTAGTAGTTTTATGACCTTTTGGAGCATAGTTATCTCATTCCAACTTCCAGGAGGTCACATGAAGCGAATTACAATTGAACTGAAGTCAACAGCTACGACCAATTACGCGCCGTTGGCAGCTTTTGGCTATGCACTGGGTCGTGCTGGGGTATTGAGTCCTTTGCGCGAAGTCGCGCTATCGATCAAGACACTCGATCACAGCCCCTTCGACAAGCTCATTGAAGCCTTGGTGCTGATCCTTGCTGGTGGTCGCGCAACCTCGCAGGCCGATTTGCTGTTGCGCCCCAACCATCTTCTTGCACGTTGCTGGGGGCAAGAGCAGTTTGCACAACAAGCGACACTTGCCCGCACGCTGTATGCTTTTGATGAATCAAGTGTCGAGAGCTTGCGCGCAGCTTTTTAAGCTATCTTGCAAGCCCAAGCATCGGCGCTCTCACACGATTATCGAGGTGGCGGGATGTGGCTTGACGGCGATTTGACGGGCCTGCCAGCTTCGCGGCGGGCCGAAGGCAGCACGAAGGGCTATTTCGCTGGGGAAAAAACCGCGTCGGTCGCCAATTGGCGCGCTTGTGCGTGAGTCCTTATGGTGAGACGCTTGGGTCTTCACTCTATCCCGGCTCTGAGCATTCTATAAGTTGTTTGCAACCTATGGTGCTGATGGCTGAGAGAGTGTTGCACCCGCGAGCGCATCATTTTCGTCACTTGATCTGGCGGCTGGATGCGGGTTTCGGCTCCGATGCGGCAATCAAGTGGTTAGTAGCGCGCGATTACCAACTACTGACGAAAGGTTATAATTCGCGACGTGCAGCAAAAGTCGCAAGCCTGGTCGCCAATGATGACTGGCATCAACTTCGACCAAAGAAGTGGATCGCTCAAGTGCCGACGGCAGTGCGCTATGGACGGCGCATACAAACACTGGCCCTGAAGTGGCACACTGAGTCAGGCATCGAACGCTTTGCCTTGTTGTTGCACACACTGACGGCGAAAACGCCATCAGAAGTTTCCCAACTCTACGACGCGCGCGGAGGAACCATTGAGTCGGACATCAAACAGGACAAACTGGGGTTGCAGTTGGTGCATCGCCGCAAGCAATGCTGGGAAGCACAGGAGGCTTGGGTGATCCTCAGCGACCTTGCACACAACCTGCTCATCTGGTCGAAAGAGTGGATGTTGAAGGACTCCATCTTTGAATCTTATGGTCTGCTGCGTTTGGTGCAGGATGTGCTGGTCATATCGGGATCACTGGAGTTCAAAGGGGATAAGTTGGTCAAAGTATCCTTGCAGAAAACTCACCCCTTCGCCCTGGAAATGCAGTCATGTTTGCAGACTTTATTCAAAAATTTATGTTGATGCCCACTTTTTCGCGCGAAATTCGGCCTATGGACAAAGTGCCGATGTGCCGATTTTCGCGCGAAATCTAGGTCTCAGACCTCCTTGCCCTGCTCAGTAATTTACAGTAGGGTAGGTGTCTCATCCATATTGGCACAGAGGGGACTTATGGTAGTGTTGAGCGAGTTGACGGACAGCGCGAACATAGCACTCCTGGGTGCGAATGGAGTAGCCTTTGAGTTGAAGAGACTCGATCATTCTCTTGCGAAGTTCGGTCATCGTTACACCTCCTGTTTAGAGATTATTGGCACAGGAAGTATAGACCTATTCGATGGGAGAATGATCGAGGTTATTCAAAGGCAGGCAGTTTTCATCTGCGCGGAGCGCTTAGTTCAACTTCTCGCTGCAGGCAAGCGCGGGCAGCAGCTTTCCTGTGACCCGCACTTGTTACTTTCAGTCGCACAGGTTCGGCCCGCGCTGCCTGATCTCGGGCGTTGGGCGGGCGTAGACATGGCCACATCGGCCAATGACGACAACTATGGAACTGATTTCGATCGTTGACTGTGATCTCTGTGTGACGCTTCCGCCTGAGCAGAAGGTGTGGGATCTGCCCTTACCGGAAACGTGGGGACGTCTCTCGACGATCCTCGTCAAGGGAGGCTGGGAAGGGCGGGAGGCATGGTCCACGGATCCGGCTCGCTACACTTCTGCCCTCGACATTGAGGAAGTTCGGGTCTGCCGTTCCTGTCGAACCCACTACTACTATCATCAAGCCCATGACCCCCACTTCGGCGAGCCGCAAGACTCGGAGACAGATTGGCACCTGCGGCGTCTAACGCCGGCTGACGCGCGTGACTATTATCTCGATCATACGGATCACAATGGGGTAGTGGAACACCGGGACGGTGGGTGGCTCGATCGGCAATACGAGACCATTATCGGGCTGCTTCGCCGCGACCTCCCGCGCGCTCCAGACTGGCAGATAAAGAGATATATGGTCGATTCGCTGTACGCACACTACATAGGCAACCAGGACTGGGAGGGTTTAAGGGCCACCCTCATCGATTTTCCCGATCCGGCGGTTGGCGTATACGTGGCGGCCCGAATCTTTTGGGCGATCGATCCCGAGAATCCGGGCCGCCGAATGGCCTCGACCACGACGTATTGGGACAATGTGAGCGCGATCGTCGGGGTTGAGCCAACGCGGGAGCCGCTGTTGGTCGCCGTTCTCGCAGGAGGCCTTTCAGCGCAGGGTCAGAGCCTGGGTTTCTCGGACAGGGAGGAGCCGGTCGCCGTGTCTGGCATGTCAAGGCACACCCTTCTAAATTGTGTTCCTCCGGAGAGCCTTGCTCCTGCCATTCCGGCGTTGGCAGCGGAGCTTCAGCGCCTCGGCTCGGCGAGCATGTGGTTGCGGGAACGGGTGCGTGACTTCCTGATCGGGTACGTCGGAGATGCACCCGAGAGGGCGAAAGAGATGCTTGAGGCCCTTGCCGGCGACACCGACGAAGAACTCGCCGTTCGCACACACTGCCAGAGGTGTCTGGCGCAATCGGCGTGCTGATCCGATACGCGGAGGGTAAGGTTGTTCTACTGGAAAGTGCCGCCCAACGTCTTAAAACTTCGTGTGGCGCGGGTAGGCGCAGAACTGGTCAGTCACACTTCCAGCCGCCCTGGTTCGTAGACACTTTTTTAACAAGCGATTGATAGTGCATACACCACTACCT
>CAZPQE010000328.1:0-8074 GCA_964588615.1 uncultured Clostridia bacterium | reverse complement strand
CATCCTTTCAGGGTGTCAACAGGCTGGCCGACGGTTGTACATCTTCGGCTCCTCAGAAAAGGTGCAGCAGGCTGCCAGCCTGCTGGTTCTTCAAATTTTCATCCTTTCAGGGTGTCAACAGGCTGGCCGACGGTTGTACATCTTCGGCTCCTGAGAATCTTGAAGTCGATGCAGTTGGCAAATTCCCTCTCCGGTTGTTCGCTCTGTGCGTGTTTATCTTTTGTCTTTGCACTGCGACTTCTGCGCAGTATCGCTGCGATTCCTGGACGACCGACGACGGGCTGCCGCAAAACTCTGTCCATGCGATTTTGCAAACCAGTGATGGCTATCTCTGGCTGACAACGCTCGACGGGTTGGTGCGCTTTGATGGCGTGCGCTTCACGGTCTTCAACAAAGGCAATACTCCAGGCATCAATTCCAATCGCTTCAACTCGCTTTGCGAAGCCCAGGATGGGACGCTGTGGGCGGGCACTGAAGATGGCGGCATAACCAGGTACAAAGACGGGAAGTTCGTTTCTCTGACTACCGCAGAAGGATTGATTCACAATGGCATTTCGGCAGTTCAGAGCGCGGCTGATGGGCGCATTCTGATAGCGACTCAGGGCGGGCTGATTTACTGGAAGGATGGCGCTTTTATTCCTTTCGAGGGGAGAAACGCGCTGATCACATCAATGCAATTCTATCTGGGACGGTCCGGCGCGCTCTGGATGTTCGAGAAAGACGCGCTCTATCGAAATCACCATGGAGTCACCAACCGCCATCCATTTCCCATTCCTTATCCGACGGTGTTTCTGTCGAGTTGCTACGAAGACTCGAAAGGAAATCTCTGGTTTGGGATAAACGGAATTGAAGGCTATTACCAATTCCGCGATGGGAGGCTTTCGCTCTACACAAAGAAAGCCGGCTGGTATGACTCGCCCTATGCAATTTGCGAAGACCGTCAGGGAAATCTCTGGTTAGGCGGCAATGGCGTTAAACTTTTTAAGGAAGGTCGCTTCACCCGCTTCGACGAAAAAGACGGGCTGTCAAGCCCGCACATCAGATCGCTTTACGAAGACAGCGAAGGCAACATCTGGGCGGGGACCTTCGGACGCGGCATCAACCGATTGACCCGACAGACCATCTTCACCTACACCACTCAACACGGACTCGACTCGGATAATGTCTATCCGATCCTCGAAGACAGCAAAGGAGCTATATGGATCGGCGCGGATACCTTGAGCCGGTATCGCGACGGCGCTTTTCAATCCCGCGCGGAATCGGCTCGCTGGCCCAAAGGGATTCAGGCTTTATATGAAGACCGCGAAGGGCGATTGTGGGTCGGAACTTATGGCGGTCTCTACTGGGGCAGGGACGGCCACTTCACCAGTTTCGCTCCGTTCTTTCCTCTGCCATTGGGTTTCAGCATCGTTCAGGCTATCAATCAGACGCGGGATGGCGCTCTGTGGTTCGGAACCGCAAACGGACTGGTTCGCATGCATGGCAAAGAAGCCAGGGTCTTCAGCGAGAAAGATGGACTGGCAAGCATTGACATAAAAGCCATTCACGAAGACCGGCAGGGCAACCTCTGGGTAGGAACTTATGGCGGGCTGTCACTCTTCAAAGATGGTACATTCATCAACTACACAACAAGCGACGGGCTTACTAGCAATCGCGTGCGCTCGATCTACGAAGACAGCGACGGCGTTCTGTGGATTGGCACTTATGATGTCGGGATGAACCGCTTTCGCGACGGCAGATTCGTCAACTATACGACTGGGACCGGGCTTTTCAGCAATGGCGTCTTTCAAATACTCGAAGACCGGCGCGGCTATTTCTGGATGAGCAGCAATCAGGGCATACATCGGGTGAGCCGTCAGCAACTCGACGATTACGCCGAAGGAAAAATCACAGCCGTCAACGGCACGGGTTATGGAGAAAGCGACGGCATGGCAAACGCCGAATGCAATGGCGGTCGTCAGCCGGCAGGAATCAAGACCCGCGACGGAAGACTCTGGTTTCCCACACAAAAGGGCGTGGCTGTGATCGATCCCGAAGCTGTGCCTTTCAATCCCAGGCCGCCGCCGGTCGTCATTGAATCTGCATTGATTGAGCGATCTCCCTGCCCGCTTGCTCCTTTGCGCGTCGAGCCGGGGCAGGGCGCGATCGAAATTCAGTACACGGGGCTGAGCTTCATCAAGCCGGAACAGATGCGATTCAAATACATGCTCGAAGGGCTGGATGCCGACTGGACGGACGCAGCCACGCGCCGCTATGCCTATTACTCGTATCTGCCGCCGGGAAACTACACCTTCAAGGTCATCGCCGCCAACAGCGATAACGTATGGAACCTGGCGGGCGCGAGCATTCGGATCATAGTAGTGCCGCCGTTTTATCGAACCTTTTGGTTCATCTCACTGATGTCGATTGCAGGACTGGCGATTGTCACTCTGCTTTATCGCGCGCGCGTCGCCAGGTTTCGCAAAGAGAAGCTGCAACAGGAGACATTTTCGCGGCAACTCATCGAATCGCAGGAAGCCGAGCGCAAGCGCATCGCAGCAGAAATACACGACAGCCTGAGTCAGAGTCTGGTGATCATAAAGAATCGCGCTATGCTCTCCCTGTCGCGGGAGGAAGAGCATGACCACGCCATCGAGCAGATGCGCGAGATTGCTGACGCTGCGTCTCACGCGATTGATGAAGCGCGGGAGATCATTTACGATCTGCGCCCGATTCAACTCGACCGCCTCGGCTTTACCAAAGCCGTCGAAGAGATGATTGAAAAGCTCTCGCTTTCGCAAGGACTGGAAATCAGCAGAGAACTGGATGAGATCGAAGGTATTCTGACGAAAGAAGCCGAGAGCAGCCTCTATCGCATCGTTCAGGAGAGTTTCAACAACATAATCAAGCACGCCGGAGCCACACGCGCTGGTGTCTCGATCAAAAAGTCCGAACGCGGCGTTGAACTGAGGGTTTCAGACAATGGCAAAGGCTTCGCGATCAACGCGGCCAATTTTTCCGGCGGCTTCGGTTTGACGGGAATAATCGAACGTGCCAGGTTGCTGGGCGGCCAGCCTCTGATAGAATCGAAACCGGGACAGGGCACTACCGTTTCAATCAGCCTTCCGGCAAGAGGGGAAAAGGATGGGCGATGAAATTCGTTTGTTGATAGCCGACGATCACCCCATCGTGCGACAGGGTCTGCGTCAGATCATCGAAAGTGAAAACGGCCTGCGGATCATCGCCGAATCAGGCGACGGACGCGATGCGCTCGAAAAGATCGAGCAACTGAGCCCGCACATAGCCATCCTCGATGTCGATATGCCCGAAATGGATGGCTTCACGGTGGCGCGCAAAATCCGCGAGCGCCGGTTCGGGGTCGAAATCGTCTTCCTCACCGTGCATCAGGAAGAGAGCATGATGAATCAAGCTCTCGACCTCGGCGCGCGAGGATATGTCTTGAAAGACAGCGCCGTGACGGATATCGTCTCCTGCATCAGGGCCGTCGCCGCAGGACGGCCCTTTATCAGCCCGGCGATGACCGCTTACCTCATCGATCGCAGCCGTCGCAGAACGGATGATCAAAAACGCGACCTCGATTGCCTCTCGCCCACCGAGCGCACAGTCCTGAAGATGATCGCCGAGTACAAAACCACCAGAGAGATTGCCGATATTCTGTTCATCAGCCCGCGCACGGTCGAAACCCATCGAGCCAACATCGCGCAAAAACTCAATCTGCGCGGCAGCCATGCGCTGATGAAATACGCCCTCACTCATCAAACCGAACTTTGATCCGCCTCCCTGCTGAGTTCTACAGATAGAACAATACCGAGTTCTACGGATACAAAAATACCAGTCATTGCGGATACTCAACCGCTCCGATTTTTTTCATACTGGGACTGCCGGAAAGAAGAGATGAAATGGCGATGACAATCCTGATTGTCGAAGACAGTGAGCAGATGCGGCAAGTGATAAGGAGCTTCATCAGCGATCTCGGCGCAGAAATATTCGAGTGCCGCGACGGCATGGAGGCGGTCGAGATGTGCCGCCTGCATCAACCTGACTGGGTAACGATGGACCTGGAGATGAAGACAATGGATGGCATCAGCGCCACGCGACAAATCAGGAATCTATGGAAAGCTGCGAAGGTCATAATAGTGACCAATCACGATTCGAAGGCTCTTCGCCAGTCGACTATGGAGGTCGGCGCTTATGCTTATCTCCTGAAAGATGATTTGCTCGCCCTGCGCGGCATCATTCAAGGTCAGCGCCAATAGATGAGGAGAACCGTCATGACAAGTGAAACACCTGCTGTCCGTCCCTTCGGGGAACTGATTCAGCATCGCCGTTACTCCACAAGTGCCGGAGCGCTATTCTGTGCCGGGCTGAACGCGGCGCGCTCGCCCGTGGCCATCAACCTGCTGGTGGCTTGCGTGATTGCGCTTTCCCTCTTCGCCATTCCCGCTCGATGCCAGGATGGGCGAGAGGCAGTCGTCGACATAGATTTTGTGATCCGCGACTCCAGAGCCACAAGCAATCCCTGCCAGGCGGGCTGGGAGTGGGACGGCACTGACATCAACGCCGGCGTGGCAGGATCGAAGTTCGTCTATCTCTGTTACCGCCGCCAGGCATGGACCCCAGGGATTTCGCCGATTACCGATCTCGGGTTCACCTCACATAGCTCTGCTGGCAACAGGTGTCCAAGCGGTTTTACATGGATTGACAAAGACCTGAACGCCGGGGCGGGCGCAGACACGCCTTACATCTATGCCTGCATAGCCACGGGAGGGCAGTCGCCGATCTTCAATTTGAAGATTGTGAATAGCGGTCCCTCGCCTGCGTCCAGTTGCGGAGCCGGATGGCGCGGCAATCCCCAGGACTTGAACCAGGGCACATCCTTTACGAGGCAGTCTCCTTACCCGACTCCCTACATCTACCTATGCACCAAAGATGTCAGGTCGGTTTCGGACTCCTTTCCCTGCGGTGGAGAAAATGAAACGCCATGTGGTCGCGGCCCTTTCGCTTTTGACGAACTGGTTTTCTTTGATGGCAACGGGAATTTTGGTTGTGACCGTGGGCTGAGAGAAATAGACGGAAAGTGCAAAAACGCCGGCAATGAGTTTTCGCGGCGCCACAGCGATGTGAATGATTTCCAGGGTAGCTGGACCGAGTGGGCGATGAGCAACCAGAGAGATCATCTGGCTATGGATGAGCCTCTCAACTTCGTCACCACTATCTATGCTCACAATGGATTCAATAACACCGCCGACGGCTATATCGTCGATCCCAACCACAGGTTTTCATTTACAGATCAACTGCGGCTCGGCGTGCGCAACTTGAACCCCGATGTGGTCTGGTACAACGACAAGCTCAGGTTATGTCATGGAGATCCGAACAAGGGATGTTCACCCCGTGACCGCTACTACTCCAATGCCATAAAAGAAATCGCCAACTGGCTGATCGATAATCCGAATGAAGTGGTCATAATCAACCTCGAAGATCGCTTCAACATAAACGATGACACCGACGACCAGGTGAACATTGAAAACGAGATATACCTGTGGGGACCGCTGGCGTCCTTCCTGGGAGACAGGGTTCTGAAAGTCTCCGACTTCTCGCGCGTGGTCCCCGGTTGCAGCGGAAGCAGTTTCAACGACTGCCGGTGGCCGACCAGACGCGAGATGTTGCGCGCCGGAAAGCAGGTGATCGTCTTCGGCCACAACAAAGACCGGAACACCGGCTGGATATGGCCCAAATCGGCGCAGAAGGGCAAGGATGCCAATGCGACCTCGTTCAACTTCGATACCTGCAATGTGCCCGGCGCGTCAGCTCCTGATCCCGGCGATCCGGATTCGAGGGAGCACTTCTGGGATGGCAATCTCGGGTACTGGAACAGGGTGGGCGAGGACCGCACAATCCTCACTGCTGCGGGCGCTGAGACTGGCCAGGCAGACTGGATAGGGTTCATTGACGAGGAGCGCATTAAAAAACTCGTCCGCTGCGGGGTTCCGAAGATCACTCTGGATTTCGTTCATGCCGCCGAGAGGACCACCCTCGGACCCTGTAACGACGCCAGAAGATTCGACGGCCTCTTCAATCCCTGTCCTGATCCTGACAACAGACTGAAGAAAACTATCTGGAGCTGGGCGGAAGACGACTTTGGGAATTTCGGCGACCGCGCCCTTTATTCACATAGCAGCGAGCGATGGCACGCGCGGTTTGCGGACAACGAACGGCACCATTTTGCCTGCGCGAAGCCCAGAGAGGGAGACCCGAAGGACTGGATCGATAAACGCGGCGAAGAGTGGCGCGTGACCAGCGCCGTAGGCTACGCCGGTGAAGGACACAGAGTCTGCGAGCAGGAATTCGGCAGCCTCGGATTTGTCTTCGCAACCCCGACCAACGGCTTTCAAAATGAGAGGCTCAAATCGGCTCTCTCCGTTGCGATGAGCAGGCCGGGTTTTGATCGCAGCAGCCTCGATGTCTGGCTCAATTACCGAAAGGGCCCTCTCGGCAACTGGATCATAGAGCGCGGGCCAAGGGTCAACCTCACGGGCAGAACAGAGATTGTAGAAGGCGAAGTCGTGACCTTCGACTTCAACCTTGTGGATGACGGAATCGATGATGGACGGACAGGCATCCGCGTCGTCAGCGTGAGTTGCGGCAGTCAGGCCGAAGAGGTGCCCGGGTCGCTCGACACAACCCCGACAAACGGGCGGTTTTCCTGTAGTTTCCTCGACAATAAAGTCGGTCCCGGCAGCACACATGTCGTATTGCGTGTGGCGAATGAGCAGGGGGCCGTCAGAAATTTCTCTTTGCAGCCCAGGGTCTCGAACCACGCACCGCAGCTCGGCAATGTGCGGATCACGCCTCAGATCGACGAGAACGGCGTCGCCACCCTCACCGGCTCCATCATCGACCCCGGAGTGCGAGACAGGTTTACGTTGAGCGTGAGATGGCGCAATTCAGAGCCGGTTCAAACTTATGCATATCCGGCAGGCACTACTTCGTTTCAGATCATTCGTCATTATCTCGACGACGATCCGACCGCCTCGCCGTCGGATACCTATCAGGTTGCCGTCCTTGTCAATGATGACGACAATGCGTCTTCGCTCGATGTCAATGTGCCGGTGACTGTTCGAAACCTCTCGCCGGTCGTCACAATGAGCCTGTCGGGATTCTATCGAACGAGCGCCGGCTCATCGGTTGTGCCTGTGCGGACACCGATCGGCGCGAGCGGCAGTTTCACCGATGCCGGCACACTGGATACTCATACTTCCCGCATCAACTGGAATGACGGAACCCCGCACTCAACGGGTCTCACAGGCACGCACACTTATCTGACGGCAGGCCAGTACGCCGTCATAGTCTCTGTCACCGATGACGATCAGGGCACAGGCACGGCAGCCTCGCCCATCGAAGTAGCTGCGCCTTCGAGGGCAGCGAGCGTCGCCGGGCTTGACCTTAGAGCGTTGGCAGGACGCGCCGATCTGAGCGAAGTCGTCCGGGCCGCTCTCAACGATGCCATCATCGACATCTTCGGGAGCCTGATCGGACAAACTAAAGCAGGAGCGGCAAACCTGCTTGCGACAGGCTCTCTCGATGCGGGAGTGGATAAAATCAGGCATGCCCTGACGAGAGTCACCATCGCTCAGGACAATGCGCCCGCTTTGAATCTGGTAGAGATCAGAAACTTCCTTGCTTTAACAACGAGGTCGACGGCATTGGGTGAAATCGCAAGGGCGCAGGCAGTAGCCACAAAACCGGATCAGCAGGCGAGCATTCAGGAAGCCATCAATCTGATCGCAGCGGGAGATGTGTTCCTGAAGGATGGCTTATACATCAAAGCGGCGGAAAAGAATTTGGCTGCCCTAATCAAAGTCAAGGGCATCCTCTGAGCGTGTGTCAGTAGCCCGGACGTGAGGGAGGGCCTGATGGATCCCTTGCTAAGGCGCGGGCTACTGACGCCTCCAGGGCGCGCACGTTTAATGACTGCAGGCCAGATCGCCATTCTCATCCTTGCGCGAAAACTTGAACCGCATGGGTGCGATTTAAAGTGCGACACAAAATTAGGCCGCTGCTTGACGAACTCGCT
>CAZPQE010000327.1:0-8075 GCA_964588615.1 uncultured Clostridia bacterium | reverse complement strand
TACGGATATGATCAAAAAAATTCTGCTCGAAGAAATAACCGACCCGCAGATGAAAGCGAAGATAAAAAACTTCTGAGGTGATAGTCTGGAGTCGAGAGTCTGGAGCCCGGCTTTCGGCTCCAGACTCTCGACCCTGGACTCCAGACTTTACTGTTTATGAGAGCCGTAGACATCATTGCAAAAAAACGGGACGGACTCGCTCTCACACGCGAGGAGATTCGTTTCATCATCCGCCGATACACCGCAGGCGAGGTGGCCGACTATCAGATGTCCGCCCTTCTGATGGCGATCTTTCTTCGCGGCATGGATTCAGAAGAAACCCGCGCGCTGACTCAGGAGATGCTCTATTCGGGCAGGGTCGTCGATTTTTCCGACCTCGGCAAGGTCTGCGTCGATAAGCACTCTACGGGCGGAGTGGGCGACAAGACTTCTCTGGTGATTGCGCCGGTGGTGGCTGCCGCTGGCCTCCTCGTGCCGATGATCTCAGGCCGCGCGCTTGGGCATTCGGGAGGGACGCTCGATAAACTCGAATCCATCCCCGGCTTTCGCACTGATCTTTCTCTGAAAGAGTTTCGCTCGACTCTTCAAAGCGTCGGCGCAGCCCTCATCGGTCAGACCCGGGAAATTGCGCCCGCAGATAAAAAGCTCTACGCCCTCCGCGATGTGACCGCGACTGTAGAATGCCGCCCCCTGATGGCCGCTTCCGTCATGAGCAAGAAGATGGCTGAAGGCATCACGGGACTGGTGCTCGACGTGAAAACAGGCAGCGGAGCTTTTCTCAAAAAAGAAGACGAAGCCCGCGAGCTTGCCCGCGTGATGATCGAGATAGCGCGCGGGTTGAAGAAAGAGGCCGTCGCGCTCATCACCGATATGAACCAGCCGCTCGGTCGCCTCACAGGCAATTCGCTCGAAGTCATCGAGGCATTCGATACGCTGCGCGGGCGCGGGCCTGATGATTTCACCCGGTTGTGCCGCGAGCTTTCGGCTTATATGCTCGTCGTGGGTCGCGCGGCTCAGAACGTGGAAGCCGGGCGGGAGATTTATGACCGGATGATCGAAAGCGGCGCGGCGCTTGAAAAGATGCGAGAAATCATTCAAGCTCAGGGCGGAGTTTCTCATGTAATTGACAATTACTCTCTGCTTCCAGGCGCGGCCTGCACTCGCGCGGTCGGCTCACCCGCCTCCGGTTATGTGCAGGCCATCGATACCGAACTCATTGGCCACGCTTCGATGATACTCGGAGCGGGCCGACTGCGGCTCGACAGCCAGATCGATTACGGAGTCGGCATCCGCATCGAGGCGAAGATCGGAGACCGCATCGAGTCATGCGCGGCTCTCGCTGTTTTGTATTTCAACGATGCGGCTCGCGCCGAAGAAGCAGCCCAGATAGTCGAGCGCGCTTACACGATAGGCGCTCAGAGGGCGGAGCCGCCCGAACTCATAAAAGCCGCGCTCGTGTGACAGCGCGGTCGCTTCGTCGGTCAGTGGGATTGCAGCCCCGGGGCTGAGTCATCGGCGATCCAGACTTCCATTCCGTTTTGCAGGAGGACACATAATGAATTCATGTTTCACTCGCCGGGGCTTCCTCGGCGCAGCCGCAGGGCTGACTGCCGCAGGTCTGAAAGGCGGCCCCGCGATACTGGCCCAATCCAAAGCCTCACGCCCTCTGGTCATCTCAAGCCCCAACGGGCTGCGCGCCACCGAAAGAGCCATGGAGATGATTCGCGCGGGCGCGGACACTCTCGATGCCGTGGTCGCCGGAGTCAACATAATCGAAGACGATCCGAAAGACATGAGCGTGGGCTACGGAGGATTGCCCAACGAAGAGGGAGATGTCGAACTCGATGCCAGCGTGATGCACGGGCCTTCGCGAAGAGCGGGCGCGGTCGCTTCTCTCCGATACATAAAAAATCCCTCGAAAATAGCGAAGCTCGTTCTGGAGCGCACCGATCATGTGCTGCTGGTCGGAGAAGGCGCGCTTCGATTCGCGCTCGCTCACGGGTTCAAAAAGGAAGACCTTATAACGCCGGAATCGCGCGCCGTATGGCTCAGATGGAAAGAGAACATGAGCAACCGCGACGCCTGGGGGCCGGGGCTTGCCGCCCCCGACAGCGCGCCTGCAAGTTCGCAACTTAAACGCGACATGAAAGAAGAAGAGTTGATCGCCCTTGCCGATCGGATCATCGCTCATCCTCCAACAGGCACGATCAACTGCCTTGCCATAAACGAGCGCGGAGATATCTCAGGCACTACCACCACCAGCGGGCTCGCCTTCAAAATTCCGGGCCGGGTGGGAGACTCTCCTCTCATAGGCAGCGGTCTCTATGTCGATAACGACATCGGCGCGGCTGGCTCTACCGGAAGAGGCGAAGAGTGCATAAAAATCAACGGCGCGCACACCATCGTCGAAATGATGCGCCAGGGGATGCATCCTAAGGACGCCTGCCTGGAAGCTCTCCGTCGAGTGGTCAGAAATTACAACGATGATCGAAAGAAGCTGCGTCAGTTCAGCCTCAATTTCTATGCGCTGAACAAAAACGGCGAGCACGGAGCGGCGACCCTCTGGAGTTCGCGCGAATCCCAAAGCGGCCAGCACAGCCGTAGTCGCTACGCAGTACACGACGGGAGCGAAAACAAATTCCACGACATGGCTTACCTCTACGAATGGACGGAAAGATAGTTGTCAGTTGTCATTAGTCCTTCGTCATTTAGATGAGTGAAAACAAATGACGAAGGACGAAGGACGAAGAAGATGAAAAAATCGTTCTCTTTTCTCCTCGTCGTTATGCTTGCGATGGCGGCTTCACTCGATATGGCAGAGGCACAAAACAAACCGCGAGCGCGCGACCTCGGAATTCCTTTCGACGGCTCTCCGGGACCGCTCAACGCAATCACCGACGTGGCGGGCGTCGAGGTCGGTCACTCCACCATCATCACTGGCGAAGGCGCGTTGAAAGTGGGCCAGGGACCTGTGAGGACGGGAGTGACTGCCATTTTGCCGCGCGGGAAAGAGTCCAACAACAAGCCGGTATTTGCCGGGTGGTTTTCGCTCAACGGCAACGGAGAGATGACCGGAACGACCTGGGTCGAAGAGTCGGGATTTCTCGAAGGCCCGGTGATGATCACCAACACTCACAGCGTCGGAGTGGTGCGAGATGCGGTCGTCGGCTGGCGAGTCAAACAGGGTGGCCCCGACTCTACAGGTTACTGGTGGTCTCTGCCGGTCGTGGCCGAAACCTATGACGGATACCTCAACGACATCAACGGATTTCATGTAAAAGAAAAGCATGCCTTCGAAGCTTTGGAAAGCGCGCGCCGGGGCCCGGTGCAGGAAGGAAACGTCGGCGGCGGCACGGGTATGATCTGCTACGAATTCAAGGGCGGCATCGGGACGGCTTCCAGAAAACTCAGCGAGCGGGCAGGCGGCTACATAGTAGGCGTGCTGGTTCAGGCAAACTTCGGCCTCCGCCCTCAACTGCGCATCGCGGGCGTCCCCGCAGGTCAGGAGATAACCGACAACACGCTGACGGGAAGAAAGACGGACTCAGTGACCGGAGACGTGGGTTCGATCATAATCGTCGTTGCCACCGACGCTCCGCTGCTGGCTCATCAACTCAAACGAATCGCGCGACGCGCGGCTCTCGGAGTCGCCCGCACAGGAAGCTCATCGGGCAACGGGTCGGGCGACATCTTCATAGCTTTTTCGACCGCCAACCCGGATGCCGCCAGGCCCGAAGGTCTCGCTCAACTCACCATGCTTCCCAACGACCGAATGAGTCCGCTGTTTGAAGCGACGGCTCAGGCTGTTGAAGAAGCCATCATCAACGCGCTGGTTGCCGCTGAGACGATGACCGGGATCGATAACCACAAGGTTACGGCTCTCCCGCATGATCGTCTGAAAGAAGTTCTCAAAAAATACAACCGTCTCGTGGAGCAGAAGAAATGAGAAAACCCGCTCTCGCTGTCCTGCTTGCATGCGCGCTCATGTTTGTCGGCTGCGGCGAACGACTCGGCGCGCGCGAACGGTCGGACGGGCGGCTGAAAGTCGGCATCGTGTTCGACATCGGAGGGAAGGACGACAAGTCTTTCAACGCGGCGGCCTGGGAAGGAGTGCGTCGCGCCGCAGAGGATTTGCCCATACAACTGCGCGATGTCGAGCCGGGCGATCCGACTTCGATAGAGCCTTGCATGAGGGCGTTTGCCGAGCGCGGCTACGACCTGATAATCGGCGTGGGGTTCGCTCAGGCTCCGATCATGACCGAGGTGGCGAAAGATTATCCCAACCTGAAATTCGCAATAATCGATGGGGTGATCGATTCGCCCAACGTCGCCTCGCTGATCTTCAAAGAACACGAAGGCTGTTTCCTGGTAGGGATGATAGCAGCCAGGTTGACTAAAACCGGCAGGATAGGTTTCGTGGGCGGGATGGACATCCCGCTCATCCACAAATTCAAGACCGGCTATGAAGAGGGCGCAAAGTATGCCAACCCGCAGGTCGTAGTCTTCGATAACTATGTCGGTGTCAATGACGCGGCGTGGAACAATCCGGGCAAGGGCAAAGAGCTTGCGACGGCTCAGGTCGACCGGGGCGCGGACGTAATATTTCAGGCGGCGGGCAATTCCGGTCTCGGAGTGTTCGACGCCGCAGAGGAGATGAACAAACTTGCCATAGGAGTCGACTCGAATCAGAACTGGGTCAAGCCCGGATTCATACTGACCAGCATGATAAAGAGGGTCGATGTGTCGGTTTACAACACGGTGCGCGATCTGGTCGAGGGTCGATTCCAGGGAGGCGTTCATCTGTTCGGGCTTGAAAACGACGGCGTGGGCTACGCGCTGGATCAGTACAACGAAAAACTCATCCCTCGATCTGTGCTCGATGAAGTCGAGCGGGCCAGAAAAGAAATAATAGCCGGGCGAATAAAAGTGACCGACGCGATGGCCGAAAAATGAAGAGAGGATTTTTCGATGCTCAACACGAGATGCCCCAAATGCGAAGGTCGAATGGAAGAGGGCTTCATCCTCGATAAAACACATGGCGGTCAGTTGCCGAGCCAATGGGTCGAGGGAGAGCCTGAAAAGAGTTTCTGGTTCGGGACGAAGACTTCCGGGAAAGAAATACTTCAGATCAAAAGCTACCGGTGCGACCGTTGCGGGTATCTCGAATCTTACGCGCTGGAGTAAATCACTCGACGAGTGATTTGAGCCTGACCTCAACCATCGCTCCGCCTTCTTTGCCGTTGCCCACAGTGACGCTGCCGCCGTGTTCTTCGACTTTGCGCTGAACTATCGAAAGCCCAAGTCCCGTGCCTCCTCTGCGGCGGGTGAAAAACGGCTTGAAGATGTGGGGCAGGTCTTCATCTCGAAAGCCCGGCCCTGAATCCGAAACGCGGCATTCGATCCAGCTATCCGCGCCCTGACTCGCTTCCCTGGCTTCGATCCGCACCATTCCGCCCGCAGGGGTGTGCTGAATGGCATTATCGATATCGATCAGGTTTTGAAACACCTGCACCATCCGCTCGTCATCGATCAGCGCCGGATAAACAAATGCCGAATAAATCTCACTCAAACCGGGAACATGAAAACTTGTTGACATCAAAAAAAAAATCGTGATATACCTCGTTTCCTCAATTACCATTGATTCCGGTTGGGTGTTCATCTCACCTCTCGATCTCGAAGGGGGAGCCTATGAAACGCAAAACTTTCCTGCAAAGATGTTCGACTTTTGTGCTCGGTAGCATGGCCGCATGTCTGGGAGCATTGGCCGCAACAGGCACATCGGCGTTGTATCCGGGAGCTATTCAGAATCAAGAGAAAGTTTTCGAGCCTAAAATACGCCCGCCCGCTTTGCCTGAGGCAGTCCAGCTTATTGAGATAAAAGCAAGGCGCGATTCAAAACCTTCCGAAGAAGCTATTAAGTCTGAGGAATCTTTCAAAGCTGTAAGACTCAACGAAAGCTTCGACGGAGGCGAGCATTGGTTGAAAGGTGCTTCATTCAAATATAAGAACCATTTGGATAAGGAAATAGTCTGGATGGAACTTGACCTGATCTTTCCTGAGACTGTTTCATCGGGTTATGAGATGGCATTTCCCATCAGACGAGGCCGTCACCCTGATCTGAATGAAACGGCAAAAGAACCATTATCGGTCAAACCGGGAGAGGAAGTTACGTTCACGATTGATGAGGCGATCTATGCAAGATTGACAAGATTTGTCGAAAAGCGGCATCCCATATCAACCATTAACAAAGTCATAGTTGGCATAAGTCTCATCATTTTTGCGGACAACACCGGATATAATGGCGCGAGTTATTATCGTCGTGATCCATCTGACCCAAAGCGATGGATTAATGTGGGCGTTAACCCGCCCAACAATTAGCCTTGAGTTGAGGCAGAGCATCTTACACCACAAGCTGTCACGCAATTAACCTGGATTTCTCATCAGCCCTATGGCAAAAGCTCCTCCTCATGGTAAAAGTATCTCGATAGTTGTGTTTTCCTGTTTGGGTTAAAATGTTCAGGTTCCCATCGCTGGCTGTTGTTTGGCGAACAGATTAGAAAAGACCTCTGTCGCAGATTTCCCCTCCTTTAACAGGTCATGTGAAAACATAATCAACGATTCGATCACTGCTCGCCCTTGCTGCCGACAGGCCTCCCCAATAGTTTTTATTGGGCCTATCCCCGCTCTTCTTTTTATCGGTGACGCCTCAAGACAATCCAGATGCAACAACGAATAGGCCACGAAAACCAGACACCAATGTCTTTTTATGGCTTCGGCTTTTCGCATTCGATATTCGTCCAGTCCCAGATTCCCTTTGCTGTCCTGATAAAATGTTTCTATCGGCCATCGTTGCAGGTATGTCTCTATGATTTTCTTCGCAGACCAGTCGCTTCGATTCGAGATCAATACTGCGTATGTGCCTTCTAATTCAGCGTTGCCATAACTGATCACCAATCGCACTTTTCCCAGACTCGGCACCCGCACATTGATAGCGAAATACCAATAATCCTTGCCCGATATGGTCTCTTTTTTGTAGGCGCTCTTTGGTATCATCGGCACCATATCCTCTACTTTGATATGCGGTCCGCTCAGTTTTATCTTCTTGCCTCTCTCCTCCTTGAGGGTGAAACTTGCCACTTCAAGGTTGCGGTTCTTCTTGAGCAAGCTGACCCAATCTATCCCTGGCCTGGCCAGCGCCTCAACCAAATCGGGACTCAAATACCAGCTATCGATGAGCACCACTTTGAACTCTACTCCCCGCTCTCGGGCTTTCTCAATCATCTCTATCCCCAATGCGATCTTGGTTTGAAAAGCGTCTGCGAGCTTCTTAAAATCCGGGTCTGAGAGCAGGATTGGATCAAGTTGTTTATGAAATTGTTGCCGCTCTTTTTTGACAGTGGGGATTTTGAGATCAGGAAAATGTTTTTTGACAAATCCCTCCCACTGCGTCTTTTCCTCATAGCGGCGGTAGAGGCGGGCATCTATTGGAAATCGAACTGCCCCACTGATATAGAGGCTTGTCACAAGGCTGTGAGCCAGAGGATAGCGGTTTTCACAGTGATCGTAATGCTTGTCTACATACTCAAACAGACTCCCAACATGCTCACACAAGGTGTCGTCGAGTACGAGGCAGGAGTCTTTTGGTTTGCGTCTGTGAGGAGCGGTCTGTTCGAGCATGTACTCAATGCGGCGGTCGTTGACCTGGGATTCAAGCCAAGGAGCTTCGCTAAAGAAGCGAGAGAGGTTTGTTTTATCGGCGCTATCTATCAGGCATCGGCTGATGTTGGCCATAGTCTTGTTGGAGAGCACCATCAGCCCTGTCAGGTAATTTTGAAAATGGCGATACTGGCACTGGTTCTCGAACAAATCCTGGAATGCTTCGGCGTGAGTCGCCACAATCGGGGCTGGGGCTACAATCGGTACTTGCATCAAGGATACTCCACCAAGTCAAATTTGAATGTCGTTGAGCTTTTCAATAGGCTATCATCACAAAGCGAAAATCTAAAACACAACTATCGAGAAAGTATCTTTGCTGTAACAGCTTACACCAAAAGGAGGAGCTATCTCATTGGTAA
>CAZPQE010000326.1:0-8108 GCA_964588615.1 uncultured Clostridia bacterium | reverse complement strand
CAAACTGGACAGGAAAACGATTGCTCGCATCGTTCCGGTCATAGATGCTCTGGCCAATGATCCGCGTCCGCATGGCTGCGTAAAAGTGAAGAGCGAAGCAGACCTTTGGAGAATTCGGGTCGGCGACTGGCGCATCGGCTATGAGATCAACGACACAGCATCAGAGGTGGCTATCATCAGGATCGGCCATCGCAGTAAGTTCTACGATTGATCTTGCCGGAACGAATTACACACCCTGTCTTTCAACAATCTGTAGAGCGAAATCTCATCGCCCTGCTCTCATCCCTCCATCGTCGAAAGTTTGTTGAAGGTCGGGCTCAACGCCGGATAAAGCGCGCGGTAATGCTCATACATCTCGCGGTACACTCTTTCGTTTCGACTGTCTGGCGTCACCCGACCGATTACGTTTATCACTTCGTCGCAGGCGGTCTCGACATCCTTCCACGCTCCGACCCCCACGCCCGCAAGCAACGCCGCTCCATAAGCCGCTCCCTCCGTAGTATTGACCACGACGAGTTCGACTCCTAAAACGTCGGCAAGAATCTGTTGCCAGAATTCGCTCTTGGCTCCGCCGCCCGATGCCCGCACCTGCTCGAGGTTTCCCAGCCCCGCGCTCTGAATCAACGCGAAGCTGTCCTTGAGCCCGAACGATACGCCTTCCAACACTGCGCGCGTCATGTGACCCCGCGTGTGACGGATGGTCAATCCCACCCACGCGGCTCGCGCCAGAGGATCGGGATGAGGAGTCCGCTCGCCGGTCAGGTAAGGCAGAAACAACAATCCCTCGCTTCCCGCCGGGGCTTCCGCCGCTTCCTCGACCAGAGCGTCGAAGTTGGTCTGCGGCGAAAGAGCGTTGCGATGCCATTGCAGGCTCCCGGCTGCGCTCAACATCACTCCCATCAAATGCCAGCGGCCTCGCAATGCATGACAGAACGCATGCAGTCTTCCTTCAGGCTCGATCAACGGAGATTCGGTTGCCGCAAAAACAACTCCCGACGTTCCGAGCGTCAGAGCCACGATGCCCGGTCGCACCGCGCCCACTCCCACAGCCTGCGCCGACTGATCGCCGCCGCCTGCCATCACCGGAGTGCCTGCCTTCAGCCCCGTAGCTTCAGCCGCATCCGCATTGACCTCGCCCGTCGTTTCATCCCCTTCGAAAGTCGCAGGCATCCACTCGGCGGGGATGCCTAAAGCGTCAAGCACCTCGCTTGACCAGTTGCGGGTTTTCAAATCGAAAAGTATCGTGCCCGACCCGTCCGCCTTGTCCATAGCCATCCGTCCGGTCAGCTTGTAGCGGATGTAGTCTTTCGGAAGCAGCACGTGGCGGGCGCGGGCGTAGATTTCAGGTTCGTGATTGTGTACCCATAAAATTTTCGGCGCGGTGAATCCCGTGAGCGCGTCGTTGCCGGTGATTTCGATGAGCCGCTCTCTGCCCACGCGCGCGCGAATCTCGTCGCATTCGGCGGCGCATCGCTGATCGTTCCACAGTATGGCCGGGCGGAGCACTTCCCCGCTTTCGTCAAGCAACACCAGCCCATGCATCTGCCCGGTTAGCCCTGCGGCCCGAACGTCAGCCCCCGTCGCACCCGCTTTGACAAGCGCCTGACGTATGCTCGAAATCACTGCCACCCACCAATCGCGGGGCTCCTGCTCCGACCACAGCGGGCGGGGAGTCGAAAGGCTGATCGGAGTGCTCGCGCTGCTTACGACCCGGCCCGCTTCATCGATCAACAGAGCCTTCGCTCCCGTCGTCGAAATGTCTATGCCTAAGAAGTAGCTCATGGGTTCTGCTCCAGCGTGAATTTTCCACTGAGTCCCCCGACGAGGATTTCGAAATCGCCAGGCTCAACTATCCATTTGTTGTTCGCGCCGACGAACGCGAAATCATCGCGACGGAGCTTGAAAGTCAGAGTCCTGCTCTGCGACGGGTCGAGATGAATCTTGGCAAATCTTCGGAGCCGTTTGAAAGGAGGAGTGATCGAAGCGACCAGATCGCGCACGTAAACCTGAACGACTTCCTTGCCCGCTCTCTGCCCGCTGTTTTTCACCGTCACGCTGATGGTGAGTTCATCTCCGTCTTTGATCGTCTTACGGCTCAACCGCAGATCGCTGTAAGCGAAGGTGGTGTAGCTCAACCCGTAGCCGAATTCGAACTGCGGCTTGAAGGCCGAATAGCCGAAGCCCGTGTCCTGAGCTTCCCACGCCTTGTGGTCATAGTTGAGCAGCGCGTTGGGAGAGCGGGGGTAAGTGAAAGGAAGTTTGCCGCTCGGATTGTGATCGCCGAATATCACATCGGCTATCGCCTGCCCGCCCTCATTGCCGGGATTGTAAGCCATCACGATGGCCGTCATGCGTTCGACTATGCGATTGATGATGCGAGGGCGGCCTTCAGCAAGCACGAGCACTACTGGCTTGCCCGCAGCGGCGACCGCTTCGGCAAGACGGAGTTGAGCTTCGTAGAGCGTCAGGTCGTTGATGTTGCCCGGCGTTTCGGCATAACCCGCTTCACCCAGGCACAGTATCACCGAGTCAACGCTTCGCGCAGCTTCGACCGCCTGCGCTATATCGATTTCCTTTTCGATCTCCGTTCCCGGTATGTAAGTCACATTCTGAGGGCCGACTTTCTGGCGGACAGCGCCGAGGATGGTCAATCGATCTTTGGGATACAAATCCGCTTTCATTCCCTGCCAGGTGTAAGTCCATCCGTTGTTGAGCGAGATGAGCGAATCGGCAGTCGGCCCGCAGACTAACACCCGTTTGTTTTTGGCAAGCGGCAATGTGTTGTTGGTGTTTTTGAGAAGCGTGATCGATTCGCGGGCGGCTTCGAGGCTGACCTGTCGCGATTGCGCCGTGCCGACCCTGGCTTTCAGAGACGGAGCAGGCACGGGAGCGTCGAAGAGTCCGAGATCGAATTTCAGTTTGAGTATTCTTCGCACTGCCTCATCGATGCGCGATTGAGGAACCGCGCCTTCTTTGGCCAGCGCCAGAAGATGATCGGCGAAGCTGTAATCGCTCGGAACCATGCTCATATCGATTCCGGCCATCACTGCCATTCGAGTGGCTTCTTTTTCGGTCGCGGCCACACGATGCACGTTGACCATCTTCTTGATATCTTCCCAGTCTGAGACGGTCACGCCCGTAAATCCGAGTTCGCCGCGAAGGATGTCGGTCACGATGTAGCGGCTGGCATGCACAGGCACGCCGTTGACATCTCCTGAATTGACCATGACGGTGTGCGCCCCGGCTTTGACCGCCGCTTCGAAAGGCGGCAGCACGTATTCGCGCAGTATGATTTCAGGAATCCACGCCGGAGCGCGGTCGCGCCCGCTCAACGGCAGGCTGTAGCCCATGTAATGCTTCAGACATGAAGCGACGCGATCCTGCGAAGCGATGCTCGCGCCTTCGTATCCGCGCACTGAGGCCGCGCCAAACACTCGCGCCAGGTAAGGGTCTTCGCCGAAGGTTTCGTAAAGACGGGGCCAGAGCGGATGACGGCCTATGTCGAGCACGGGCGAAAAATTCCAGGGTATTCCGGCAGCGCGGGTTTCGAGCGCGGTTATCTCGGCTGCGCGTTTCATCAGTTCAGGATTCCAGGTGGCGGCCATTCCGAGTTCCTGCGGAAAGAGCGTCGATCCCTGAACGTAGTTCGTGCCGTGAATCGAATCGATGCCGTAGATGACCGGTATCTGAAGCCGGGATTTTTTGGCGGCCTCCTGAATTCGTCCGATGATTTCATGCCACTTGTCGGGAGTGAGAGCTTCGTCGGCGACGTTGAGAATCGATCCGACGCCATATTTGATGATGGCTTTTTCCAGCTTCGCCTGATCGATTACCAATGCCTGATTTCTGCCGTTGCAGATCATGCCGATTTCAAGCTGGGTCATCTGTCCCACTTTTTCTTCAAGCGTCATCCGCGCCAGCAACGCTTCGACTTTCGATGAAGAGTCAGCGTCGCGGGCAGGCGAGTTGATCGCGCTTTGAAGAAACGCCTCGCTATCGATGAAGTCTTCAGCCGCTATCGCTCGACCAGAGAGATGGAAGGCGGAGATTTGAGAGCACATCAGAATCAAAACGGGCACAATTCTTTTCATCACTGGCATCCTTGTTTGAGTGAATATTGCAAGAGCAGCGATTCTCTGTTTGTAGAATCGAGGCGGCTATGGCTCGAACGAAATCGGTTTAGCGGCCATTTTTGGCCTCTTGAGTCAATGGATGGTCGCTCTGGGCTGCGAGCCTTCCAGACGGAGAATCGCCGTTGCGAAAGCCAGTCATTAAATCAAATCCTGCGCGGGTTCGACAAGTCCCTTGCAATCCCAGGCGCTCGCGTTGTAAAAAGCGCGTGACTTCATCGCTTCAGGAAAACTATGAAATCAACTCATCGAAAAATCATCGCTGCCCTGATCCTGCTCGCGTGGCTTGCGCCTTCGAGGGCCGAGAGCTTCCAGAATTCCGACCTTCTCAGCCAACGATGGAAGGCAAGCTGGATTTCCTGCCCTGAAGCTTCGCGAAAAGAGTTCGGCGTCTTTCACTTCCGCAAAATTTTCTCGCTCGACTCACCGCCCAAACGATTCGTCATCCATGTCAGCGCGGACAATCGCTATCAGCTTTTCGTCAACGGTCGCCGCGCGCTCAAAGGCCCCGCGCGAGGAGATTTGAATCACTGGCGCTACGAAAGCATCGATATCGCCGAGCATCTGCGCGCAGGCAAAAACTCGCTTGCCGCCATCGTCTGGAACTATGCCGCTCACTCGCCCATGCCTCAGATGAGCTTCGAGACCGCATTGATAATTCAGGGCGACGGAGCGACAGAAGCAGCGGTCAACACCGACGCGACTTGGAAAGTTCAGCCGAGTCAGGCTATCGAATTGCTCCCCGTAGATATGGGAAAGATGCGGGGGTATTTCGTCGCCGGGCCGGGAGAAAAACTCGACGGCTCTCGACATCCCTGGGGCTGGGAGCAGGCGGATTATGACGATGCGACGTGGAAGCCTGCATTGACGCTCACGCGCGGAGGGCCGCGAGGAATTCGGGACAGCCCTTCGCGGTGGATGCTCGTGGAGCGAAATATTCCGCTGATGGAAGAAAAACAGGAAAGACTCGCGCGCGTCGTCCGCGCTAAAGGCGTCGAAGTCGCCGATGGATTCCTTCAGGGACAAAGCCCTCTCACCATTCCTGCCAACGCAAGCGCGACCATACTGCTCGATCAATCCTCTCTCACGACCGCTTACCCTGAGTTGGTGACGACCGGCGGGCGCGGATCGATGATCAAACTGACTTATGCTGAATCGCTGCGGAAAGGAAATGATAAAGGCAATCGCAACGAAACCGAGGGCAAAGAAATTCTCGGCTACGAAGACCGCTTCCTGACCGATGGAGGCGAGCGCAGATTGTTTCGACCGCTGTGGTGGCGGACATTCCGCTATCTTCAGCTTGACGTTCAAACCGATGCGGAGCCGCTGGTGATCGAAGACCTTCGCGCTATCTTCACCGCGTACCCTTTCACTCTGAAAGCGAAGTTCGAGAGCGACGACCCGGAGCTTGAAAAAATATGGGAAGTGGGCTGGCGCACAGCCCGTCTCTGCGCTCACGAAACTTACATGGACTGCCCCTACTACGAACAGCTTCAGTACGTCGGCGACACGCGAATTCAGGCTCTGGTCTCGCTTTACATGACGGGCGACGACCGGTTGATGAAAAACGCCATCGAGCTTATGGACGAGTCGCGCACGCCGGAGGGCCTCACTCAGAGCCGCTATCCGTCGGCGCTGCCTCAGTACATCCCGCCGTTTTCGCTCTTCTGGATCGGTATGATGCATGACCTTTGGCTCCATCGCGGAGATCAGGATTTTCTGCGCCCGTTTCTCGGGGGCCAGCGAGGCGTATTGAACTGGTTCGAAGCTCGATTGTCGCCTTCCGGTCTGCTCGGCAATCTGGAATGGTGGAACTTCGTCGACTGGACTTCTGACTTCAAAGACGGTGTTCCGCCGCAGGAGCGCGACGGGCAATCCTCGATCATCAGCATGCAACTGGCTGCCGCGCTGCTGGAATCGGCAGACCTCGAATCAGCGATGGGAAGCAAACAGATTGCAGAGCATTATCGCTCGCTTGCGGCAAAGATCATCGAAGCTGTTCGCAGTTCGTGCTGGGACTCGTCGAAAAAACTGATAGCCGACACTCCCGCCCGCCGCGCTTTCAGTCAGCACGCAAACATACTCGCGGTTCTGCTCGATGTCGTCTCAGTGGAAGATCAGCAGGCAGTGATGAAGAAAGTTCTCGCGGATGAAAAGCTCACGCAATGCTCATACTATTTTCGTTTTTATCTGTTTCGGGCGATGAAGAAATCGGGTTTGGGCGATGAGTATTTGAAACAACTCAAGCCCTGGCGGCGCATGCTCGAACTGGGGCTGACGACGTGGGCTGAAAAGCCTGAGCCTTCGCGGTCGGACTGTCATGCGTGGAGCGCGCATCCGAATTTCGATCTGCTGGCGACGGTGGCCGGAATCGAGCCTGCGACTTCGGGCTTCGGCGAAGTCAAAATCGAGCCGCATCTCGGATCGCTCACGCGACTCATAGCAACCTTTCCGCATCCGCTGGGAGACATCACCGTTCGGTACAAAAGAGATGGGGCGAGTCTGGTTGCCGACATTCAGTTGCCGGAAAACCTCTCAGGCTGGTTCGTCTGGAACGGAAATAAAGTGAAGCTTCGCGGCGGCGAGCAACACATCGCATTTTGAGATCGTTGTCAGTCGCGCTCTACTCTTCTCCGCTGGTTGCGACGAGCGATTCATAGAGCCGCTGATGTCGCGCGCGGGCTTCAATGTAAAGCTTGTGATGTTCCGGGTCAGGCTCATAAACGCGGCCCGTCGGCGCGTCCAAATCTTCGATCCCGCTGATCGCGCCCATCGCTTCCAAAGCCATCAGCGCGACCCCGCGACTCGAAGCCTCGCGTTCTGAGGAAGCGATCATCGGCCTGCCCACCACGTCGCTGATTATCTGCATCCAGGCGGGCGATGAGATGAGCGCCGCGCCTGATGCGATCAATTCGCGCGGCTCTCCGATTTCTTTTGCGATGAGGTCATAAATCGCGGCGAAGCGATAAGCGACCGATTCGAGACCTGCGCGCAGAATATCGATTGGCGTCGCGCTCAAACTCAGACCCGCGATCACTGCCCGCGCATCGTCGTGCCAGCCGGTAGACCTCTCGCCCGAAAGAAACGGCAGCGCCGCAAGCCCATGCGCGTCGGGCATCATCGCGGCAAGCTGCGCTTCGACTTCAGCCACTGATCCGAGACGGAGAGTGTTTCTCATCCAGTCGAAAAGATCGCCGCCGTTCGACAAGGCTCCCCCCATCACGAATCTTCGACTATCGGCTCGATAGCACCACAACCCCGGCGGGATGGTCGCCGCTTCAGCTTTCCACAACACTCTCAACGCGCCCGATGTTCCCACCATCAACGCGGCGCGCTCCTTAGATGAGCAGCCTGATCCGATGTTGCTGCACGCGCCATCACCTACTGAGGCAAACCATCGCGCCTCGCGCAGCGCGGGCCATCGCGCAGCATAAGCCTCAGAAAGACCGGCAAAACCTGCGTCTTCGAGCGGCGAGAGATGATCAGGGTCGATTTTCACATGCGTGAGAATTTCTTCGTCCCAGTCGCATCGATTCTGATCGAGCAAGCCAGTGGCCGAAGCCATCGAGATGCTGCACGAGGTCTTTCCGAACAATCGAAGGTGGAGATATTCGCCGATGGAAATCCAGCGGGCGACGCGGTTAAAAACTTCCGGCATGGTTTCGCGCATCCATAAGAGCTTTGCGGGCCAGTAGCTGGCATGCGGCACGCAGCCGGTTCGCCGGTGAAGAGCGCGCTCATCGATTTCACGGCGCAAACGACGCGCGGCGGAAGCGGCGCGGGTGTCGTTCCAACTCAGAAGCGGAGTGACTGCGCGACTTTGCTTATCGACTCCCATCAGGTTGTGCCAGAAAGTGCAGACGGCGACCGCTTCGATCTCTAAACCCGTCACGCGGGCCATCAGCTCATCGAGGGTTTCAAAGACAATCGCGATCAACCGGTCGGCATCGATTTGGACTCCGCCATCTGCGGTCACGT
>CAZPQE010000325.1:0-8140 GCA_964588615.1 uncultured Clostridia bacterium | reverse complement strand
CTGCGGGCCTTGTCTACGGAACGGTGATAAACCAGGCGAACTGGATGATAGCCAATCTCAACGGCGGCGTGTTCAAGGGCAAGCGAATAATCAGCCCTCAGACTCTGGAGCAGATGATGACCCGGCAATATGACAAATTCAAAGGGCCGATAGAAGGATTATGGGGCGGGCCGGAGGCGGGCTTCGGCCTCACGTGGTGGGTCGATGTAAGAAACGGAGACCGCTGTTTTGCGCACTCCGGCAGCGTTCCCGGATACACCGCTTTCCTGCTTGGCAATCGGGATAAGAAATTAGGATTTGCGATACTCACAAACGGCAATCGCGCGCATCCGCATTTGATAAAGCTGGCAGACCGGGCAATCGAACTGATGAAAGCTCATCAGAAGGTAAACTGATTTGGAGTGCGGGGATGAAGGGTATGACTCTATCTTGTCCCCGCTTTGGTTTGGGCTGGAAGCAAAGCTGCGATTGGTCGCAGCACTCCAAAGATTCTCAACTGATTTGAGGGATGAGGTAATGCGAGTTGTACCTGAGATCGATCAAAATCAAAAACCTTCGATGTTTTCAGAACGCGGAGTTAAGTCTTCAGTATCCGGGCCGCGAGCTTGAGCGCCCATTGAAATTGCCGAACATCAATCTGCTTCTCGGCGACAACGGCGCGGGCAAGACCACAGTGCTTAAAGCCATCGCTTTGGCGACCCTTTCTCCCTTGATGCTACAGTCAGGCTTTGTTCCATATCATCTGGTCAGGAGAGAGAGAAGCAGTAGCCGTCAGCCGGAGCAGGCTGAGATTACGGCGGAAGTACTGCTCCACGCTCAGGATTTGGGAGCGCGCAAAATTGATAATCCGCTGCCACGTCGAATGCCGATCAGGATTGCCAAAAGAGCGGACACCGAGGTTTTCGTAGTTGCTTCCAGACTCATGGATCATTGGATGAGGGGAACCGGGAGTCTGATTTTCGACAACGATTCGCCTGCTTTCCTCGTGGTCGGCTATAGCGCGTCGAGACAGGTTGAAGATTCGAGAAGGTTCGATCAGACCGCGCGAAGGAAATCGCGGCTGCTTCGCTATGAGCGGGTCGCAGGTCTCTTCGAATCCTACATTACTCTCACGCCGCTCGAATCCTGGCTGCCCGGTTTCAGAAAAGAAAATCCAGGCCGTCACAAACAAATCGTCAATCTCATCAACCGACTACTGCCCGAAGGCGCGAGCTTCGCCGGAGACTTCGAAAAAAGTGAATACCTCTTCGATATCAACGGTGCAAAAATTCCGTTCGGAGCTTTGTCGGATGGCTATCGCGCTTACATCGGATGGATCGCCGATCTTCTTTATCACATCTGCAAAGGCGCTCCGAGCGGCGGGAAACTGGTCGAAACCTGCGGCATCGTTTTAGTCGACCAGGAAGAGGCTTGCGCAGAGAATAATCGATCTGGCTCTCTCCTCGAACTCCGAGCATACGAATTGCGCGCGGGCCTTTTACAGACTGTGCGAGAGAAACTACGAAGAAGCCTGCGCCGTCGTGGAGCGGGCGGAGCGGATTTTGCCGGAGGCATAAACAGATATCGCGCCCGTGTATTTCGTCGCGCGGCGGAATACACGGGCGGCGTAGAACTCATTCATCAATCGGCAATCCTGCGGTCGAATGACAGCGCGCGTATCGCTGCGGCGAGATCTCGCCGAATCTGACCGTGCTCGGCTGTGAGTTTCTTGCGCTCGGCTGTGAGTTGTTCGAGGCGGGTTTCCTGCTCTCCGGCTTTTGCCACATAGCGGGCGATCAGACCGCGCGCCTCCGTCTTTTCGCCCAGCGCCTTGATGTTGTCGCGCAATCGCTCCTGGTCTTCGCCTATCTCTTCAGTCTCTTTTTCAACCTCCTCAAGACGCGAGAGGACAGCGGCGATCCTGCCTTTGATCTCGATGATCTTGTCAAGCTCGGCGCGCATCGCCTCATCGATGTAGCGACGGGTGACGAAGAGATTAACGTCCAACCGGGTCAGGTCGGATATTTCGTAGGAATCCATTAACGCCTGATGCTCTGAGACCGTCAGTTCCGTGCTTGCATTCGGAGCCAGATCAAGTCGGAAGCGATAAACCGAGGATGTCTTCGACACCGGTTTGGGCGTGTCATCCGACAGCATCCAGCCTTCGCGGATGGGATGCTCGATGTAGACGATGCGCGGCTTGTCGGTCTGGTTCACAACGGTGTAGGTCTTCTTCTCGGCCCGGTGGTAATGAGCCTGAAAGACGCCGTTGACCGCGCGGACGAGGAAAGTGGGTCGCCGGTCGCCGGTCTGCTTTGATGACACGAGAGTGGCCAGGTCGACGGCGAAAGGAATGAACTTCTGCTCGCCCGGCTTGAACCTCTCGATCAAGGCTTCGCCCGCATAAGCATCGCCATCGATTACGGTCAGCGTGCCGCTCTCTAGTGTGAGAGGCGAAGTGTTTTTGAGACGGAGACCTCTCATCGGGCGATCCCTGCGAGTGGCTTCGTTGTAGACGGAAACCCTCTCGCCGTCGAGTCGCGTTTGCAAAATGGGGATGAGCGCCGAGCGGTCGCGCCGGACAGTCACGGGCTGATCGATCCGGTATTCGAAGAGGTCTCCGATCTCGCTTCCCGTTGCAGCAGTTTTCACTCCCGATTCTTCGCTCATTATCACATCGCTCAGGGTCGTCGTCGGAGCAGTGACACCGGACGAAAAGCCTGAAATGTTGTTGGCGAAATTTCTGCTGTTGATGCCTCCCTGCTGCATATTCGATTGCTGAATGCCGGACGCGCCTGAGCCTGCTGGCCCGCTGCCTGCGCCTGATCCGCTTCCCATTCCTGATTCGCTTCCACCGCCAAAGCTCATGCTGCTGCCTCCTGCGCTGCTGCTTTGACCATTTCCATAAGTCTGAGGATCGGTGTTGAGGTCATCGGGGATAGGCATCACAGGGCGATAGCGAAAGAGCGGCTGCTGGATGGGTTGAATGAACGACACGGGCGTGCCTGACACGAGGGACAACTGCACATCAGTCCAGTCCTCTTCGCCTATGTTATCGACTATCGCCCAGCCCTGAAAGAATGGCTTTCCATTGGAATCGAGCACCACGCGATAAGTCGTCTTCCAGATAGGCGCGGCGACGGTGTAGCTGATGACCATCTCACGCTGGCCTTCTCCATCCGATGTTACGACTATCGTTTTCGCATCCCGGCGACGCGCCGAGGCGGTGGCGCTGGCGAATTCGTTGAGGTCTTTTCGCGCGCCTTCGTCGAGCAGTCGCACCGAGCGCACCTCTGCAAGATCGAAGCTGGCAATCTCGCCCGACTCTGCGGCGATGACCAGCGCGCGTTGAATCCGGGGCGTCTTGTTTTCATCGCCCTGAACTTTTCTCTCTTCGACGGTGAGTATCGATCCGGTCGCCGTCCGATTGGATGTAGTCACCACCACGCGCGCGCCCTGAAGCTGTTCGAGCACTCCGGCAAGCCCGCCCGTCGAGTCGCCATCGGTCCCGGATTCGATTGCGAAAGGGATTTCGTTGAGTCGGGCCGAGGGAGGCGCGGACGAGTTGTAGCTGACCGCGCCGATGCGGCCCCGGCCCATGTCGAGCACGACCATCGATTTGAGAACGTCATCGATCTGCGACTGCTTGAACGAAAGATTTATCTCGGCGCGACCCGACACCGTGCCGCGGCGTTCGAAGTAAGCGACGCCGTTGCTGTAGAGAACGACGCGGCGGATAGGCAGAGTCTCCGAGGGCCTTTGAACTGCCGGCGCGGGCCGGGACGCGCTTCGCGCCCGACGCGATTGCGCCTGCGCGCCGGGCAGAAGGACTGCGAGCATCAGAAGCAGAGAGATTCGTTTCATGGTGTTGTCGCTCCTTGTGTGAATTTTTCTCTGAGAGAGGAATGAGAAGGAATGCGAAACTTGCCCGGTGAGATGCTGCCGGCCTCTCACCTGCGCGAGGTGACGAGCGTGATCATTTCACCTAGCGTTCTTTCAGTCGCTTCGGCAATCAATTCGACCATCGGACGTGTGTTCGACTCGCAGCTTTCTTCAACTGCGGCGTGGTAAGCCGGGATTCGATCTGCCCTGACGATGACGGGCGGAAGGTGGTTGCGAATAAGAAAGAGGCTTGAGGCGGCAAGGGCGGTCGAATCATTTCGATCATCGAAAGGCTGAATCTCGATGAGTCGCAACAGCGCGATGGCGGATTGTTCGACGGGGTTGAGTTCGAGAAACGATTCGGCAGAAAACCAGAAGCACGCGCTTCGGATGGTTGCGGCGAGGTGTTCGGGTCGCGGAGGAAGGATTGCGCGGGATGCGTCGCCTTCGCTCCGGCGCAGACCTTCCTCGCTTCGCAGTTTGAGAAGCGACTCAAGCGTGAGCAAATCACCCTGCGCCTTTTGGTGAGCGAGCGAAGCGACCGCGCGAAAAGCTTCGATCTGCCTGACGATCAACCGCTCGGCTTCGGAAAGAGTGTCGATGTCGATAGACGTTGAAGCGAGTCGCGCGACCTGGGCTTCTTCAACTCGCAAGCCTTCGAGAGTGAGGGATGAGGAAACGAAATCGATTTCAATGCGCTGTTGTATCTGATTAGTTTCATCATCGCTTGCCGCGAGCGCGAAGAACTGTTTGTGCAGTTGGGCGAGGCGGCCTATCCAGTCGGAAGAGGGACGCCCTGTCAGAATAGTCGGTCTGCGCATCACGCTTCGAACTATACCATCATCGAAGGTCGATGCGCGCTTTACCGGCTTATCAAATGCAGTAAAAAATCAGGGCCGAGGTGGAAGAGTGTGAGTCAACAAATCACGATAGAAGTATCAGAGCAGGCAGCCCGTCATGCATCTGCGGTTGCGGCTCAGACACAGCGTCGCGTCGAGGAGGTTTTAGCCGAATGGCTGGAATCTCTTATCCAGGACATGCCCATAGAGACAATGTCGGATACAGAGGTGCTGGCGCTTGCCGGGTTGCAATTTTCGGACGAGCAGCAGGAAATACTGACCGATCTGCTTGAGCAAAACCGCGAGGACAATCTCGATGCCGAAGGGCGGCGCAGGCTTGATGAGTTGATGCGTATCTATGAGCATGGCCTGCTCAGAAAGTCTCAGGCATTGCGAATCGCTGTTGAGCGCGGGATGCTTGAGCCTCTCAAATTCATTCATACATCGCAGTGATTCAACTCAATGCGCGCTTGACAGATCGCTCATCGGACGGGACACTTTCAAGCTGGCAAACGCAATGCAGACAGAGCGCGAATCAAGACAACAAATAATCGATATAGGCCGACGCATCTACGACCTCGGATTCATAGCCGCAACCGACGGCAACATCAGCGCGCGGCTCGACGACGGCACGATACTGACCACTCCCACGATGGTCTGCAAAGGCCGAATGAAGGAAGACATGCTCGTCCTCGTAGATATCGAAGGCCGCAAGCTCAGACGCGAGGAACGAAATCCTTCTTCAGAGTTCTCGATGCACCGCGAAATCTATCGCCTGCGGCCTGACATCCATGCCGTAGTTCACGCTCATCCGCCGTTCGGAACCGGATTCGCCGTCGCAAACGTCGCGCTCGACAAGCCGCTGCTCTCGGAAGTCATACTCACGCTCGGCTGCATACCGCTTACCGCCTACGGCACGCCTTCGACCAAAGAGATATCGGATTCGCTCGCGCCTTACATACCGCATCACGACGCGCTGCTGCTGGCCAATCACGGCGCGGTCACCTACGGGCCTGATCTTGAAATGGCGTTTATGCGCATGGAGACTCTGGAACATTTCGCAAAGATCACACTTGTAGCAAACCTCGTCGGGCGACCGCGCGAGCTTTCGGCAGCAGCTATAGAGAAACTGCTCGATGTGCGCGAACGCTCCGGCTATATGCCTGCGGAAGCGCGCAGTTGTCAGTCGTGCGGCTATCTTTACGGACACGCGCAGAGTTGCTCGACCGGCGCTCACGCTCAACACAACGGCGACGAGACTGTAACGCTCACACGACGCGAGTTGACCGCGCTCATCACGGAAGCGGCGCGGCTGGTCGCAAGAGAAATGAGTCGTTAAGGAAAACTGGAAAGGGAGAAGAGAGAATGGAAGCTCTTGGAATGATCGAGACTAAGGGATTGGTGGCGATGATCGAAGCGGCTGACGCGATGGTCAAGGCCGCCAACGTCACGCTCATAGGGTTCGAGAAGATCGGGGCCGGTTTCGTTACGGCCATCGTTCGCGGCGATGTGGCCGCAGTAAAAGCCGCGACCGACGCCGGCGCAGCCGCAGCCCGTCGCGTGGGCGATCTGGTCAGCGTTCACGTCATCCCGCGCCCGCATCAGGCGGTCGACGAAAATATGCCTGTTACTTTCGAGTCACGCGAAAAATGAAGGGCGTAAAACGTAACTGCATGAGCGCGCTGACGCGCGGGTGTTTTATTCCATGATTCTTGCGCGAATAGTCGGAACCATAGTCGCCACCCGGAAAGACGAACGCCTTCTGGGTCGAAAGCTCCTTGTCGCCCGCCTCATCGATACCGAAGGCCGTGACGAAAAGGGCCATCTCATAGCCGTTGACACCGTAGGGGCGGGCGTCGAGGAAGTGGTGTTGATAGTTCAGGGCAGTTCCGCCCGCATGGCCTTCGGCTGCAAGGACTGCCCGATAGATGCCGCCGTAGTCGGCATAGTCGATACGGTCGAAGTCAATCAATAAAAGAGCGCCACGAGGAGGAACTGACTGTGTTGGTAAATATTGTTCTTCTGATGGCCTGTGTTTTGTTCGGCGTCAGACTTGAAGGAGTTGAACAGGATCAATCGCAGCGCAGGGAAGATAAAGAGATGGCTGCAATCCTCAAGGCAATCTCAAAGACCTCACCTGAAGGAAAGCAAATAATTGAAAAGGCGCAGTACCTCTGCCCGGAAGTTAACGGGATCAAGTCTGCTTGGCCGTTGATCGTCTCAGTGAACGACTACACCTCCAACAAAGGCGCATACAACCTTCATCCTGTTGGATGGGAAGCCTTCCAGAGACCCAACGAGCGGTGGAGAGTCGTGTTTCACTACCGCACTTATAATGACGAACTTATGTCAGCGGAGTGGGAATACGACCCGGAATCGGGCAAGTTGTATTCGATTGACAAAAACGCGGCAGCGTTCTGGAGTAATTCATAAAGAGCCTGGATGCATGTTTGGATGCCGTTCCTTGACTCGCTACAATTGAACAAGAATTGTTATGAGCACCATAAGAATAGCTCTTGCGCAGATCAACCCTACGGTCGGCAACTTCACTGCCAATGTCGATCTGATACTCGATTACCTCGACCGCGCTCGCGCGCTCGGAGCCGACATAGTCGCTTTTCCCGAACTTGCGGTTCCCGGATACCCGCCTGAAGATTTGCTGCTCCGGCCTCACTTCGTCGAAGAAAACCGGCGCGCGCTCGATCTCATCATCGAGGCGGCGGGCGATACCGTCGTCATCGTCGGCTTCATCGATTCAGACGGCTCTGATATCTATAACGCCGCCGCAGTCATCGCCGGTGGCAATCTCGTTCACTCCTATCACAAAACTTTTCTGCCCAACTACGGTGTCTTCGACGAGGAAAGATATTTTCAGGCGGGTCGAACCTGCCCGGTCTTCGCGTTCGGCCACGCGAGAGTCGGCGTCAATATCTGCGAAGATATCTGGTATCCCGGCGGGCCGACCAAAGTTCAAACGCTTGCTGGCGACGCCCACCTGATCGTAAACATTTCCGCTTCGCCCTATCACGCAAACAAACGCTATGACCGCGAACGCATGCTCTGCACTCGCGCGGAAGACAACGCTGTTGCGCTCGCCTACTGCAATCTCTTCGGCGGTCAGGACGAGCTTGTATTCGACGGCAACTCGCTCATCATCGATGAATGCGGTCACGTGCTTGCGCGAGGCCGCGCCTTCGAAGAAGACCTGATAGTGGCCGAGATAAATTCAGAGCGCGTGTTCGCCGAAAGACTCCGCGACCCGCGCCGGAGACGCGAGAAGGCAAGGCAGGCGCGCGATGAGTCGCTTGAATTATTAGAACTCGGCGATATTTCGAAACCCGCAAGCGAACGCCCCTCACTTCCGACGAGCCGCTACGAATCGCTTGATGAGAGCGCGGAAGTTTATCACGCGCTGGTTCACGGCCTGCGCGATTACATGC
>CAZPQE010000324.1:0-8175 GCA_964588615.1 uncultured Clostridia bacterium | reverse complement strand
ACGCTATCTGAAATTTCCAACATTACCGGAATGATGACTCAAAGCGTCTGGCAGTTCCTCAACCCGGATGACAAGGAAGCGACAGGTCCATATTATCGCCCTCTGTTCAACATCGCGCTCATCATTAACTATCAGCTTTTCGAATTGAATGTCTTAGGCTGGCATCTCTTCTGTGTGCTCGTTCACCTGCTTGTGACTTATCTCGTCTACCGCCTCGCGCTTGAGTGGGGGCTTGCGCGGGAAGCGGCGGCGGCGGCGGCTCTCCTCTTCGGACTTCATCCGGTTCACAGCGAATCCATCGCCTGGGTCGCCGCGCTCCCCGACCCGATGGCGGCGGTCTTCATACTTGCTTCTCTGTTGTTTTACGAACGCTATCACAAAAAAATGGAGAGCAGCCCTGCGCTGCTGGGATTGAGCATCGCTGCGGCGTTTCTGGCTATGCTGTGCAAGGAAGTCTCCATCGTCTTCCCCGTCTTTCTTGCGGCGAGAGAGGTTATTGACAGAGCGGATTTCAAATCGCTCTCGGCGAGAATCATCAAACGCACTGGGCCTTATTTCGCGCTGGTGATAGTTTATCTTGCTGTTCGTGTGGCAGTGCTGGGATTCATCAGTCAGAGCGAGCCCACAGCCGCAGGGGTTTCCTCGTTGCAGGTGATTCTGACGATTCCCTTCGTCCTGTTTGCATATCTGCGAATGCTCTTCTTTCCTTATCCTCTAGCGGTGATGTACGGCCACACTTATGTTGAGTCAGTGTCAGACATTCGATTCTGGGGGGCGACGCTGGCTATGATCGCAGTAGCAGCAATCACTTTTCGATTGCTTCGAGCTTCGAGCGCGGGGCTTCGCTCGCTTGCTTTTATGATGTTGTTTTTGATTCCGGTTCTCAATCTCAAGGCATTCCGCCCGCACGAATCATTGCTTCACGACCGCTATCTTTATCTGCCTTCGATAGGGTTCTGCCTGCTTGCCGCGATGGGATTGGACTGGATAGCTGCGAGGTTCGCCGAGCGAAGAAAGCAAATTCTTCACGGAGCAACCGCCGCCCTCTCGATTGCGTTTTTTATTCTCACCGCGTTTCAGAATCTGACCTGGCAGAACGAAGTGGCGATGACCGATCAGGCCGGCAAGGTGACTCCCAATTGGCCGTTCCTTCAAAACTATATCGGCGCGTATCATTTTCAGCAGAAGAACTACACGGAAGCCGAGCGCCGCTATAACGAAGCTCTTAGGATCAATCCCCGCTACTTCGATTCGCTGTCGAACATCGGCGACCTCTACCGCCTTCAGCGCAAGTACGGAGAAGCGGAGCAGGCTTATCTGAAGGCCATCGAATACGGCGCTCCCTACGCCTCGACCCACTACAACCTCGGAGTGGTTTACACCGAGCAGCGCAGGCTTGCCGAGGCCGAAGGGCCGCTGAAGAAAGCCCTCGATATCGAGCCGAAACACAGAGACGCCCTCTATAACCTCGGATGGGTTTATGACCAGCAGGGCAAGGTCGGAGACGCCGAGCGAGCCTACGGACTGGCCTTAGAGGTCGATCCCGATTACCCGGAGGCACGCATCAATCTCGCTGTTGCCCTGACCAAACAGCAGCGATTGAAGGAAGCTTATGACCATCTCGCTTATGTTCAACGGATAGTGACGCCGGACAAACCGAGCTTTTCCATCATGCTGTTCGCTCTCGGCGATGTTTATATGAAAACCAGTCGCTATCAGGAGGCCATAGAGCAGTTCAAAAAAGTGGCCGCGCGCGAACCCAGTCACCGAATCGTGTACACGAGCCTGGGGCTTTGTTATGAAAACCTCGGCGACAGGGATCAGGCGAAGGCCAGTTTTCAGAAGGCCATCGAAGTTGCTCCGCAGGACCCTTACACCAATGTTGCGCGGGAACATCTGGCGCGCATCAGCGCCGGTTGATGACGAACATCGGCGTGGCCGACCCTCCGCCCGCCGACACGTTGAGCAATGCCAGCGATGAGAGACGCACTCCGAATCCTTCAACCTCACTGCCGTCCCACACATAAGGGTCGAGATCGAAATATCGCTCCGCAGTTTGAAGCCGTCCGTCGATTATCGAAGGAAACATCTGTCGAGCCAGCGGCACGCGCTCCTGAACGACCCAGGAATCATCGAGCGCGTCGTTGATCGCTTCATTCCATCTTTCGTCTTCGCACTCCCAGCCCAGAAGCACTCCCTTGCCTCCATATTCGCCGTTGGGTTTGAGCACCAGCCGCTCGCGGTTGTCGGCGATGAATTCGATCAAATCGACTTCTCTGTTTTCATAATCGGTTTTGCGCTCACGCACTTTCCGAGTCCAGGGAATGTGAATCCTGATGGCGGCGGCGGTTTCATCATCGAATGCGAAGTCGTACCGAGGGTCGCTTGCCAGCGCGAAGATAGCTTTCTTGTAGAGCATCTGAACGCCGAAGCCATTCGACAGGCACACCGCGCGGTCGCGCGCCGCATCGATTAGCGGATGCGCAAGCCCGTACTTGGCAAGCAACTCTCCGGTCACGACTCGCTTGTACACAAGATCGATTGCGAAGTCTTCTACAAACAGGCGACCGCTTTTATACTCAAGCTCGTCGGGATCGGCTATCCGCACGCGGCATCCGCGCGAGAGAAAATAACTCTGCATCAGCAGGAATTCGTTGTAGGTGCTCACGCCGCGCCAGTCGACTATCGCTATGTTCGGAAGCCCTCTTCCTCCCCAGCGATGAAAAGCATCGATCAGACGATCAAAGACGCGCTCTCGAACAGGGACAGAACGAAAAGCGAACTGATTGCCGAACTCTTTCATCACCGGCATCCGGGCGAATGCATCGGCCAATGCATCGCCGTAAGCAAGTCCGCCGGGGCTTTCGGCGTTGTACTCGACGAAGTTGAACTCGCCCGCTTCGCCCAAAAACCCGTCGAGCCTCGCGCTGACATCCGGCGGGCCGTATCCGGTTTCGATCAATGCGATCTGCTCTTCTTCGGCTGTGAGGTCGAGCTCTCGTCGAAGGTTCTCATCGAGAAAAAGTCTGCGGCCTATTGCGGCAAGGGCGCGCATCACGAGGCGGGACGCGCGCGTAACGAATTTGTATGTTTCTTCATCGATGAAGAACGGCCTCAGCACTGTGCAGACCGCACGCGAGCCGAACGACAACCTTTGCTCCCGCGTGGCCTGAGACAACCAGTCCTGAGTGCTGTCGAGGTGACTGCCCGCGAGCAACTCGTGGTAATAATCGATTGCGCCTGCGGTTTTATCCATTGAGAAGGGCGTCCCATCTGTATTCCATTCTTCGCCCGACTGACTGCCGGGCGCGCTCGATCACAAGGTCGGCCATCTTTTCTACGACCCAGGGAAAATATTTATCCGTAAGCGAAGTGATGTCGAAGTCCGGGGCCGAGTTCATGAAATCAATCGCGTAGGGAATGCCGTCGCGCACAGCGAATTCAACAGTGTTCATATCGTATCCGAGCGCGAAGTTGATCTTGATTGCGTCCCTGCGGATTCGATCTTCGAGCTTAGGGTCGAGAGTTTGATCCGCACGGCTGTATCTTTCGAAGTGCGGAAGTCGCGGGTCCCAGTTCGCTATGAGGATATTGGTTTTGCCGATGCAGATGCAGCGGACGTACTGCTGCCAGTCGATGAACTCCTGCAACATCATGCATAGCTGCCCGGTCTGATTGTAGACCGCGAGCAGTTCATCGATTGACGCGACTCGATGAACATCTTTCCACCCTCCGCCCCAGTGAGGTTTGAGGATCGCGGGCAGCCCTGTGTAGCGGGCGATAGCCTCCCAGTCGAGCGGTGATTTGAGGTTGCTGAGGCTTTCAGGGATTATGGTTTCCGGGTAAGAGCGCGAGGGAAGTATAAGAGTTTTCGGGACTGCGATGTCGAGCCGTTCGGCAAGCGAGGTGCCGAAGAATTTATCATCGGCCAGCCGCCAGAACGGATTGTTGATTATTATCGCGCCCGCAAGCGCAGCCGCTTTGAGGAACGGCTGATAGAAAACCACTTCGTGACTTATGCGATCAACGATGACCTGATACGGGCAGGTTTCCCCGCTTGCCACTTCTCCCACGCTGACGTACTGAGCAACGACACCCGCATTGCGACTGTTGACTTCGGCGATGAGCGCGTCGGGAAATGATCGCTCTCGCCCTACGAGCAGGCCGACTTTGAGCATAGTTGATTGACTCCAAAAATGAACGAAGAGGAATGCTGCCACGCCGCAGTTCAATAGTAAAGCGCGGTTACTTGCCTTCGGCAGTCAGCGGTCGCTATAGTTCCAATTCAAATTGAACGGCTGGTTATCAACATGGAAAAAAGAGAAATCACGCTCGGACACAGCCCCGACCCCGACGACGCTTTTATGTTTTACGCTCTTGCGGCTGACAAGATAGACACCGAGGGTCTCAGGTTTCGACACATCATCGAAGACATCGAGACCCTCAATCGTCGGGCGATGGAAGCCGAGCTCGATGTCACGGCTGTATCGATTCACGCCTACTCCTATGTGCTCGATCAATACGCGCTGCTCACTTCCGGCGCTTCGATGGGAGACAACTATGGCCCTATGCTTGTCGCCCGCGAAGAGATCGATATCGAAAAGCTTCGCTCGGTCAGGATAGCCGTGCCGGGAAAGATGACTACGGCTTATCTCGCCTTGAGGCTGTGCATCGGCGATCCTGAAACCGTCGTGATTCCATTCGATCAGATCATGGATGCGGTCGAGCGAGGAGAAACCGATGCAGGTCTGCTCATTCACGAAGGCCAGTTGACCTACGCGGCGCGGGGCTTCACGAAAATAATCGACTTGGGCGAGTGGTGGAAAGAAGAAACCGGATTGCCGCTTCCGCTGGGCGGAAACGCGATCAGGAAATCGCTGGGGCCGGAGTTGATCGAAAAAGTTTCGCGCCTGCTGCGCGAGTCAATCCAGTACGGGCTTGCCAACCGCGAGGCTGCCGTCCGTCACAGCGAAAAGTACTCGCGCGGGATGGCCACCGAGCTTACCGACAAATTCGTAGGAATGTACGTCAACGACTACACAATCGACTATGGCGACGAGGGGCGCGAGGCTGTTCGATTGCTCCTGTCTCGCGGCTACGATGCGGGCATAATTCCCCGCCCTGTGCTATTGGAATTTGTTTGAGAGAGGGCGGCGTTGTCGCATGATCGACCACGCCCGATTGTTCAAGGAATTGTTATCGACCTTCTTCGTGGAGTTCGTCGATCTGTTCCTTCCCTGATGTCGCCGCTTACATCGAGCGCGATTCCATGTCTTTTCTCGACAAGGAAGTTTTCACCGATGTCACCAGCGGCCAGCGACTCGAAGCCGACCTGGTGGCCAGAACCCGCTTCAAAGAGCGGGATACTTTTTTCCTCGTGCATGTGGAGCATCAGTCTCGCAGCCAGAGCGAGTTCGGCAGGAGGATGTTTCGCTATTTCGCGCGGCTCTACGAGCGGCATGGGCTGCCGGTCTATCCGGTGGTAATATTCTCCCACGATGCGCCGCAGCGGGCCGAGCCGAGCGTTTATCAAGTGGAGTTTCCCAATAAAGTCGTGCTTGAATTCAGCTATGATGTGATTCAGTTGAATCGTTTGAACTGGCGGGATTATTTGAAGCATGAGAATCCTGTGGCGAGCGCGCTGATGTCGAAGATGTCGATGAAGCGGGAGGAACGTCCGCGCGTCAAGCTCGAATGTCTGAGGTTGCTGGTGACGCTGAGACTCGACCCGGCGCGGATGCAGTTGATCTCAGGATTCGTGGACACCTATCTGAGATTGAACGCCGAGGAGGAAGAGGTTTTTCGGGCAAATGTGGAAACCATCGAGAGAGATGAGAAGGAGGAAGTCATGGAGATAGTCACAAGCTGTATGGAACAGGGCATAGAAAAAGGCATCAAACAGGGACTCGAACAGGGACTCGAACAGGGACTCGAACAGGGAAAACAGGAAGAAGGAAGAACGCTGGTGCTGCGTCAGTTGAAGCGATGCCTCGGAGTGATTGATGCTCAGACGGAAGATCGCATCCGACGACTTGAAATCGCGCGGATAGAAGACCTGGCCGAAGCTCTGCTCGATTTCCGCCAGCACGAAGACCTGACACACTGGCTCGATCAAAACGAAGGCAAATGATTCCCTCTCGACCTCTGATGAATATCTCGTCAGGATTCAGCGAGGCCAGAGAGCAGGCGATCATTTCATCGCTTTTCACGACCTGAGTTTTTTCAGCAACTCTCGCGCGATTATCATTCGCTGAATCTGGTTCGTCCCCTCGACTATCTGCCCAATCTTGGCTTCCCGGAACAAGGACTGAACCGGGTAATCCTCGCTCGTCCCGTAGCCGCCGTAGATTTGAACCGCGTCTGTCGTCACCTTCATCGCCGCGTCCGTCGCAAGCAGTTTGGCCATCGAAGCGATGAGGTTGAAGGGAAGCCCACGATCTCGAAGCCAGGCGGCTTTTCTGGTAACACATCTTGCCGACTCGATGGCCGCAGCCATATCAGCAAGCATGAATTGAACGCCCTGAAAATCGCCGATCGGCTGGCCGAACGCCCGTCGCTCGACCGAGTATTTCAGAGCGTGATCGAAGGCGCACTGGGCAAGTCCGATGGAAGTCGCCGCAACCGTGATGCGTCCAGAATCGAGCGCGGTCATAGCAACGCGAAAGCCTTCGCCTTCCGAGCCGATCAGATTTTCGCGCGGCACTTCGCAATCCTCGAAGAAAACCTCGCGGGTGTGATGAGGAAGCCCCATGGGGCGTTCGCGTTTGCCGAAGCCCAGCCCCGGCGCGTCCTTTTCGACTATGAACGAGCTAATCCCCCGCGAGCCTTTCCCCTTTTCAGTCACCGCCATCACGATGTAGACATCAGCCTCGCCGCCGTGCGTGATCCAGATTTTCTGACCTCGAATGATGTAGCGGTCGCCGCGAAGTTCGGCGCGGGTATTGATCGCCGCCGCATCCGAACCGGCGTGCGGCTCGGTCAGCGCGAAGGCTCCGAGCATATCAGCGCCCGCCAGCGGCGGCAGGAATTTTTTCTTCTGAGCTTCAGATCCGAACTGGTTGATTATCAGTTGAGGAAGCCCGTGAACCGCCAGCACGCTTCCGAGCCGCGTCCCCAGTCGAGAGAATTCTTCAAGCACGATTGCGTAGGATGAATAGTCCAGCCCTCCTCCGCCCGTTTCGACCGGGAACGGAATGGCGGCCAGGCCGAGTTCTCCGAGTTTGCGAAACAGAGGCCAGGGAAAATCTTCGTGGCCGTGTTTCTCATCGTAGGGCGCGGCTTCTCCGGCGACGAATTCTTCGACCAGTCTCCTGAGTTGTTCCTGCTCTTCGGTCAGTGTGTAATCCATAGCTCGCTCCTTATCTCAATGTCATTGTCTTCGATCCTCGAATCATACTCTTCCCCATCAGGCGGCTCAAAGCGCGGTTGCGACGCCCGGTTCGTTGATCTATCCTGCTTGTTCGCTGTTTCAAACCTCAAAGGAGCCGTTGATGTACCACAGGCTGCCAGCCTGTTGATTCCCTGACGGGATGAAAATTTGAGGAAGCAGCAGGCTGGCCGACGGCTGTACATTTTCTGAGGAGTCTCCATGTCGCTGCGCGACTCCCTGAAAGGATGAAAATTTGAAGAACCAGCAGGCTGGCAGCCTGCTGCACCTTTTCTGAGGAGCCCATGAAAATCGAACAGTTCGAGATGGAACGCATGCAATCGACGTGGGAGAACCTCGTCCGCTACAACCTGTCGGAGAGCGGCGTTCATCCCCTATCGATTGGCGAGCTCATACCTGATGAAGCGGATCGCAGAAGGTTGATCGAAACGGAACTCGGCTACAGTCAGGCCAACGGCACACCTGAGTTGCGAAGGCTCATCGCTTCGCTCTATGAAGGGGCGACCGAAGATTGTGTGCTGGTGACTACAGGAACAGCCGAAGCCAACTTCATCACAAGCTGGATGATGACCGAGCCCGATGACGAAGTGATTTTGATGCTGCCCAATTACATGCAACTCTACGGACTGTTCAGGGGCTTCGGCGCAAAGGTGATCCCACTCTGGCTGCGCGAAGACAGAAACTGGTCGCCGGATTTCGAAACGCTCGAAAGGTCTCTCTCCGATAAAACGAAGCTGATCGCCGTTTGCAATCCCAACAATCCTACCGGGGCGATACTGAGTGAAGAA
>CAZPQE010000323.1:0-8184 GCA_964588615.1 uncultured Clostridia bacterium | reverse complement strand
TGCGATCAACCGCATGCTCGCAGGCGGTCTCTTCGATGATCGAAAGAACGGCGCTGTGATGTAGCCGGATGGTTTCTTCAGCCTTGTACATCATCATCCAGCCAAAGCCGATTCGCGGGCGCGACTGCTCCTGGCCTTCGCGGATGAAGAAAGCGTTGGGTCCCTGAAGCGAGGCTATGAGGTAATCGCGCGAGTTGATGCGTTGCGAAAGAGCCATCATCGATTCCTTGTTGCCCTCGTATCCGTGCAGCGAAATCAGGAGCGGCATCGGCTCATCAGACTGGCGGTCGGGGATGAAAAGATCGTAGTAGAGCCGGGTGCGTTGTTCGGTCGTTTTTTCTATCGTCATCCGAGCCATCGTAATCGCCTCTGCAAGGATTTGCCAACCCGCTGCAGATGAGGTATTCAATCAGGCATGGAAAATCGTTATGTCATCCTGGGCGCGGGAGCTATCGGAATCGCTGTCGGAGGATTGCTGCTGCGCGCAGGCGCGAGAGTCGTCTTCATCGGAAGGCAGGCAAACGTCGAAGCCCTCAGTCAGGGAGTCAGAGTCAAACAGGAAAGCGGCGAAGATTTCATTGTGAAAGGCGATGCCGTCACCTCCGCTCGCGAGCTTGCGACCGAAAGCGGAGACATCATCATAATCACCACGAAATCTCAGGCTACGACCGAAGTGATAGCCGACCTGTCGGAGGTCTACGAGCGAAGCGCGCCGGTGGTCTGCCTTCAAAACGGGATTCGCAACGAAGCGATAGCGGCTCGCCGATTCGAGCGCGTTTATGCCGCGCTGGTTTTCCTGAGCGCAGTTCAACTCCGTCCCGAACTCATCACGATGCCAAAAGGCCGCGTGATTGCGATTGGAAATTACCCGGAAGGAATTGATGAGACTGCGCGACGGATTTGCGAAGACCTCGCGCGCGCCGGGATCGATGCGCTGGCTTCCGAGCACACGATGGCGATGAAGTGGGCCAAACTCATAGCCAACCTCAACAACGCCACGCACACGATAGTCGATTACTGGCTTGAGCGCGGGAGGGCCGATGTGGAAATGCGTGACCTCATGCGCGAAGTCCAGGAAGAAGGCTTGAGAGTTCTGGAAGCGGCAGGCATAGCGGTCGAGCCTCCCGCTGGAGAGCCTTCGCCGATTCGTATAAGAGAGATGACCGAAGCTCTCCGACGACAACCCAGAACGGAAGGCGACCCGCTTTCACTGGCCGAGGAGAAGCGGACTTATCCATCGATGTTGCAGGATATTTATCTGGGCCGCAGATCGCACGAAGCCGAGTTTTTGAATGGCGAGATAATCCAACTGGGGCGAAAGATCGGAATGCCCACGCCGTATAATTCGACTCTGCTTGAGCTAGTCAACCGGATGTTTGAAGAAGGCATTCGTCCGCCGCTTTACACCCCCGCCCGCCTGCACGATCTGATACGCTCCGAAAAGTGACTCTTTCAACTCTCCGAAAGGCAAATAAACTCGCGGCGGACGGCTAAAGTTCTGCATCAGCAACGATTACCTAAAAACCACAATATATGGTACTTTTTGATTGACACACGCCTACAGGTGGCGTATACTGCGAAACCGCTACAGAAGAAAAAAGCAGGCAAAAATCTGATGAACCGTTGTTGCCGGGCCGTCCGAGCCTTTAAGATAGGTGTCGGGTCGAGCCGGGAGACGCGGGAAGCGGAAATTCCAGGAATGAGTGGGAAGAGGTCAGCAGCAATCACACCACAGAGCGGCCCGGTCGGCTAGAGGCAGGAAGCTGAGGGACCGGGCTGTATAAACAACCCAGAATTAGCAGGTCGATCATTAGTCCCCGACTTCTCCGGCTAATGCTCAGGGGTTGTTTTCTCTAAAAACACAGTAAACCTGCGTTGAAAAACAAAAAATCAAGGAGACCCCAGCGATGGCTACCCGATCTGTCGGCGAAATACTCAAACCCAACGGTCACTCTTCAACCGACCTTGAGGCGGACTCAGTGAACACGAAAAAAGCAGACAATCAACTAAACGATCTGGGGCAGAAGATATTCCTGGATCGCTATGCGCTCAAGGATGGAGCCAAACGCACTCTGGCGGTAGGCGATCTTGTCATCGTCTGCGTCGATGACAAGACCGGCCAGCGCGAAATCGGGATGGTGCGCTCGATGGAAGCCAACCGCGTCGCCGTAGAACTGCGCGACGGCCTGGTGGTAGACCGGTTGATCGAGCACATATCCAAGCCAATAGAGACCGTGCCTGAACAGATGATGGAGCGGGTGGCGCGCGGGATAGCGGCAGTCGAGGGAGAGCAGGCCGAAGCATGGTACCAGAAATTCCGCTGGCTGCTCGACGGCTGGAAGTTCGTGCCGGCAGGAAGAATCCTGACCGCAGCCGGAACCAATCAGGAACTGACTTTTTACAACTGTTACGTCGTCCCATCGCCGCAGGATTCGCGGCGCGGAATCGTCGAAACGCTCTCTCAGATGATGGAGATCATGTCGCGCGGCGGCGGCGTAGGGATCAACGTAAGCTCGCTGCGCCCGCGTCACTCTTATGTGAAGGGAGTCAATGGTCGCTCGTCGGGATCAGTCTCCTGGGGCGCGCTTTATTCTTTCGTCACGGGTCTCATCGAACAAGGCGGATGCCTGACTCCCGACACGATGGTTTTCACTGAAGAAGGATTGCTGCGACTGGATGAGATCGTCCGGCATGAGGAAAAAGGCTGGCGCGATCAAAACCTCGTCGTGATGACCGACGAGGGACAGCGAACATCTCGACACTCTTTCAACAACGGAATCTCTGACGTGCTGACGGTCAGCACCGATATGGGAATCGAGTTGACCGGAACTCCCAATCACAAAGTCAAGGTGATGACCGACCAGGGGCCGCAGTGGAAAGAGTTGAGCGAACTTCAAGCGGGCGATGCGATCATAATCAAACTGGGCCAGCACGCAGGCAAACAACAACACTTGAAGAAACCCGATATCAAACATCACAATCAGGACATAGTTGAGTTGCCTGATGTTCTGGACGAAGACCTCGCTTTCTTCCTCGGCTATATGGCGGGCGACGGGTTTATGACCGCGAAAGAGGGAGACTGGCGTCTGGGCGTCGCGGTCTCTCACGATAGCTATCTGATCGAAGAGATGCCCGCCGTGATCGAGCGATTGTTCCGGGGAGCGCATGTCCGGGTTCAGCAGAAAGAAAATGACGCTTCGCTCGCTTACGTAGTCAGCAATCGCGCCGTCAAAGAATTTTTAATCATCAACGGTTTTGCCAAAACGAGAAGCGCAGAGACGAGCATACCGCGACTCATCCGGCAGAGTCCGCCTCAGGTGGTCGCGGCGTTTTTGCGCGGACTCTTCGAAGCCGATGGCAGCCTGTCGCACGGATATCCGATGCTCACGAGCGCATCGAAACGATTGATCGATGAAACGGCAACTCTGCTCATAGGGCTTGGATGTCCCGTCAAAATCGAAGCGCAACCCGCAGGGAAAGATCACTACGGAGACAAACAAATATGGCGGCTGCGCGTTCATTCATTCAAAGGGCTGGAAAACTGGAAAGCCCGGGTCGGCTGCGACGCGCGCTCGCGCTTTGCCGCCTGCTCGGACTTCGAACCTGATCTTACGAGAGAAGCGAGCTACCGCCTGCCTCACCCTCAACACTGGATCGAGCCAGTCCTTTCGGCGACGGCGCTGCCTCAGATCGATCATCGCGCAACCGGTCAGAGAATCAAACCTCTTGATTCGACGCTTCGCAGAAAGCTGTTGCGTTACCTGCGCGGAGACAGACACCTCACGCATTCGGCTTACACCAGTCTCGCTCAATCGCATGAAGCTTTCGCCGAACATGCGAGACCGGTCGATGACACATGGTTCGCGCAGGTGAAAGGAGTGAGGAAAGCGGGCCAGTCGCTCACGCTCGATCTGGAAGTCGATGACAATCACACATACATCGCCAACGGGATGGTGACGCACAACAGTCGACGCGGGGCGTTGATGTTGATACTCAACTGCTGGCACCCGGACGTCGTGGAGTTCATCAACTCGAAGCGCGATATGGGCAAGATCACCAATGCGAATATCTCCGTAGGCATCACCGACAAATTCATGGACGCGGTGCATCAGGACGCCGACTGGGACCTCGTTTTCCCCGACCCATCGGAGACGGATTATGAAACCACCTGGGACGGCAATCTTGAGAAGTGGCTCGCGGCAGGCAAGAAGACCATCGTCTACAACACGGTAAAAGCGCGCGACATCTGGAACGCGATCATAGAATCGGCGTGGGCTTCGGCAGAGCCGGGTGTGTTTTTCATCGAGCGCGCAAACAAGATGTCCAACTCGTGGTACTACGACGCGGGCTATCTCGGATGCACCAATCCTTGTGTTACGGGCGATACGCTCGTATCGACGCCCGACGGATGGAAGCGCGCCGATAGCGTCAAGGAAGGCGACCGCATAGCCACAGTTCTCGGCTCGGGGATTGTGGATACAGTCGAGGCTCACGAGAGCGTGCCGGTTTTCAAAGTTACGCTTTCTGATGGCGCTGCGCTTCGAGTAACTGCCGCGCATCGTTTCCATGCGATCAAGCGCGAGCATCGAAGCGGCAGCAACGCGCTCGATCGTTTCTCTCAGATACGCTTAGATCATTTGCAGGTCGGGGATTATATCCGCATCGCGCCTGCGTTGATGCCTGACAAGGATGTGCCTGACAAGCCTTCTTCGTGGACGGATCGCGAATATGGATTCATGCTCGGCGTTTTGCTTGGAGATGGCTGCTATACGGAAAACTCGCTGGCAAGAAATAATGTCACTGTCGCCTGCGACGCAAGAGAAGATAAATGGATCGACATCGTCGAATCGTTCATGCTGCGAGCAAGCGCTCCCGCGGTCAATAGCTACCAGAATCGCGACAGTAAGGGACGAATTACAGACTCGCTTTCCCTTTCGGCGCAGTCCAAGCATGGGCTGGCTGAATTCGTCGCAGGCACATTGCTCAAACCCGCTTACTCATCTGAAAAAGATGTGCCGCTCGAATACGTCAACACCAACAAAGAATTCCTGGCTGGACTGATCGATGGATTGTGGAGTACGGACGGCAACGTGAGTCTGAAGAGCAGTCATCCGCTGCTGAGGCTCAAGACTTCGAGCGAAAAGCTCGCTCAATCCGTGCGCCGCATACTGTTGATGTTCGGAATTCACGGACGCATAGTCAAAGGCACGCGCAGCCATCACGAAATAGATGGGCGAGCGATCAAAAATACGCGGCCTTTCTACGAAGTGATAATCAGTGGGGCAAGCGTCAAAACTTTCGCCGAACAGATTGGAATCACACACCCTGACAAAGCTGAAAAACTCAGAGAGGCCCGCCTTGATTTCCGGCTGGCAGGAAACACATGGCTTGCTCAGATAAGGTCTATAGAGCCGGTGGGATCGGAGGCCGTTTACGATCTTTATGAGCCTGAAAGCGACACTTGGATAACGGATGGCGTCGTCAACAGAGGCTGCGGTGAACAGCCGCTTCCGGGCTTCGGCGTTTGTAATCTGGGCGCGATAAATCTGTCGAAGTTCGTCGAGGGTGGAGATGTCGCGTGGGATGATCTGGGTCAGGCCGTCCGCTATTCCGTTCGCTTCCTCGATAACGTCATCGATGCGACTCCCTACTTCTTCGACGAAAACTTCAAGCAGCAACAGTCCGAACGCCGCGTGGGTCTCAACACCATGGGGCTGGCCGAGATGCTCATCCGACTCGGCATTCGCTATGGCTCGGATGAGTCTGTCTCGTTCATAGAACGGCTCTACCACTTCATCGCAACCGAATCTTATCGCGCGTCCGCCGAGATAGCCGCCGAGAAAGGCCCGTTCCCGATGTTCGACGCAGACAAGTTTTTGCAGTCGGGCTATATGCAAACGATGCCCGAAGAGATAAGGCAGACGGTGCGCGAGAAGGGCATACGAAATGTTACGCTGCTCACACAAGCCCCCAACGGAACGATCGGAACCATGGTAGGCACATCGACGGGCATCGAGCCGTTTTATTTCTGGAGCTACTATCGCAAATCGCGCCTCGGCCAGCATGAAGAGCGAGTGGGAGTGATGGAAGAATGGCAGCAGGCGCACCCGAAAGAAGAGCTTCCGCCCTACTTCGTCACCGCGATGGATCTCACGCCCGAAGAACACGTCAAGGTGCAGGCGGCGATTCAAAGATGGGTTGACAGTTCCATTTCGAAAACGTGCAACCTGCCCTCGTCTTACAGGGTCGAGCAGACGGCGGAGATTTACGAACTGCTCTACCGGTCGGGCTGCAAGGGAGGGACGGTCTATCGCGATGGCTCGCGTGATGTTCAGGTGCTCAATCTCAAGGAGGAAGACAAAAAAGTGAGCGAGAAAGCCAGTGAAAAGCCGGAGGCGGCAGCCGATGATTCTTCAACCGAGATGGTTAAGAGCAACGGCGGCCTTCAACCCAAAGTCCGCCCGCGCCCCTACAAACGTCGAGGCTACACCGTCAGCAAAGCCACGCCTTCGGGAACCGCTCACATAACGATGAACGAGGACGAAGAAGGTCAGCCCTTCGAGGTGTTCCTCGAAATCGGAAAGGCCGGTTCGGACATCAAGGCGATGGCCGAGGCGATGGGAAGACTAATGTCGCTCATACTGAGGATGGCCTCGCCCGTCTCGCCCATCGAGCGCATCAGCGAGATAGTGAAACAAATCACCGGGATCGGCGGCGCGCGCTCTTACGGATTCGGCAAGCGAAGAGTACTCTCTCTTCCTGATGCAGTCGGGCAGGCTCTTGCGGAAAATTACATGGGTATGAGCTACGGCAGCGAAGAGGGAGGGCAGGGGTCTGAGATGGGCGTCGATACCGGCTCGCTCACTCTCCCAGGCGGCAAGAAGGCGATCTCGCTCGAATCGGCCTCGGCTGATCTCTGCCCTACCTGCGGAGACTCGGCCTTCGTGCGCGTCGAAGGCTGCCAGACCTGCTATGCCTGCGGATATTCAGAATGCTGAAATGACTTCGACGCAAAAAGCGAAGCGGCGTAGTATACTGCGCCGCTTCGCTTTTTTTGCGCGCACGCTGTCAGACCAGCGGCGTGTACTTGGGATAGGACTTGTGTATCTTCGCTTCGATTGCCCGTCGCTGCTCATCGGTAGTGGCGGCGGCCAGCATGCGGCGAAGCTTGCGGCGTTTCTCATAACGCTGTCGGCGTCGATTTATCTCTCGATTGCGTTCTCTCATAAACCCTTCCTTTTATGATTCATCTGCTGAGGCCCAGGATTCTATACTGCACGCGGTCAAAGATTGCGGTTTTGATTGAGCTGAACCTGTGTCAGCAGATAGCGCGTGAGCAAGGACTGAGACTGAGCCAGCCAAGCCCTTCGAAATCTCAGTTTGTGACCGCGCGCAGTATAGCCATTGACCCTCAACCCGGTCAACCGAAATTCCTGTTGACATCGTTTCCTTCCTCGCGTATAAGGTTTATATAAAATTTATATAGTGAGAAAAAACGGATGACGAAGACCAAAGTGAGGACGTATTCAGCGACGGATCGAGACGCGGCGATGCTCGAAGCGGTGGCGCTTTATCATGGGATGAACAAGAGCGCGACCATAGCAAGTCTGATACGAAAAGAATTCTGGAGGATATTCCCTGCGGGCACGGATCGAATAAAGCCGGATCGCGGGGCGAAGGTGGAGGAAAAATGAGCGCACAACTTATCAATATGACTTTGAATCAGGAGGCTGTGGATGAAGATCGCGCGGCCCTGCTGGAAGAAATACGCGAGCTTGCCCGAAGGCGCAACGCGATAATACTTGCGCACAACTACCAGGCCGGAGAAGTTCAGGACGCAGCCGATTTCGTGGGCGACAGCCTGGGGCTGGCCCTCGAAGCGCAGAAGACCGACGCCGACCTGATAGTATTCTGCGGCGTCCACTTCATGGCCGAATCGGCCAAGATTCTCAACCCGGAAAAGAAAGTGCTTCTGCCCAATCTTTCAGCCGGGTGCTCGCTTGCCGATTCGATCACGCCTGAAAGCCTCGAAGAATGGATGAGCCGCTATCCGGGCTACTCGGTGGTGACTTATGTCAACTCGACGGCTGACGTGAAGGCGATGAGCGACATCTGCTGCACGTCGGCCAACGCCGTAGCGGTCATCCGCAGCCTGGCGACCGACAGGATACTTTTCACCCCTGA
>CAZPQE010000322.1:0-8192 GCA_964588615.1 uncultured Clostridia bacterium | reverse complement strand
TCAACGCTTCAACAAGAGCGACGCGAGTCGCCGATTTCAATTTTCACAATGGAGGAGAACGATGAGCACAGACAATGAAGGGAAGGGATTCGATACCTTCGAACTCCTTGGGGCGATACTGCTGGGACTTGGCGCGATCGGAGCGGCGCTTGCCGCTTTTCAGGGCGGACTATGGGACGGCAAGATGATCGAATACTACGGAGAAGCCTCGACCATCTCGACCAAAGCCTCGACTGCTTACAACGAGGCGACGGTCATAAGCGCCAACGATTCTGCCGTCAGCATTCAGGCCAAGAGGCTCACGCTCGAAGGGCTGAACGCCGGAGATTCCGCCGCGCGCGACCTTTCCTTCGAACTGGCCGGATACCTCTACGCTTTTCAAATGAGCGATGAGGCGTACAAAAACCTGGGTTTTCCCGAAGGGGTTGATTCGCCTGAGATGGCAAAACAGGCCGAGCAGCAGGGATCGGTCGATATCCTGCCCGACGAACTTCTCGTCGCCGCTCTGGAGAAGGAACTCGATGAAAAGTATGTCGAGGCGATCTATGCCGAAGGCGCGAAGCTCTTCGAGGATGCGGACAAGAAATTCGAAGAAGGGCGAAAAGCCAATGACATCGGCGACAAATTCGACCTCTCGACCGTGCTTTACGCCATCAGCCTGTTTTTTGCGGGCATCGCAATGGTCTTTAAGACCAATATAAAATGGGTGTTCTACTTCATCGGTGTGGCGGCTTTCCTGGGCAGCACCATTTATATGGTGATGCAGCCCTGGGCATGATATTGTGTTGCGGCAGCAAACCGTAAAGCCTTTCCCTCAAGTTCGACGAAGGTTCCCAGGCGGCTGTTGCCAGAGGGGCTCTGCCTGAAAAATAAAATCAAGGTTCATGGAGGAGAAGAAAATGCTTAGTTTTATACGTAAAGTCACCATCGCGGTGTCTATCGCCGCGCTGATGCTGCTTGTTCCCGGCGTCAAAACCAACGCTGCTGCTCTGAAATCCGCAGACAAGAAAGTAGATATCACAGTAGTCATTCACGGGAAGGTCGGAGACTACACGGTCAAGGCCATAGAGCAGATAGTCGAGGACTGGCTCGAAGTGGCGCATTTCGCGGTCGTCAACGCCGACGGAGTCGACATACTCGAACTGGAAATCGAGATCAGCGTCGATGACGACGGAAGCGGCTGGCAACTGCACACTGAATGCGGCGAATGGGAAGAGGACAAGGAGGTCGATGTCATCGATTCGCTCGACGACATACTGCATGAAATGATCGAGGACTTCATCGAAAAGTTTGTAGGCTGATTTTCGCCGGGCAACGCGGACTATCACAAGCGCGGGAAAATGAGCCTTCCCGCGCTTTCCGTTTTGCCCCTGAAAGAAACGGAGGAGAAAATGAAGACCGAAAAAAACGCCCTGATCGCATCGCCCCGCCGTTTGTTTCAATCCGCGCTTCTGATGTTTGCTTCATCTGTGCTGGCTTTCCTTCCACTCCTGACTGCCTGCGCGGCGATTGTCGAAGAGAAGAAACCTGATTCATCCAATGCTTCACCCGGCGTCGAAGAGCAGAAAAAACAGCCTCAGGACAAGGGGGATTTCAAGGTGGCCTACGGCCCGGTCAGGAATCGGGATTATGCCCAGTTGCAGAAAGATCTTCAGGAATCGAAAGCCCTCGAACAAATTGCATCGGGACTCAACAGCCAACTCGCTCTCCCTTTCGATATCACCATGACGTTTACCGAATGCGGCGAGATGAACGCTTTCTATGACCCGGACAAGCGACAGATTTCGATGTGCTATGAACTGATAGAGAATTTCTACGAAGTGTTTTCGAAGGACACCGAGTCACAGGAAGAAGTCGAAGACGCGGTGGTCAATGCAACCATATTCGTTTTCTTCCATGAACTCGGACACGCTCTCGTGCATGCGCTCGAACTTCCCATCACCGGCAAGGAGGAAGACGCCGTAGACCAACTCTCGACTTTCATTCTGGCCGACGGGACGGATGAAGGAGAGAAAGCGGCCCTTGACGGCGCGGCTTCGTTCATCGACGAAGAAGAGGATGTCGATAATCTTGCTTTCTGGGATGAGCACTCGCTCGGCAGGCAGAGGTTTTACAACATAGTCTGCTGGGTCTACGGGCAGAACCCGGCCAAGTTCGAGTTTCTGGTCAAGGAAGGGGTTTTGCCCCAAGAGAGAGCCGTCCGATGCGAGGAGGAGTACAAGCAACTGGCCAGAAGCTGGTCGAAGCTGCTTGAGCCTTATATGAAAAAATAGCTTCAGGCTGACGAAAACTGACCTGGAGAGATTCTGGACAGGATTAACAGGATTCTCAGTATTCACATGATTGGTCAGAAAGAAATCCTGCTGATCCTGTAAACCCTGCCTGAGTCTCTGTCCCGAATTGTTGCCCGCAAGTCTGCGACGCTGACTCCCGCCTTTGGGCGTGCTATCATTCCTGCCCTGAATTCAAAGGGGAGAAATGAGATGCGATACATCGATCTGCGCAGCGACACTGTGACCCGCCCGACCGACGAGATGCGCGAGGCTATGCGCAGCGCCGAAGTCGGAGATGATGTCTACCTCGAAGACCCGACCGTCAATCGACTTCAGGAGATGGCCGCCGCGATGCTCGGAAAAGAAGCCGCGCTGTTTGTAGCTTCTGGCACAATGGGAAATCAGGTCTGCCTCCGTCTTCACACCCAGCCCGGACAGGAAGTCGTGCTCGAAGAACGCAGCCACATTTTCAACTACGAGATGGGCGCGATGGCCGTCGTCAGCGGCGCGCTCCCGCGCCCGGTTCGCGGAGAAGACGGCATGCTCGACTGGCCTTCGATAGAAGCCGCCATTCGACTTCGCTCGGCTTACTACATAGCGCAGACAGGACTCATCGCGCTTGAAAACACGCACAACATGGCCGGAGGCGCGGTCACTCCTCTCGACCGGATGGAAGAAATCTGCGACCGCGCCCATGAAATGGGGCTGCCGGTTCACCTCGACGGCGCGAGGATTTTCAACGCGGCTATCGCTCTAAAACGCGACGCCGCAGAGCTTGCGCGCCCGTTCGATTCCGTCATGTTCTGTTTGTCGAAAGGACTCTCTGCGCCCGTCGGATCGATGATCGCAGGGTCGAGAAAATTCATCGATCAGGCTCTCTCCGTCCGCCGAATGTTCGGCGGAGCGATGCGACAGGTCGGAGTCATTGCCGCCGCCGGAATCGTCGCCCTTGAAAAAATGGTCGCCCGGCTCGAAGAAGACCATGCGAACGCGCAATTGCTTGCGCGCGGGCTTGCCGAAACGCGCGGCGTCTCGATTGATCCCGAAAGAGTGCAGACCAATATTCTCGTATTCGACATCTCAGGCTCAGAGTTGAGCACGACGGATTTTTCTGCGCGCCTCAAAGAACTCGGAGTGCTTGCAAACGGGATCAATGCCCGCGAGATGCGAATGGTTACGCACAAGGACATAAGCCGCAGCGACATCGAAACCGCGCTTTCGGCAGTGCGGGAAATCCTCTCGAAATAAAAAACGGGCAACCCTCGCGGATTGCCCAAAACAGCCTTATGGCTGAGAAGCGACCACTCGATAAACGATCAGTTCCTGATCTTTTTCGTTCGAACCTTCGTGATCGTGAAATTGGCGTCGGAAACATCCTGCCCGACGAGTGCGCCCCCGCCGTAGGATATGACACGGATGCGGCCCGCGCTGGTCTTGACGTTGGGAACGAGCCACGAATAAGCGGTGGCCGTGCCGGGCAGCATCACTGCGACATCCTGCCAGGTTGCGCCGCCGTCGAGCGATAGCTGAACGTCGTGACGCCACAGCCCCGCGCCCGTCACCTGCCAGGTCACGTTGTAAGCCGAGCCTCCGCGCAGCTTCTCCGCCGTGTTGGGCGAAAGCACTCTGACTGCGGGAGGAGCAGGAGGAGCGGGAGCGCCATCGACTCCTGACATCACGGCATTGACCACAGTGCTGCCCTGAGCCATCAGCGCCGAGTCAGCCATCAGCGGATAGGTTGGGGTCACGGTGGAGGTGTAGAAGACCACATTGTTGCGCGAGTATTTGACCGCGCCGTTTTCTACCGCGACCCGGAACACGTCGCCCGACGAGAAGTCGCCGAAGTAGCCGCGCTGAACGCCCATCTCGTAAACATAAAACGCCCGGCCCGTGTTGAGGTGAATGGCGTAGGCGATGGTGAGATAAGTCTGATCCGCGTCGCTCGCGCTCAGACCGACCATCCGTTCCTTGTCGGTTTCAACGGCGGTGAACTCAAGATAGCCGTTGCCGGAGACGATCTTCTGCGTCGATGCCGCGCCCGCATTGCCCCAGGTCGTTGAAGCAGTCTTGGTCAGGCTGTTTCCTGTCACCGAGCATCCGACTACATTTTTCCAGATCACGTTCTGTCGAGTCGTCGCCGAACCGTCGGTCGCGTTTATCGCAACCGAAGCCGAAGCGGTCGCACCGCGATCATCAGTGACCGTGACCCGCGCGGTGTAGCTTCCGGCCTGATAAGTGTGCGAAGGGCTGGCTTCAGTCGAGGTCTGCCCGTCGCCGAATTCCCAGCGATAAGAAACGATGGAGCCGTCCGCGTCCGAAGCATTAGCTGTGAGTCTTGCAAGAAGCGGCGCGGCTCCCGATGCAGGACTGGCAGTCACGCTCACCGTCGGCGGCTGATTGGGCGGCGGAGTCGTCGCGCCCACATATTCGTGCGCGCCTATGTCGTGTCGCGCGCCCTGCGGACGCGATGTGCCTGAATAATCGGTGGGAACTTCGGAGAGCGACTCGCCGCGATCAATGGCCGGGCTTGAGGGAAGCGGTCGGCACAGGTTGGAAGAGTCTATCTGCGGATCGAGGATCGAAGACGCGCGGTCGCAGTTCATCCCCGACTGCCAGCCGCCGAGGTCGTTCCAGGTATTTGCGGTCGAAGGCCAAATCTCGCGATAGAAGGTGTATGACCCGGAGGGACGATAGAAGATATTCGAGTCGGAAACCAGCGAGCCGGACATATTGATTATCGAGACGACTGGCCGGCTGCCGGTGCAGACGACGATGTTGTTTTTGAAGGTCACGTTGCGGGCCGGAACGTCTCGGCTGTTCATGGCCACGTACAATCCGCCGTTGTAGGTTTTGGCCACGTCATACAAAGTATTGTTTTCGAAGCGGACGTTGTCGCCCGAATAAGTTCCCATGCCTGCCGCCCCTGCATTGATGATCACGTTGTTGCGCGCCAGACAGTTGACCGCTTCATACTGCGAACTGTCGCGCATGTAGTAGAGGTCGGTGTCCTGACCGAGCAGAATGCCGGCGTGGCCGGTGTTGACGACCCGGTTCTGCTCGACTATGCCGTTGCGCGCGCCGCCCTTGATATAAATCCCTGTGGTCGCGGTGTCGTGAACATAGTTGCGACGGATGGTCACGCCGATTGAACCTATCGAATCTATTCCCTCGGCGTTTGACGAATCGCGCACGCCCGAAGGGCCTATCTCGCAATCTTCGATCACCAGCGAGTCAGCGTTGAAGGTTTTGAAGGAGTCGCGCCCGGTGTGATGGACATAGCAGCGACGGATGGTGACGCCGGAGGTCGAGGTCGCGGTATCTATATCGATCTTGATGCCGTAGTAAGAGCCGCCCTGAATCTCCAGGTCGGAGAGGGTGACGTTGTTGGCGACGATGACGAATATGCTGGTAGGATTGCCGCTCGCGTCTGCCGTCCCGCCGACCACTTTGGCCGACTCGCCCGGATATGAAGCTATGGTGATATTCGACACTGCGACCCACAGAAAGCGGGTCAGGTTGTAAACTCCGCCTCTCAGATAAATGGTGTCGCCGGAGGCGGCAAGTTGCAAAGCCTGTGAAGGAGTGGCGACGGGAGAAGATTCCGTGCCTGCATTGGAATCGTTTCCTGAAGTGGAAACATAGATTGATTTGCTGAACGCCTGGCTCACATTGACGGCCAGCATTATTGTCAAACAAGCGAAAAAAGTGATCGATATCCTGCGAATTCCCATCTCATAATCCCCGTGCCTCGTCAGGGGCTATCCTGCGAAGCTGCAACATCACGGTTACGCGGGCTTCCGTTGTGAAGCGGAGCCGACGGTTAAGGGCTTTCTATCGGGTTGTGAGATGGAACTACGGGGCGATCTCATCCCACTTCGGCAGCCAGTCATTCTCTGAAAGGCAAATGGAAAAAGTAAAAAGGCAAGACCTCTTCTTCAATCTTCTGCCTTTTACCTTTTACCTTTTACCTTTCAAAGACCTTGGCTTTGCGACCCAGGATCACTCCTGGTGTGCCTTTATCGGTGAAATGTCCGCGCGCGCATTGCTGAGGGTGGGCCGTTCAACGCAGGCGCAGAACCGGACAGATCGGTGACAGTTTGTGGAATCCTGTTCCACAGGTTCGGAAGCCGCTTTTTGAAAATCGCAGCCTGCCGCCACCCGATCCGGCCATTTCAAATGACAGCGTAGTACAACATTTCATTGAGCAAACTCGATGACCCTGATGGGGCCTTCGATCTTCTCTCCACATCCTTTTCAAAAGCAACTGGCGTACCGTTGAGGATGATTCGATTGTCAACAGTTACGACGTGTTTTTGAAGGAAACCGAAGAAGCGTTTACCTGATCGCCCCACAGGACAGGGCAAATTTTTCACACCTGTGGAGAGTTGCAACATCGCCGCGCTTTGATCTCAGGCTGGCGTGACGTATCGGTTTGAACATGTATAATTGAACTCTGCGGCTGCGACCCGCGACTCGACTCAAAAGGAGATGGTATGGCAAAAGCCGGTTCAGACAAGAGGGCGACGAAAGAAGACGAAACCAGAACTACAGCGAAAGCCAGCGCAGCGAAAAAGCCCGCCGCAAAAAAGCCCGCCGCTGCAAAGCCCGCGCCGACGAAGCGAAAAACCAAACCGGTCGAACCTGACTCATCTGTCAGCGCGGTGGAAGAAGCGAAAGTCGAACCATCTGAAGTCGCCGCGCCGGAACCCGAACCGGTTCAACCGCCTGAGCCTGTCGTTTCCACTCCTCGACCTGAGAGCGGAATGGATGATTCTCTGCTGCCCGCCAATCGCGGCAAGGTGGCTGTCTTCGGCGGCCCCAAAGACCGTTCGATCAAACCCGACGACAAGGTCGCTCTCCCCATCGGACGCCACTTCACCTGCGAACGGGTGCGCAGCCTCGACGCCAGGAGCTTCTATTGCTCGATGAGGTGGAACTATCGCATCAATCACATGACTCCCGAAGAAGGAAAGCGGTGGTGGGCCAACAAGAAACTGCTGGTGATAAATTCTGCAAACGGCAAACGGGCAGTCGTGCGCGCCGTCGATTACGGCCCGCACGAAAAGACCGGCCTCGACATAGGGCTTTCGCCCGGAGCGGCTGAGGCTCTGGAAGCAGCGGTCGGGGATGAAGTCGAAATCTTTTTCGCCGAGCAGAAAAGTTCGCTCGGCCCTGTGAAAGAGATCGAGGCAAAGGAATGATTCGCTATCCGGCATTCGACCCGCCCGAATACATCGCGTGGCAGGCCGACCATCAGGAGGTCGAGCGATTTCGTCAGACCATCGAAGCCGACCCCCGACGCCGTGCGATCATAGACGCGCTCGACGCCCGACAACTGCTGGCCCTCTATGAAGGCATGCTCCGCAATCGCCTCCACGACATCGCGCTCAAGCGATGGGTCATGCAGGGGGTTATCTCGAAAGCATGGCTGGGAACGGGCGAAGAAGCCGCCACCATTGGCCCCGTGCATGCGCTCGACCGCTCGTGTGATGTAGTCGCGCCAATGATTCGCAACGCCGGAGCCTGCCATGAAATGGGAATGAGCCTGGCCGATATGCTGCGAGGCTATCTGGGAACCGCCGACTCGCCCACTCGCGGAAGAGACCTTCACATAGGCGATTTCGCTCACGGAGTGCTGGCCCCCATCAGCCATCTGGGCGAAATGACGGGAGTCGCAGCCGGGGTCGCCCTCTCCTTCAAACTGAAAAGAGAGAATCGGGTCGCGCTGATCTGGGTGGGAGACGGCTCGACCAAGACGGGAGTATTCCACGAAGCGATGAATCTGGCTGCCGTCGAGCGGCTTCCTCTGGTAGTCATCATTCAAAACAATCAGGTCGCCCTCGGAACTCGACTCGACCAGCATCATCGCGCCAGTTTTTCAGACTGGCCCGCCGCCTACGGAGTCCAGGGGTGGAGCTT
>CAZPQE010000321.1:2063-8209 GCA_964588615.1 uncultured Clostridia bacterium | reverse complement strand
CGGCCTTCATTTCCGAGCGGCGAAAACTGGTCAGAAAGGCTCTCGACTCTCTTCCCCTCGATCAGCGAGAGGCCATAGAGATGGCTTTTTATTCGGGCCTGAGCCACAGCCAGATCGCCCTGAGACTCCGTCAACCCCTCGGCACGGTCAAGACCCGCATAAGGCTGGCCATGATTAAATTGCGCGATGCGCTCAATCCTGCGGCAGAGGGATGGAGATGAAGCGACCGGTCAAAGAAGAAATCAGCGGACAGGCGGCGATGTACGCCCTCGGAGCCCTCAGTCAGCAGGAGGCTTCCCGCCTCGAAGATCGCCTCGCCGAAAAAGACCTCGACTGCCTTTCTGAGCTTCGCTCGTTCGAGAAGGTAGTTGCCTATCTCTCTTTCGCCGCTCCCTCGAAAAAGCCTCCGGCAGGCGTTCTCTCCGATTTGCTCGATTACGCCTCCCAATCGAAAGCGGCGGCCCGGCCCGCGCCTCGTTCTCTCATCATTCGCAAAAATGAAGGCGGATGGACCGAGTCGGTCCCAGGCGTGTTCACCAAAAGATTGTTCGCCGATGAAACCAGAGGCACGGTGACGACGCTTTACCGAATCGAACCGGGCGCAGTAATCGAAAGTCATCGTCATCTGGGGGTCGAAGAATGTTATGTGCTCGAAGGAGACTGGCACATCAACGGCCAGTCGTTCGGCGCAGGCGATTATATCTGCTCCCCGCCGGGAAGCGCGGACGAAAACCTCTACACTCTCGGAGGGACTATGCTCCTGATAATTGCGCCCGAAGGGTACGAAGCTTTCTGAAACCTGCGGCGCAAAAGAATAAGGCGCGAGGCGGTGAACCGTTTTCACCGCTTCGCGCCTTCGCTCATCCCTTCGGCGTTTAGGATTCGCACTTTCTGATTGCGGGGGCCATAGTGACTGATTGTTTCAGAGGGCGAAAGCCTCGCACCTCGATTCGGCGCTCGTCGCCCGGCGCCCGGTCGATGACCAGCACCGGAAATGTTTGCGCGACATCTCTCTGGGTCTCGACCGCCGCTCTCACCCGCATGGCCCTTTTGAGAAATATGCGATAACGAGCCAGTTCTCTTGCCTGGCTGCTTAATTCCTCGATCCCGCTGGAGTACTCGGCCATTATCATTTTCGCAATATCGATCCTCTGCCTGGGCAACTCCGCTCTGCGAGCAACCCTAATCGCCCTTCCTTTCCCGGCTGCGACAGGCGGGGCCTTTTGGCGGCATCGCATGCTGGCGGGCGAAGCCTCGCCCTTTTCCGCGTAGCGAACCAAGGCGAAAGACTCGTGGCCCGGCAGATCGAATTCGGGGCACAGCGGATCGGTCGGGGCGCTGAACATCGCAAGCTCATTGGCGCTGACCGAGCGCGACCCGAAGGCGAACAACCCAGCCACCTCATCCCACACGCTGATGAGGGCTTCGCCCCTCGATTTGAAATCGAACCCTGAAGCGTTCATCGCCATGGAAACGGAAGCGAAACTCAGCGCCAGGAACGCTATCGCCATTAAATTGCCTGATCTCCTTATGCTGCGCATCGTCTTCTCCTTATCGGTAAGTCTAATGAGCATTCACTGATAGTCGCTTCTAACGACCGCTCATTCGGAAAGTTCGAGATCGACAGCCGTTTTACAACATTTTTACAATTATCAAATCCTGTCTCTCGAAGTGTTGGTGTCCCGATAAGAGAAAAGGTCGCAGAAAAATCAGGCGGGTCAGATTGATTTCCGCACGCTCTTGAAAAACGACCCCAGCACGTCGGTGACTGTATGAGATGAAGCCCCGACCCACAATCCGACGAAAGCCGCGACAAGATAGCTTCTTCTGATCGGAGCCAGTATCTCCCACACTCTGCTAAACGCCCCTTTGACTTCAGTCGCGCCCCACTCGTGATCGTTCATATAAACGTCGCGCACATACAAGGCCAGAGCCGTCAGCAGCGTGATCACCGCGAGGAAATAAACCACGCGAATCAGCGTGCCGAACAGTATGCTGTGCGAGAGCCACGAGCGATGGGGAAGGATGACTTTATAAGGCCACCACAAAAATCGAAACGGCCCCCAGCGAGTATACTGCCGGCTCTGAATATCGAGATCAGGCCCGAACATCAGCCCGCCGAATATCATCGTCGAGGTCGCTATCACAGTCACCGCCCAGTCGCCAGTGAAGTAGTACGCAAACAGCGCAACGGGCGGCGCGAGCAGCACTGTCACCAGATCGTGGGTCTTCGCTGATGGCATATTCTCAAAACAGTGGTCAGTGGTCAGTGGTCAGTGGTCAGTGGTCAGTGGTCAGTGGTCAGTGGTCGGTGGTCAGTGGTCAGTGGTCGGTATATCGATCATCACCTCCTCACCTCTTCACCCCTACTCCCCTACTCCCCTACTCCCCTGCTCCCCTTCACCCGCTCAACCCAATCTCGGCTCCGGTCACTCTTCGCCGGTCGCGGAGTTCTATCAGGCGCGAGGCGTCCCAGGCTGAGATCAATCCGTATCGGTCTCCCGCAAAAGCGAGTCCATCGATGCGATCAGAGCCGCATGTCGGGCACATGCGCAGCAATCCGGGCGAGGTCTCGCCGCAGGCCGAACAGACTATGAACTCAGGGCAGAAGAGCAGCCCCGCGCAGGGCGATTGATAAAACGCCTGCGAGATTAACCGGCCCACATCCTCAGTGTGCGGCGCGTCTTCTCCTATCCATACTTCGGTGGCGGCCCCGATGAATCCGAATTCGTGAAACGAGCCTTCCATTCTCACACGGTCGTGTACTGTAGCGTGGCTTGCGGCGCAGAGGCGAGCTCCGTCCGTGTAGTAGGCAGCGTCCGCAGCCGCATCTCCGCACACGACTTTCTCGGCAATCTCTCCGAAGAATCTCAGGTCGAGCCTTGCAAATCGGTACGCGACTCCGCTTCCCGACTGCCCGCCCAGCAGGAATTTCACTTTGTGCTTGTTGGTCAATCGCTCGGCTTCGTGCCTGATGTGAGTCAGCACCTTGATCCCGAAATCCATCGCCTCCTGCGAGCCGTCGAGATCGCTTCCTATCACCCCTCGCGCCAGTTCGTTGAGTCCCACGATGCTTATTGAGTGAGTCGCCCAACTGAGCTTGAGGAACTGAGCGCCGCTAGCCCGCGTGGTCAGCGCAGCAAGCGGCCCCCGGTCTCCGAGCGCCAGTAGCTTTTCGAGAAACACTCTCTTTTCAAGATGAGCCTGCGCGGCAGTCTCCATCAGTCGGGTGAGTTCTTCGAAGACTTTCACCTGGCTGCCGCCCGCCAGGTATCCCACGCGCGGCAGATTCAAAGCCACTACCTGAAACTGCGCAGACCGCAGAGCGTGGCTTTCGGTTCGCGCGACTCCCTTTTCATCCTCGATCCCGTAGCGGCGGAAAAATGCGCCCTCGTCGTCACGATCGAAGGCGACAGTAAGCCCGCCCCGCTCGATTGCCAGTCGGCTGGCAAGCTCAAGCACTCCGCGATAACCGGCCACCTCGTTGAAGTGGCGATTGATGTGTAAGACAAGCCTCGGAGTGGTGAAGGCGCGCCTCTGCCCGTCGCCTTCGATGTAGACTTCGAGGAGCGATTGCAGAAAGCGATGAGCCTGGTCGGTGAATTCGCCGTAGGTCTTTTCGATCTTCTGCCCGCCCGCGCCTATGGCCTGACGAGTCTTGAGGTAAGCGGGCGCGTCCCAGTCGAGATGCAGGTCGGCGAGTATCACCTGCCCGCCCCGCGCGACAGCCGGGGCTGAGAATTCGAAGACGAGAGTCTGCGCCAGTTGCTTCACTGTCCGGTCATCGAGGCCGGCGAGAAAAGGAGCGATGGCGAAGTTGAGCGAATCCCACACAACAGGCCCGGAGAGATAGCCTTGCAGAGCAGCCGACAGTTTCACGATGTGAGCGACCAGCACTTCGGCTCTTCGGGCGGGCCGCGAGTTTGCAAACCCCTGCGGCAGAGTGATGCCGAACTGCTTGATGTGATCGACGGTGGAGATGAGGCTGTGCGGGCGGTCGACCGACCCGATGGCGCTTATATGAATATCGCCGACAAGATGTGCGTGCGCGATCTGGTCTGAAAAGACATTTATGATTGCGTACTCCCGCTTGATGGCTTCGGCCAGCATCAGCGAAGTGCCCTCCGGGCCGCAGGGCTGCGAAGAAGATTCGCGGAGCGGGCTGTGCATCATGCGGTCTACGTCGAAGAACGGAACGCCCAGACGAGTGTGCCAGTGATGAGCTTCTTCGAGGCCGAGTTCGAGGAGTTTGGCGTCGACAAGTCCTCGTATGAGAGAAGAGCTCAGGGCCTTGAGTCCGAGTTTGTGGATGAACTGTTTTATCTCTTTGCCTATCTGGGCGGCGAGGTCTTCATCGATGTTGGCTTCGCGGACGAGAGCATCGACTATGCGCTGGGAGTCGAAGAGGGCGAGGTCTTCGTCTGAGCGGCGCACTAGCACTTCGAGTTCGCCGAGATCATCGGTCGCATTCGATCTGTCATCTGTAGGAAACTGATCCGGCTCCATCGCGCAAGAAAGATACTTGTTTTAAGCGATGGTGGCAAGCATGGCGATTCCTGAGACGGCTTAGATCGTTGAGCAGGAAATAGGCGATACGCCCGGCAGGCCGGCAATCAGTGGTTGCTTTCCGAAACCAACAGCATAGAAACTACAATCCATCTGACTTCCATAAGCTGTGATTTATCCCTGAGCGACATATACAGAAAAGTCGAGGTTGAGAAAGCCTGACCGTGAAAAGTGTCTGTCCTCACGCTTTCCTGCGGCGACTGGTCGCGTGTCGTTCAAGCCATCGGGTCAGATCATCTCTGGTCTTGAAATCGGGCAGCGATTCGCACAACGCTTCCGCCCTCTCGATGGTGAAGCATTCCATCTGTCGTCGCGCTGCCCCAGGGAGTTTGCCGAAGCGCAGTTCGAGCCGGCGCAGAGCTACTCAAGCCTAAGAGCCATCGAGGCGCGGTTTTCAAAAGCCGGTCGTAATCCCCCCAACTGCCGTTGGGGGATCGTTCAATTCCAACCTACGCCGAACAGACCATCACTCCGAATCCCCCCAACGGCAGTTGGGGGATCGTTCAATTCCAACCTACGCCGAACAGACTATCACTCCGAATCCCCCCAACGGCAGTTGGGGGATCGTTCAATTCCAACCTACACCGAACAGACCATCACTCCGAATCCCCCCAACGGCAGTTGGGGGATCGTTCAATTCCAACCTACAGCGACTTGTTTCTTCTGGCTGCTGAATTTATTCTTGCCTCATGCAACCCGCCCCTTTCACAGAATTGAATTGGGCTTATCAGCTTCACTACTACTTATGTTTTCGCACGCACCGCCGTCGTGTCTGCTTTGCAGAGGCGCATCAGGCTGAGGCGTTGACCGGCGCGCTGACTGAAATCTGTCAACGCCACGATTACCACCTGCTGGAAAGCCAGCCTTTTCCTGATCATCTCCGCTGTTTGCTCAGTTTGCGCCCGGAACAAACGATCTCCGCCGCTATCCAAACAATCAAGTCCAACACTGCGCGCGTGTGCGGAGCGCAGTTGGGATTAGCTGCCCCGGTGTGGGCGCGCGGCTACCTGGCGCGCAGTGTCGGGCGCGTTCGGCTGGATGTCGTCAAAGAATACCTGCTCCGACAATCGGAGCATCACGGCTATGCGGCGCGTCTGAAACCGCCTGTCTACCGTTATCGCGCTGCGACTCCTGTGCTGCTGACAGCGCAGCACGCGAGCTTCGACTTGAATCACCATCTGGTCTTCGCCACTCGATATCGGCGCAGCGTCTTGAGTTCAGGGGTGAGCGCGGCGCTGGCTGATTACTGGTTGAAGGTGGCGGCGAAACACAGGTTCGCCATAGATCAGATGACCATATTGCCGGATCACGCGCATTTGCTCGTCAGAACCACGCCGAATCGGAGCATTGCCGATTGCGCGCTGGCTCTGTTGAACAACGGACAGCACTTCACAAGCAGGAATTATCCGCAGTCATTGGCAGAAGCCAAAGTGGAGCAACTCTGGCAGGCTTCAGCTTACGGAGGAACACGGGGACAGTACACGACAGCCCTTATAAAATCCTGGTTGAGCGAGCGCCAATAGGCTGGAAGTGAACAATCCCCCAACTTCCGTTGGGGGGATTTTGGGGAAACGTCAGAC
>CAZPQE010000321.1:0-1963 GCA_964588615.1 uncultured Clostridia bacterium | reverse complement strand
GGTTGGAAGTGAACAATCCCCCAACTTCCGTTGGGGGGATTTTGGGGAAACGTCAGACATCCGGTTGGGTTGGAAGTGAATGATCCCCCAACTTCCGTTGGGGGGATTGATACGCGATTTTCAAAACGCTCTCTCAGGGCGACCCTTCGACAGACAATCTACCAGGCCGCCCCAAGTCGCTTTGTTTTCGGATGAAGTCGCCCTCATCGCCGGAGCGCGCTCTGGACTCTTCCCTTCGCGCGCCCGACAGGTTCCCACCAGCCGGTTCAGGCATCGAAGAGCTCGCACTACTACAACAACACGAAAGCCATTATTGTTGTTGCGGTCGCCCGGCCTATTATTGTTGCGGTTGGCGGCGCGGCAGTTCCTTCCATTGTTGTTCCACGACCCGCCGCGCAACACCCGGAGTGGCGCACCCCGCATTCACCCTCTCGCAAACACGAGAGACGAGAATATCCTTTCGCGCAACTGCCACGTATCGCCGTGCTCAAGATGCGCGATCCAACTCTGCATCGAGTGTGTCACTTTCTCAAATCCGACTTCGTTCCTTCGATAGCTTGCCTGCAATCGTCTCAATCGCCTTCTGGCGCGTCGCAGGTTTTCGGCCCGGACGCGAATCCGGTCCGGCAATACGCGAAAGCCCAGAAAATTCGCTCCCTTTCGCGTCTCGAACAACTGGCTTTTCACCGGATGAATCTTCAGCCTCAATCCGGCAAGATGATATTCAACCGCCAGTCTCGCCTCCTCAAGAAACCTGCGGTCATCGCTCAGGAGCGCGAAGTCATCGACATAGCGGATGTATTTTTCGGCTTTGAGTTGCTCCTTGACGAAGTGATCGAATCCGTTGAGGTAAACATTGGCGAGGAACTGACTGGTCAGGTTTCCTATGGGAAGTCCCCGCCTGCGTTCGAACGGCGAAAAGATATCGTCCCCCGGAAAATACTCTTCGACCTGCTCCTGCTCGTTGCTCGCGTCAATTATCGTGTCGATGAGCCACAAAGTTTCCCGGCATTTTATCTTGCGCCGCACGATAGCCTTGAGAATTTCGTGGTCGATGCTGGGGAAGTATTTTCTTACGTCGCATTGAAGCGCATAGCGACTTGATCGCGCAAAGTGAGTAAATCGCCGCAGGGCGCGATGCGTTCCGAAGCCAACACGATTGGCATAAGAATCGGATATGAAGGTTCGCTCAAAGATAGGAGCAATCACATTGCACAGCGCGTGATGAACAACTCGGTCGCGGTAAGGCGCAGCGGAGATCATACGCTTCTTCGGCTCCACTATCTGAAAGGTGCGATACGCTCCCGGAAGGTATGTTTTCGAGACAAGCTCGTCGTGCAGCTTCAGAAGCTCTCGTTCAAGTCCGTAGTTGAACGACAGAACATTCTCGCGAAATCGCTTTCCGCGCTGGGCCTTTCGCGCGGATGAAAGCAGATTGGAGAATTCGATTATCTGAGGCCAGAGATTGCCGTAGCGTTTCAAGGAGCTTTCCTTTGTTGTTTGATCCAGCCGCCGAGCTCAACTCCTATTTCGTTTATCATCTCTCCGGCGTACTGATACCGTTTGGAGGCGATGAGATCGAAATCCATCAGGAGTCTTGTCTGATAGCGCAGGACATCGAGCCTTCCATTGAGCGCGTGCAAACGAGCAAGTTTCTTTTCCGCAAACCGAGCAAGTATCAATCCTTCGAGCAGGTCATAAAGTCCTGATACGATCCTGTCTCCAAGCATGAACTTGTGATCGCGCGGAAGGCGATTGAGTATCGGGACGTACCATTTGATCAGATCATAGGTTTTCTGAATTATCGAAAGATCCTGCATTGATCTCTGCGTTGTCTCTGCGTTCTCTGCGCCTCGGCGGTGAAGAGAACCTCACGTATCTCAAAAATTCAAAAATCGGCGCGAGCTCGCCGAGCTCGCACGCAAAAATTCAGAGGAAAAAGTGAACGTCACCGCGTGCGCGC
>CAZPQE010000320.1:0-8215 GCA_964588615.1 uncultured Clostridia bacterium | reverse complement strand
GGAACTCCGGCTCCGATTTCACCCTTCTTACTTAACTCTTCACACTTTCCTTTCAGGCTGTTTAATATATCGTCTCCGTCGCCTGCCGACAAATCGTCTGCGAAGTCTGCAAACTTTCTGCAACCTGCCCGTTCTTTGGTGTAGCAAGGTCAACACCCGGCTGGTATAATCGCCCGGAAGGAGTCGGAGGTATGAGATTCAAGCGGTTCGCCTTCACTTTCGCGCTCGTTTTCTTCTCTGGCCTGTTTGCGACGGCGCGAGCAGCCGAGCGCAATCCGATTGAAACGCTGCTCAATGGCCACCGCATTATAAACGTCTGCGATGATTTTCTAGCCTTCTGGGACAAGGCCGAAGGAAAGCCACTCCGAGTGCAACGACGATTGTTTCGCGCGATGGTCGAGAGCCGTCATCGGGATTATTTCGAACGCGCCGTTTATCGCAACGCTACAAGAGAAGAGCGACTCGCCCTGCTCAATCGCTTCCTCAAAGAAGCGCCTGACCGAGTTGCAGCGATCAAACAACTCAACTCCACGTTGTCAGACATCAGTTCTAATCCCATAATCGATGCGATAGTGCTGTTCCGTCAGCCGCTTCCCTTGCGCGACTACCGGCAATCGACCGATATTTATTTCGGCCTGAGCCTGCTTCAGTTCGACGGCTCGGTGCGGGCGGTGGGCAACGACCTGGGACTTCCCGATACGCTGTGTCTGGGAGCCGATGTGCTTGCAGGCTACAGACCTGAGCAAATCCGGGTCACGATCATTCATGAATTTTTCCATCTCTATCACTTCGACTTTCTGCTGCAACAGCCCGACTGGTATGACATCAGAACGGCGCACGCGCGATTGATGATCGAAGGATTGGCGGTTGCCGCCTCTGAAATGGCTTACCTCGGCCAGCCGCGCGAGTTGTACCTGAATTTTTCCCAGGAAGAGATGGCCGCGCAGCAGCAGGAACTCGCCGAGAACTCGCGCCGCTACCTCGATCTGATTCGCGCCGCCGCGCCTCCTGAAGAGTACGGGCTATGGTTTTCGAAGATCGAAGATGAAGACTCCATCTCGCGCGGGGGCTACCTGCTGGGCTACGAAGTCGTAAAGCGGCTGTTGCCCGCTTACGGAATCGATGAGTTAATGCGGATGGGGCTGGGCGAACTTCGCCGGCATGCGGAAGAACAGCTTTCTGCCATGAGCGGCCATCAGGTTCTTCTGATGTCAGGCGACCGCGACTGATATAGAATCCCCCCAAATCATGCCATTGAGCGAACACATTGGTTTGCGATGATTCCGGTGTGTTTATTTCGGTCTCCGACTTCAGAACAGAGGTGAATGTGATGAAAAAAGTTTTGCTTCTCGCAGTGATAATCTCGGTCTCTGCTTCCGTCGCCGTCGCGCAGGAATCAGGGGCGAGCGTCTATGGCAAGACCGGGCGCAAGACGAGCGGCGCGACGACAGGCAACCTGACAACCATCGAGGCGAAGGATTCTGTCGCCGCTTACTACATCGAGGCCAACGTGCTGATGAACGTGAAAGCCGACGAGTACATAGCCGTGTTCGGACTCGTTCAGGAAGGCCCTAACATCGCCGACGCGAATCAAAAACTGGACGCGCAGTTGAAGCAGTTCTCAGCCGCTCTCGAAGCGATGGGCATAAGAGGCCAGGATGCGTTCATCGATTTCGTCGCCCAAAACCCTGTCTATGACTATAGCGCGTCGGGAGGGGCGGTCATAGAAAAGCTGTCGGGCTTCGAGGTGAAAAAAAACGTCGCTGTGCGCTACAAAGACAAATCGCTTCTGGATCGCATGCTGGCGGCGGCGACCAGAGCGGGCATCTTCGATCTGATCAAAGTCGATTACGTCATAAGCGATATGAACTCGGCGCGAGACCGGTTGATGGAAGAAGCGGCCCGCGTCATCAAGAAGAAAGAAGAGAGCTACGCCCGATTGCTGGGCGTCAGGCTGCGCGCGCAGGCGGTCTTTCAGGAAAAATACAACGCCCTCTTTCCTTCAGATATGTACGCCTCCTACACCGCTTATGAAACGGGCAAGGTGGATTACTATCGCTCCAATGCCAACGTCCTGCAGGAACGCAAGACCGCCACTTTTTATTTCAGCCCTCTCAGTGTCGGCGAATTCGATTCCGTAATCAACCAGGCGGGCGTAGAGCCAGTCGTGCAATGCACCCTGTATCTGAAAGTCAGATACGCGCCTGCTCCGTAACGAAGATGAAGAAGAGCATGGGTCAATGAAGGGTGAAGTAAGAAGAGTGAAGAGTGAAAACTCCTTTCCTGTGGTTTCACCCTTCACCCTTCACTTGAATCCGGCGACCACGACCTTACTATCGGGCTGAATTGCCGAGGCGCGCGCATCGTCGATGCCTCCCAGAAAATCCGTCGTTATCCTGCCTGACTGGCCGAAGGAGGAATCGAGCGCGCCGTCAGCGTTGTAGCGCGCGAGCGCGAAGTCGATATTTCCGTTTACAGGGTTTCGGGCCTGTCCGGCCACGACCACCCGGCCATCGGCCTCTATCGCTACGGCATAAGCCAGGTCGTCAGCGCCGAAGAAATCTGTTGTCGCTTTGCCATCAGTGTCGAAACTCGTATCAAGATCGCCTGCGGCTGCCCGCGAGCCGGGTGGAAGAGTCGCCGACAGCAGCAACACTGCCGCAGCGAGAGAAATTACAATTCTGAACCTGTCGATGAGCGACCCTTTCCCTTTGTTCCTGATGTCTTGTCTCCTTTTGGTAAACAGCCGAGCCGTGTTGCTTCACCCTTGGCGGACGCGAGATTGCCGTGAGCGTCTTCTCAGTATGAGATCAGCACGAAGCCCTGAGAGCCGCCGCTGCCGAGATTGCTGGCAAACAGGGTCGTGGAGGGACCGGCCCCTGCGCCTCCCCGCGCTCTGCTCAAATAAGGCTGGCCGCCTGCGCCTCCGCTGCTCGATCCTGCTTCTCCGCTGTCGCCGTTGAGATAGGCCGCGCTCTGATCGCCTGCTCCGCCTGCCCCGCCTGCTCCGGGGCTTCCGCCCCCGCTTCCACCACGCGCTCCGAGCTTTCCTCCGCCAGCCGACAGAAGCACTGTTCCATCTGCATCTGAAATACGGGAGTCGCCCCCATCAGAACCAGAGGTGATCGCTGTTCCGCCTGATCCCGCCGCGCCAACTGTGATCTGAAGCGTCTGACCGGGGGTCACACTGATAAAGCCTCGCGTGTATCCTCCAGCGCCGCCCCCTCCTCCTGCGGCTCCTGCGAGGGTGCAGAAGCATTCGAGACCTAATAGAGCTGTGCCTGATTTGCCTCCTCCTCCTCCTCCTCCCCACATCTCGACCGCGATGACGGTCACTCCTTCAGGAACGGTGAATGTCCCGGATGAGATGAAAGCCTGAAATCCGCGCATACCGCCGGGTCCTCGCGGCCCTATCGGGCCTTGTTGTCCTTCTGCTCCTGTATCTCCCTTATCGCCCTTGTCTCCCTTAGGCCCCTGCAATCCGGTATCGCCTTTCTCGCCCTGTGACCCCTGTAGTCCCATCGGCCCTCTCTCGCCTGTGTCGCCCTTCTCGCCCTTCTCGCCCTTAGGCCCGGTCGCAAAATCCACGAACGATATGGAACTGATCGAGGGCATCACTTCATTGAATCGCCCGCCGCTCTTGGACGCTGGCCCCTGTGCCACGACTCTCCCCGATCCCATCGAGGAGGGAGACATGAGCGACAGCTTGATTGCGAAGCTCTCTCCCGCTCGAAACTGCCGGCTCGCTCCCTGATAAGTGATCGTCACCTGATTTGCAGCCGTCATCACCACTGCGAAGTCTGAGGGGTTGAGCGAAGAAGAGTTGACCAGAGCCGGACTTTCCAGAGTCAGCGCCGTCCCCGAGGCAGGGCCGAAGGTGAACGAAAACGAATCACCGTTCACTATGCTTGCAGTCGAAGTCGGATTGCCGTTCGTTATGGTGATGAACAGAGACGAACGCTGGCCGACTGGAAAGATGGGCGGAGAGATGCTCACCACTGGAGTGATGGCTGAAGAGGTCTGCGCCGTCGTTACACATGGCAGCGTGAGGACGACGCTGATTACATACGCAAATATTCTTCTGATGCTGTTCATAAGCCTCCATTAATGACATTCCGAGAGCCACCCATTCCTTCCGGCGGCTCTCTCACCGGCAGGTGCAGGTGTTGTTAGTCGTGTTGCGGTCGGTTATGCCGAAGGTGTTCCCCTGCGGCAAGAGTTGAACCGACGCATTGCCCCGGTTCATAGCGCGATCAACGCGAGCCAGCACTCTGCGATCAGTCGTGTAGTGCTGAAGGGTGATGACGCTGCCCTTCTTCGTAAGAGAGCCTTTGCCGCCGAGGGTAAGGCCCGCGCAGTTGGTGAACAAATAATCTCCGGTCGAGGAGTTGAACCGGAGCAGGTTGCCGTTGCTGTCGTCTTGAAGGCAGAAGTCGAAAGAGACGGTCGAGAGGTCGTTGTTGTAGCGAGCAATGGCGAAGTCGCAAGCCTCGTCGTCGGGTTCGCATCCAAGTCCGGCGACGACTATACGTCCTTCCGGCTGAATGGCTATGGAACGCGCCTCGTTAAAGCCCCCAGAGAAATCGGTCGTAATCTTGCCTGCGGAGCCGAAGGAAGAATCGAGCGCGCCTTCGGGGTTGTAGCGGGCGAGGGCGAAGTCGTTAGTATCCGCGCCGGGGTCGGCGCTTCCGGCAGCAACGATGCGGTTGTCACTCTGAATCGTCAGGCCGAAGGCTGAGTCGATATTGCCGAAGAAATCCGTCGTCACCTTGCCCGCTGAGCCAAAAGAGGCATCGAGGCTGCCGTCCGCGTTGTAGCGCGCAAGCGCGAAGTCGGCTGCGGGGGAATTGACGGACTGTCCGGCAACAACGATGCGTCCGTCCGACTGAATGGCCAGGGCATTCGCTTGATCGAGGCTGCCAAAGAAATCAGTGTTGACCTTGCCGTCAGAATCAAAGGACGTATCGAGACTGCCGTTCGAGTTGTAGCGCGCGAGCGCGAAATCATCAAACCCGCTAATGGCGCTGCGGCCATTTCCGGCGGCGACAATACGCCCGTCGCTCTGAACGGCAATAGCGTTTGCAATATCACCGAAGCCGAAGAAATCCGTTGCGACGCGTCCCCCCGAGCCGAAGGAAGAATCGAGGCTGCCGTCCGTGTTGTAGCGGGCGAGCGCGAAGTCAAAGCTTTCGGCGTCAGGGTCGAAAGTATCTCCGGCGACGACAATACGGCCATCCGATTGGACGGCTACGGCGTATGCGAAATCATCATTGCCGAAGAAATCCGTGACCGCGCGCCCATCCGCGTCAAAGCTCGTATCAAGATCGCCTGCGGCTGCCCGCGCGCTGAAGGGCGGAACCGATGACAGCAGCAAAGCCGCTGCTACGAGCAGAATCACCGCCCGCGCTTCGAGCTTGCCGCAAAGCAACACTATTCCTTCACTCATTGATCTGCTCATTTCTCTTTTTTCCTTTAGAGCCTGCCTGTAACGGCGGGTCATTCCGTCGCTGCGCGGCTGAGTAGATTACTCGTGTTGAAATGCAGCCGCGTGCCTGCAAGCTAGAATTTGTTGAGAAACGGCGCGCTGGCCACGAAGATGTTCAATCCATCGGAGGCAATGGCGAAAGGCGAGTCGCCCGTCTGGAAGGTTCCAAGAGCAACCCCGTCGCTGGCGCGCAGTCTGGTCACGGTGTCATCCAACTGGTTCGTCACCCAGATGCTCGTCCCGTCAAAGAAAATGCCCGACGGGAGCAGCCCGACCGGGATTGTCGCAAGTGTCGCCCCGTCGCTCGCTCTCAGCTTCACCTCTGAATCGATATCCGACGCCGTGACCCAGATGTTTTCACCATCAAAGGCAATATTCCTCGGCCCGAGGCCCACAGTAAAAACGCCGAGATTCGCGCCGTCGGAGCTCAGTCTGGTCACCGTGTCAGTGTTGCGGTTGGTCACCCAGATGTTTGTTCCATCAAAGGCAAGTCCGGCAGGCCCGTCTCCGGCCGGGAAAGTTCCGAGAACGAAGCCGTCGCTGGGGCGCAGCTTGGTTACATTGTCGCTGTTGAAATTCGTCACCCAGATATTCGCCCCGTCGAAGATTATGCTGTGAGGGTTGTCTCCCACCGAAAAGGTGCCAAGGAGGGCGCCGTCGCTTGCGCGAAACTTGGTCACGCTGTCAGCGATTGTGTTTGCCACCCAGATGTTAGCTCCGTCGAACGCAATTCCTCTGATACCGTTTGCGTTTCCGGAGTAAGTGGCGAGAACGGCCCCATCGCTGGCTCGCAGCTTGATAATGTTGAAAGGAGAACTTGTTGTGACCCAGAGGTTCGCGCCGTCGAAGGTGATACCCAGCAGAGAAACGGAGGCTCCGACGGCGATGCTGGCCCCGCTTTGATTGACTTCATACCAGCGCAGGGTGGCCAGCCTCAAAGCGTTGGGACCGCCGGCAGATCCTGGCGCTCCAGGGTCTCCCTTGTCGCCTTTATCACCTTTATCGCCTTTGTCCCCCTTTGGCCCCTGATTCCCTTGAAGACCTTGCTCTCCCTGTGCGCCCGTGTCCCCCTTGTCGCCTTTGGGGCCCTGCAATCCGGTGTCGCCCTTATCACCTTTATCGCCTTTCGGCCCGACAGGGAAATCAACGAAAGAGATTGAGTTGATTGCAGGCGTGATGTCGTTGTAGCGGCCTCCTCCTTTGGCTGCCGGTCCCTGAGCGATGACTCTTCCTGATCCCATCGAAGCGGGGGCGTTGATGCTCACTTTGATGGCGAAGCTCTCTCCTGGTCTCAACTGTCGACTCAATCCCTGATAGGTGATAGTCAATTGATTCGAGGCGGTCATCCCCACTGCGAAGTCTGAGGGGTTGAGCGAAGAAGAGTTGACCAGAGCCGGACTTTCCAGAGTCAGCGCCGTCCCCGAGGCAGGGCCGAAGGTGAACGAAAACGAATCGCCCGCGACGATGTTGGCGCTCGACGAAGGATTGCCGTTGGTGACTGTTATGAAGAGAGGCGAACGCTGACCGACGGGAAAGAGGGGCGGAGACAGGCTCACGACCGGAGAGATAGCTGTGGAAGTCTGCGCCATCCCGATGCAGGGAAGCGTGAGCATGGCGATGATGAGTGATGCGAATATGCGTCTATTCTTTTTCATAAATCCTCCTGAAAGAAATCGAGTAAAGCGAAGCCGGAGGGAAATGGACGGCTACGCTCCCGCTTCTATCTGAGCAGGAACTACCGTGAGTTGCTCTTCATAGAAGAAGCTCTTTCCATCCATAGTCGAGCCGAACAACACGCCCAGAATCACGCTGTTATCGTCAGGGTCGAACCGACTGGTGCTGGCCGAAGCGAATATGTATGGCGTGTCGAAACCGATAGTGTACTGAGCGCAGTAGAGCGTCTTCCCGTCGCTTGAGTATGCAAGCAATCCGACAGAGGCAAGAGCTGAACCGTCGGCGCTCTGACCGAGTTCGCAATACTCGCTCATCTCTCCGCTCTGGCTGCTGTAGGATGCTCCCCAATCCTGTATGCTGACGGGGCTGGAGCCTGTCTGGTCGAACAGGCGGCGGACTTCCGCGAGACTCAGATGGTCTCGCTTGATGAGGTCGACGATCTTTTGTGAGTTGGCAATCATTGTTGGTCTCCTTTTAGTCTGCTCTGCCAAACCCGGCAGTGCATTATTTCTGTTCCGGTTTTTCTCTGTCCGCTTTCAGGCGGCGCATCGCTTCAGGGCGCCCACTCCATGCTCTTTTCTTCCGGTTGTCCGAAAGCGTCCGGGTGAATGTAGTGGTCGCGTTCTCTCTCCGGCTTATGTTCTTCCACTTGAATGCCTCCTGAGCGATGGCGGGGCTGGGGCTGGCTGAACCGTAAAGGGGATGAATCATTCTCAAAGGATCGAGCCAGCCTTCGCCCCTCAACTTTCAGTGCCTCGTGATCGTGGCGCCGAAAAAGCTGGCCGACCAGATGTTCACGCCATCAAATGCCAGCGATACAGGCCCGCTGCCCGCGCTGAACGATCCGAGGTTCGTTCCGTCCGAAGCCCTGAGCTTTCTCAAAGTGTTGCCGCCGAGATTCGCCACCCAGAAGTTCACTCCGTCGAAGACCAACCCCGCAAAGAGGACCTCCATGCTCAAAGGCAAGACTGCACTGGTCACCGGCTCCACCTCGGGCATCGGGCTCGCCATCGCTCGGGCGCTCGCCGCGGACGGCGCCGATATTGTGCTCAACGC
>CAZPQE010000319.1:0-8221 GCA_964588615.1 uncultured Clostridia bacterium | reverse complement strand
CGGCTGGCCGGGCGTAGGATGGCTTCGTTGACAAGTCTTCCTCTCGTTTGTTAGCTTTTCTCTTTGCCTGTACACTATCAGCGGCCTCTGTTTGCGACACTATGAGTTTGGAGTTTGCCGGATCGTGAGAAAGACTTTATCTCTTGCTTTTTTGATAACGGCAGTCGCCCTCCTATCGAACGGATGCATTCGAAAAGTAACCGTAGCCGAACTGCTGCCCGTCAACCCTGATATCTCAACAGAGGAACTGCTCAAACGTGTAAACGCCTATTCTGAAGTCAAGACCTTCTCCGCTCAGACCGATATCTACGTCCGAAATTATTTCACGGGAGTGGGAAACAAGGCCGATGAATATCCTTCAGCGAGCGGACTGCTTCGTCTTCAGCGGCCTGAGAACATTCGAATGTACGTCTCATTTTACGGAGCCAAAGTCGCCGACATGGTGACCGACGGGCGGGACTTCAAGGTGGCGATCTATCGGCCTGAGAGCAAACGGAGATTCGTCTTCGGCTCCAACCTCAAGGCGATAGACCGCCTCGACCCTGAAGAACTCAAGTCGCAGACCGACTCTCAACTCAAAGAGGCGGGCGGGCTGGCCAATCTGCGGCCTCAGCATATAACCGACTCTTTTCTCATCAAACCCATCACCTCGGATGACCACACCGCGATTTTCCGCGAGGAAGTGCATAAAGAGGAATACCTCTACGAGCCGGGCAAGAAGAAGCGACTGATCAATCGCACTTATTCCGTCATCTACGTGCTGGAACGAAACGACAACGGGCAGTTCTACCTGCGCCGCAAATTCTGGTTCGACCGCACCAGCAACGGGACGCCGCTCGTCCGGCAGCAGACCTTCGAGAACGGGGTGGGCAAGCTGGCAAGCGATATTACTTATGAGAAATGGCAGAAGGTCTCCGGCTCCTCGCTTCAGTGGCCTGATCGCGTAATCATCGACCGAATCAAAGACGGCTACAGGCTCCAGATCGATCTTCAGATGGATTCGGTCGAAGTCAACGGCGAGCTTGGAGGCAGGGTCTTCGAACTCGATAACACCGACGGCCTGCCTGAAGTCAATCTCGACCAGCCGCGCAAGGCTTCGGCGATGCCTGGCCGAAAGCCCGATTCCGGTATCCGCAATCAATGAACAGCCTGGTCGTTTCCAATGTCAAACAACGCCCGCTGCGCACAGCCGTCAGCATGGCGGGCGTGGCCCTCGGAGTCATACTCGTGGTGCTGGTCGTCGGGCTGGCTCGCGGCATAAGCCGCGACTCGGCTGAACGCCAGATGAACGTCGATTCAGAACTCAGGGTCTATCCCCAGGAGAGCATCAATCTGGCTTCGGGCGCAAACCCTCTTAGCATGCCCCGGCGCTACGCTGACGCGATAATGAACGGCGTTCAACCCACTGCGGATTTTCCTGACCTCACGCCCAAGCCTCCCATCGCGGGAGTCAGAGCGGTCACGCCCATAGGGCTCTGGGTGCAGACGAGCGTGGGCGGAATCGGCTTCGAATTCGTCGATGGCGCAGAGTGGCAAAGCCTGACTCAGACGGCAGGGATTCACATGGTCGAGGGTCGCCCGATAGACGACTCCCGGCAATCGGGGCCTCAGTTCGAGGCAATCGTTGACCGCTACTACGCAGAGGTCAACAAGGACACCGAAGGGAAGCCGATCAGAGTCGGCAGCCGGATCAGGGTGATGAACAATGAGTTTACGGTCACGGGCATCTATGAGCCTTCGGTGATGGCCCGCGTCAAAATCCCTCTCTACACCATGCAGGAACTCACCGGCGGAGCCGACATCGCTGACAACTGCTCGTTCCTGATGGTAAAGTGCGAGCGCCCGGAGATGGCCGATTCCGTGCGCGACGAGATATTGAAATACTATCCCAGTCTGAGGGTAGTGCGCACGGATGAAATCCCCGCGCTCTACGCGCAGGGACTCTTGGCAATAGATATTTTCCTCAACGTGGTCGTCTCGGTGTCTGTCATCATCAGCACGCTGGTCATACTGCTTGCGATGTACACGACGATCATCGAGCGCACCCGCGAAATAGGAATACTCAAGAGCCTCGGAGCGTCGAAGGGATTCATCATCTGGGCCATAGAAAAAGAGGCCACGCTCATAAGCGCGCTGGGAGTGGTCTCAGGCTTCGTGATTTCGCTTGCGGGAAAATACTTCATCGAAGCCGGGACGCGACTCAGGATCGATCTCCAGCCCAGGTGGATTCTGATAGCCGCTGCGCTTGGATTGATGTGCGGGCTTGTGGGCGCGCTCTACCCGGCAGTGCGCGCGGCCAACCTCGATGCTATCGAGGCGATCAGTTATGAATAGTCTGTAGTCTTATGTCATTAGCCGGCAAATACAAGGGACGAAAGACTGATGACAGCTTATGAAACCTGTTCTCGAAACTATCGAACTCAAGATGGTCTACCACGTCGGAAAGGTTGACGTGGCGGCCCTGCGCGGCGTCGATCTTCAGGTGGGCGCGGGCGAATACGTCGCCATCATGGGGCCTTCGGGCTGCGGCAAATCTACTTTTCTGCACATAGTCGGAGGGATGCTCCGGCCCACATCCGGGCGGGTGATCATCGATGGCGAAGACCTCACCGCCATGACCGACGGCCAGCGGACTGATCTGCGCCGCCGCAAGATCGGATTCGTGTTCCAGCGGTTCAATCTCTTCCCGACTCTTTCGGCTGAGGGAAACCTCAAACTCGCCGAGCGGATTCACTACAACAAATCCAACGGGGGCGACTCTGCGCGACGGCGCGAACTGCTCCATCTGCTCAAGCTCGAAGACAAGATAAATCACAAGCCGCTGGAAATGTCGGGCGGCGAGCAGCAGCGGGTGGCGCTTGCGCGGGCCGTAATCAATCGCCCGGCCATACTGCTGGCCGATGAGCCTACGGGCAACCTCGACACCGAGAACTCGCAGATCGTGCTCGATATGCTTCGCGGGCTGAATAACGAATTCGGCCAGACCATAGTGATGATAACTCACAACCCGGAAGCAGCCCTGCGCGCTGATCGCATAATCGAGATGCGCGACGGGCATGTGGTACACTCGAAGCAGAACCGGCAATGACGATAATTTTTTCGACGCTGAAAAAAGTGCTCTTCTGGTCTTACGACCGGGGAACCTGGCAGTACGACGTGATGTGCGTGCTTATTCTGGCTTTCATCTTCTTCACCCCGAATCAGTGGTTCAAGAGCCGATCTTTGAGCCAGGCCGACCAGCAGGCATCGCGCCCGTTTTACGTCGATGCCAGGGATGTGGGCGAAGTCGCTTCGGGAGATGTCGAAGCAAAAGTAGCCGAATTTCTTTCACGCAAGCACGGCTCTGAGGTCAGCATCGCAAGAATAAATCAGTGTACGGACGAGACCGGAAAACCCGTTTACATCGTGTGGACGAAGGAATGAGCAGGTACAGCCGTCGGCCAGACAGTTGACTCCCTGATGATAATTTGAAGAATCAGCCGTCTGGCCGACGGCTGTGCATTTCAAGAGGAATGATTATGAAGAGAGTATTATTGACCATTTTATTGACCGCTCTGATTTCGGCTTCGATCGCCGCCCGGCCCGCCAACGGCAAGGCCGACGAAATACTGGCCCGCATGCAGAAGGCCGCAAAAAGTATCGCCACTCTGCGAGCGGGCATCGAGCAGAAGAAAAAGATCGTGGCGATAGGCGCGGTGGAAACCTACAAAGGCACGCTCATATTCAGGCACGCGGGGCAATCCGACTGGGTGCGGATCAACTACACCAACGGCCAGCAGGTGTCCGTCGATCCGTCGGAGATCGTGCTCTTCCAGCCCAGAATCCCGCAGGTCATAATCACTCCGCGCGGCAACCTCGCGTCGCAGAATCAGGAGTTCGCTTTCTTCTCGACCCCCTACAGTCTGACCTCCGCGCAGATGAAAGAACGCTACGAAATCGTCTACCTTCAGGACGAAAACATCGGCGTCGCCACCTCCGTGCTTCTGCTCAAGCCCAGGGGACAATCAGCCATCAAACAGATGAAGTGGTGGGTCAGCCAGGTTTCATGGCTTCCGGTCAGAAGCGAGACCATAGATGCAAAGAGCGGCGACGTGACCACCTTCACTCTGAGCAATCTGGAAGTCAATCCAAAAATCTCCGCTGGCGACTTCAAAATCAAGTGGCCCGCAGGCACTCAGGTCATCAGAAAATGATCGCTGTCAGATGTCATAATTCAGTGGATTGACGCTCTCTGTTTTTTTCAGACTTTTCCGCCTCGCGCTCAGTCTCACCCCTGTCAAAGAAAAAGAACAAGCATCGCGCGCGAGGCGGTCTCTTCTTTTCCGACTCGCAGGTTCAGTCATTCATCCGGGAGGAAAGCATGGCCAGTCTGGATTACGATGGGGCCGCTCATCTGCTTCGTCGGATGGGTTTCGGCGGCCCGCCCGAAGAAATCGACTCTCTGGCTTCTCGCGGTCGCGAAGGCGCAGTCGATTTCCTACTCGATTATTCTTCAATCGATAACTCGGCGCTCGATCAACTCATCGCCGCCACCTTCGATTTCACCGACCCCGAAGACAAGACCAAGTTCGGGCGCAATGACCTGCGCCGCTGGTGGTATACGCGAATGGCGCTCACCCGTCGCCAGTTCGAAGAGAAGATGACCCTCTTCTGGCATAACCATTTCGCCACCGCTTTTTCGAAAGTCAAAGACACGCTGATGTATGTCCAGAACCTCACGCTTCGCCAGTACGCGACAGCCCGCTTCGACGACCTGCTGCTCCGCGTCTCTCAGGACCCGGCCATGCTGGTCTGGCTGGACAACATCACCAACGTGCTCGGAAGCCCGAACGAAAACTTCGCACGCGAGCTTCAGGAACTTTTCACCTGCGGCATCAACGATGTCGTCACCGGTCAGCCAAATTACACCGAACAGGATGTGAAAGAAATAGCCCGCGCCTTCACCGGCTGGAAAGCCAGAAAGCAGAGAGGCGGCGGCCCATACCAGTTCGAGTTCTATGTCAATGCAGCCGAGCACGACAACGGATTGAAAACCGTCTACGGGCAGGTCGCCAACTTCAGCGGCGAAGATATCATTTCGATCCTCTCTGCCCGGCGCGAAACCGCGCGTTATCTGGTGAAGAAATTTTTCGACTTCTTCGTCTACCCCACAACGCCAGCCAGCGAGGACAGAAACACGATAGACAAGTTCGCCGGCGTTTATATGACGAAGGATCATTCGATCAAGGAACTTGCCCGCGCGATCTTCACTTCGGATGAGTTCTTCAGCCCCCGGGCCAGGTTCGCTATCGTGAAGACTCCGGCAGAATACATCGTCGGCGCGATCCGCATGATCGGCGGCCTCTACTCTCCGGGCGGCTCAGACCGCCGCCGTCAGGATAACACTATCGCCCAATGGTCGCAGGGCATGGGAATGGACGTGATGAACCCGCCCGATGTCGCGGGCTGGGACCTCAACCTCGGATGGATAAACACGGCCACCATGCTCAATCGCTTCAACTACGCCAACCAGCTTGCCACCAACAGGCCCCGAAACGAAGAAGCGGCGGGATTTCATGTCACCAATGAACGACTCGGCAGGTACGCGAAATCTTCGACTAAAAAAACCGTCAAGGAATTTCTCAAAGTGCTCGGCCCGCTGAAGGTCGATAAGAAAACTCTCAACGCGCTGAGAGACTACCTGACGGCGTCAGATCAGGGCAGGCAGATCGATTGGGTTGTGAGCGATGAAACAATCGATAAGAAGATTCGCGGGCTGGTTCACCAGATTATGATAATGCCGGAATTCCAGATGGCCTGACCGGGAGGAAAGACATGCCGACGAGAAGAACGTTTCTGAAACAGAGCGCGGGCCTCGTAGCTGCAGGAGTCATATTGCCCAGCACGCTCGTAAGTCGCGCGCAGGCGCAATCCGCCGAGCGAAAAATACTGGTGGTCATCCAGCTTCAGGGCGGCAGCGACGGCTTGAACATGGTCGTACCCTACACCGACAGCCTTTATCACAGCTATCGCCCTAACCTCCATTTCACTGAATCGGAACTCAGGGACGACGCGGGCAACTCGACCGTCGTTTCTTCGCGGTTCGGCCTGCACCCGGCGCTCAAGGAAATCAAATCGCTCTACGACTCAGGGCGGGTTGCGATCATTCAGGGCGTGGGCTATCCAAATCCGAACCTGTCGCACTTCACTTCGATGGACATCTGGCACACCGCAAATCCCAACGGCGGATCGGGCCTCGGATGGCTGGGCAGATACGCTGACATCAAGCTTGCAGGCGAGAAGGGATTGCCTGCGGCAGGCGTGGGAGGCGTGCCTGTCAAATCGCTGTTTGCTGAAAAAGTGGTCATTCCATCGATATCGAACTTCGACGCTTTTCAATTCGTGACCGACGCGCAGTTCCCCTCAGACCGCCAGAATCAGGTCTCGCTTTTCAACACGACCTACGGTCGGAGCTTTCCAAGCGAGAGCTTTATGGCCGCGATAGCAGGCACGGGAGTGGGCGCAGTGGCCGGCGCAGACCAGGTGCAGGGCGCGATCGCTGATTACTCATCTCCGGTCACGTACCCGGAGGGAAATCCGCTGGCGGCGGGAATGAAGATGCTGGCGCAGATAATCATCACTATCCCTGAAGCCAGTCTGCTCTATGTTCAGATGGGCGGATTCGATCATCACTCGCAGCAGATCGCTTTTGAAAACAACCAGCCCAACAAACTGGCGGGCCAGCACCATCAACTGCTGGGATACTTCTCGCAGGCAGTCAAGGCATTCTACGACGACATGGCTGCGCACAATCTCGCCGACCGCGTGTTGATGATAGAGTGGTCTGAGTTTGGAAGAAGACCGAGAGAAAATGCCTCTCTCGGAACCGATCACGGCACGGTCGAGCCGCTCTTCATCATAGGCGACAGGGTGCGGGGAGGGATCAAGGGAGAGATGCCGTCGCTTTCCGATCTGGATCAGGCGGGCAATATGAAATTCACGCTCGACTTTCGCAGCGTCTACGCCGAGGCGCTCGACAAATGGCTCGACGTTGACTCGCGCGCGGTGCTTGGCTCTCAGTTCGAGCACGCTGGCTTTTTGTGACTCCTCCGACAGGCGGGCGAGGAATTCTCCTCGCTTCGCATTTTCATCATCAATCCGTTCCAGGCTGATTGCCTCGCGGCAGTCAGCCTATTTTTTCTTCTTGTCATCCTGGGCGGGCGCGGCGAGATTGACCATATAGATTTCGCTCTGGCGGTCGCGGTCTGATCCGAAAAGTATCCGGTCGTTGGAGATGAAAACCGGAGAGTGATTGTTGAATCCTTTTTCGGTGAGTTGTCGAATCTCTCCGGTCGAAGTATCGAACAGGAAGAGATGAATGCCTTCTTCGGCGGGCGAGATGAACGCTATCAGCCGTCCGTCGGGGGAAAGCGCGGGAGTGCGCATGGCCGAATCCCAGTCGGGCAGCGGACGAATCTCGCGCGTTTTGAGATCGAGCATGTAGATGTTCTCCTGCTGTTCGGGCTCTTCCTGCGCGCACAGAACCAGAAAATCCATTCTCGGAATGTAGCGATGAATTCGCGCGAATTTTCTTTCGGTGAGATCGCGCTGCGCCTTGCCGTCGAAGCCATACTGCCAGAGCGAATGCCTTCCGCTCATCTCATCGACTTTGACAAGGAGAAGACTTTTCCCGTCGGCTGAAACTGCGGGAAGGATCGATGAAGTTTCGTCTTCGGTGAAGTATTCGCTCTTGCCTCCTGCGACCGGCACAGCAGCGATATGAAGTATGCCGAAAGCGGCGTCAGGCAGAGGGCTTTCATCCGTTGTGAAAAACAGCCGCTTGCCGTCGGGCGAAAAGGCAGGCTGTCTGTCGGCGAAGCTGTTGGAGGTCATGCGACGCAGGCGGCCCGATTTGAGTTCCTGAATGTAGACTTCCGAAAAGCCCCCTTGCTCGTCGTTGCCCGCGAAGGCGACCGATTGAGAATCCGCCGACCAGGCCGGGTCCGTCACACCCCACTTGAAATCGGTCAGCGGCGGGCGTATGGAAAAATCCGCCGTGTTCATCACGTAGAGATTCGGCGCGTGGTCAGGCTTTTTGGCTATCAGAAAAACGGACTTCCCGTCAGGCGAAACCGACCCGATGAAATAAAGCCCCATGCCCTGAGTCAGTCGCTCGACCTTGAACGGCTCCGTCTTCTTTTTCTTCTCCTCTTTCTTCTCTTCTTTCTGCGCAAAGGCCAGA
>CAZPQE010000318.1:0-8232 GCA_964588615.1 uncultured Clostridia bacterium | reverse complement strand
AGAAAAACGCGCGCTATTCGCTCTACCATCTGCGGCGAAGGGGAGTCGGACACGAAACGCTGGCAGAGTTTCCTGGATATGAATCGCGCAGTCGATGGATGACGCGAAAGTATTTCTATCACTCGGCGTCCGTCTTCGATGCCTCCGCCTGCGGGTATGACCTCTCCAAGCACGGTCTTCATTCCCGCGTCGTGCATCCAGGGGCGAAAGACGAAGCCTCCGCCCTGAAACGGGCGGTCAATAGTCCAGCCCGTAAAACATCGCGCCACTTCCTGAACGTCTTTTTGCGTGTAGCCGCCATCGACTCCGAGAGTGTGAAGTTCCATCAACTCGCGGGCGTAGTTTTCGTTTATGTCCCGACGGCGCTGAGGCGGGCGTGGCTGCTGGTTCATCATCATCGATGGATTCTGCTCCGTCATCATCGCAGGAGGACGGACAATCGAAGGGCGCGGCTCGCGGGCGTCGGGAGCGGCGGAGAGCCAGTTGTCGAGGTAAAAAAGCATGGCCGGGCTTTCGGCCACCGCGCCGAGCAGGTCTCGAAATCGGCCCAGCGCGCGCGGGCGAATCACATCGCGCTCATAGCTGGTCGTCATCCACTGCACGGCTTCCTTCTGCGCGAAGACGTTGAAGTGGTTGAACCAGAAATCCGTCATCACTTCCTGAAGCTGACGGTTGGAAGAGACGGCGCGGACGAGTTTCTGCTGAACCATCTCTACGTAAATCTGAGGCGGGCGACCAAATACCGGAGGAGGGCTGGGCTGTTTGGCGCGCTCATCGATGACGTTGGGCGGCGGATAAAACTGGTAGAGTTCCGATGAAGTCATCCTCAAAGTGCCAAGCGCGGAGAGCCGCCCTTCGAGTTCCGAATCGTCTATGGTTTGAGCGCGCAACTGGTCTTCGAGGAACTTGTTGATCCCCGCCTCGCGGACTCTCTCCACATCGCCGGGGCGCGGGCCGAATGTTACGCGACCGATCAGGTGCAGAATGATCTGGTCCTGGGTGAGCCGCGCCGTGTTTTTGCTCACCGATTCAATCATGCGCTCAGACTCAGCCAGTGGCCGCGAGAGTTGAGCGCGAGGTCGCGGCGGAATCTGCACTGCGGTGAAAGGCGGCGGCAGGGGGATGGGCAATCGCGCGTTGGCGGGAGTGAGTTTCGCCTTCTGTTCTTCGCCGAGGTGCGCGGAGAACTCTTCGCGGACGGCCTGTTGTTCGCGCTCGACATCCATTTGAAGCTGAGGAGAGAAAGGTTGGGATTGAGCGCGGCGGCGGAGTTCGAGTATTTTCTGCGAGTGCTCGGCCAGTATTCGTCGGAGCGCCGCGACCTGTTCAGCATCGAGCGAAAGCGATTGGCTGAGTCGGTTTATGAAAGGATCGAACACATTTGCCTCCTGCTGCGCTGTTGCGGCAGGCGCGATGAGCAGAAGAGCGAGAAGGAAACATACTGAGTTTTTCAATCGCATAACACCCTCCTCGGAAGAAGATGTCAGAGGTCAGATGTTCGGTGGATGGCATCTGACTCCGCTTATGAGATGGCGGATCGATGGTATACCAAATCGGGTCGCGGGGAAACAGTGAGCCGGGCGCGATTCAGATTTTCGCGCAGGAAGACAAAGAAGTGGGTGCAGTTTTCTAAAGTCGGTCAGGTAGCTGCCTTAATCTAAGCCCGCGCTCACGCTTGGGCTACTGACACGCGGCGCTTATATGTGTCAGTAGCACGACCGTCAGGGAGTGCTTCTCTACAAGATTGTCGCAAACATTATCAGGCGACCGACTTTTGAATTCCGCACCCAAAGAAGTGAGCGTTTGAGATTAAAGCAGTCGGATTCAAGCAACAGGAATCTGCGCCGGAGGCGCAACCGATATTAACCGGCGGTGAAAGCCACCGGAACATGCGCCAACACGTCTTCGCGCCCTGGAAGGGCGCAGGATTGAGTCTCGATCCGGCCCCCCTCCGGGGCGCGAGAGATTTGGCCTGCATTTCCCGGCGGCTCCACCACGGATCAAGTAAAAAGGTAAAAGTGGGAATCTTACTTTTGCCTTGTCCTCGGCCCCTCTGGGGCAAAGCCACCATGACCATTCGCCTGCGAAAATATAAATCGCACTCCTGAACATCTTGCCCCGCCGGAAAGATTGAATGTATCTTGTACACATATCGGGAATTCTGAATTCATACTCCGCGGCAGGAGATTTGTGAAAGAATCACAACGACTATGGCGCGCAGTTTTCGAACAGTCAGGCGATGCCTCGCTCATCCTGGACGATTCACTGACAGTGCGGGCCTGCAATGAGAAAGCGACCGGGCTTTTCGGCGAGCAGAAAATAGTCGGATCGAAAATCACAGACCTTTGCTCTCAGTCAAACCGCGCTTCTGTCGAACGAAATCTCTCGACCGCGCTGCGCGAAGGCCGCCGGCTGTTCGACGCCGAAATCGCGCGCAAAGACGGAACCAGTTTGCCGGTCGGGATGAGAGCCGACCTTGTGCGCGACGAAGATGAGTCTTATCTCGCGCTGCGCATCGATGCGGCAAAAGCTGATGCCGAATTGCGAGCCACCGAAGCGAAGTTTCGGGGGTTGCTCGAAAGCGCGCCCGACGCCATCGTGGGAACTGACCGTGAGGGGATCATCGTGCTCGTCAACGCGCAGACCGAACTGCTGTTCGGCTACCGGCGCGATGAGATGCTGGGCGAACGGGTCGAAATGCTCCTGCCCGAAAGACTGAGAGGCGCGCACGTCGAGTGCCGGAATAGTTACTACGCCAATCCCCGCACGAGACCGATGGGCGCGGGCCTCGATCTTGTGGGCAGACGACGCGACGGCATTGAGTTTCCGATCGAGATAAGCCTCAGCGCGGTCGAGACAGAAGGCGAACTGCTGGTGATGAGCGCCGTCCGCGACGCCACCCGCCGCAACGAGGTCGAGGAAAAAATGCGCGCCTCTCTTCAGGAAAAAGAAGTCCTGCTCCGGGAGGTCTATCACCGCGTCAAGAACAACCTCCAGGTCATCTCCTCGCTGCTCAATCTTCAATCTCGCAGCCTCCACAACGCCGGCACTGCCGAGGCGTTCAAGGAAAGCCGCAATCGGATAAAGACGATGGCGCTGCTTCACGAAAGTCTTTATCAATCAGAGAATCTGGCGTATATTGATTTCGGCAAGTACCTCAGGGGCCTGATAAACGGGCTGCTCAAAACTTATGAAGAAACCCGCAATCAGGTGTCTGTTCGCATAGATGCCAGAGGGATTACGTTGACGCTCGACGCATCTCTCCCCTGCGGACTGATCGTCAACGAACTGGTGTCGAATTGCCTCAAACATGCCTTCCCTCCGGGGCATAAACCAGACAGCGGAGAAAACACGATAGAAGTTTCTCTCCGCTCTCTCGACGAAGACGCATACGAACTCATAGTCCGCGATAATGGCGTGGGTATGCCGCCGGGCCTCGATACGAGCAACGCCGATTCTCTCGGCCTGCGACTGGTTTCGCTTCTGACTCTTCAACTTCACGGGCGGATGCAGTTGCGCTCGGAAAAGGGGACGGAAGCGCGCATCGAATTCAGGGAGCGGAAAAAATGAAAGGCGATCTGATGGCGGGCAGACATGTGCTGATCGTTGAGGACGAAGCGATAATCGCTGAAGACCTGAGGGGAAGCCTTGAGCAACTGGGGTACGACACGGCTGTCGCTCACACGGGAGAGGAGGCGATCCGAAAAGCGAAAGAGCGATGCCCTGACATACTGTTGATGGACATAGTGCTCGGAGGAGAGCGAGACGGGATAGAAACGGCCCACAGCATAAGGGATTTCTGCGACTCTCCCCTCGTTTATCTGACGGCTTATTCGGATGAGAAGACACTTGAGCGCGCCAAGATCACCGAGCCGATGGGCTACATACTCAAGCCTTACGAAGAGCGCGAACTGCGCGCAGTCCTTGAGATGGCCCTCTATCATCACAGCCGACTGCTTGCGCGGATGGAGAATAAGCTCGACTCAAGCGAAGAGAGATTCAAGGGGCTTCTGGAATCGGCTCCCGACGGCATAGTGGTCAGCGATCATCACGGCAACATCGTGATGGTCAACAGTCAGGTCGAAAAGCTCTTCGGCTACACGGCGGACGAACTGATCGGACAGAGCGTCGACATGCTGCTCCCTGAAAGTCTGAGAGGGACACATACCGGGCATCGAGAAAGATACTATGCCAGCCCGCGCACGCGCCCGATGGGAACCGGGACTGACATGCGAGGCAGGCGCAAGAACGGGAGCGAATTCTCAATAGACATCAGCCTCAGCACGCTCAAGGCCAACAGCGGATTTCTTGTGACGAGCATCATCCGCGACGTAACCGAGCGCAGGCAGATCGAAGACGCGCTGCGCGAAAGCGAATCGCTGTTTCGCACTCTGGCCGAAACTTCTTCGGCAGCCATCTACATCTATCGAGGCACGAAGTACCTGTACGCAAATCCGAGCGCCGAAGCGATGACCGGTTACACGCAGGAAGAGTTGCTTTCGATGGAGATATGGGAACTGATTCATCCCGATCAGCGGGAGTTTGTAAAAAAGCTATCTGAGGCTCGACAGCGAGGCGAGCAGGTTCCTGCACGCTATGAGGCCAGGCTGTTGACCAAAACGGGCGAAGAGCGATGGGTTGACATAAGCGCGGCTCCAATACTGTTTCAGGGCAAGCAGGCGGTGATTGTGACTTCATTCGACGTCACCGAGCGCAAGCAAGCCGAAGTAGCCATGCGCAATCTGGTTGCGGGAACGGCTTCAGCGACCGGCAAAGAGTTCTTCGCCTCATTCGTCCGCCACCTCGCCGCCTCGCTCGGCGTCCGCTATTCGATACTGACCGAAACTGTGGGCGACCGGAAAGACAGTCTGCGCATCCTGGCCTCATGTGGAAGCGACAAGTTCCTGCCCGGCGTCGAGTATGCAGTCGCAGGCACGCCCTGCGCAGAGGTCGTTAAAGAGGGCAGAGTCGTTTATTACCCCGACCACGTCCGACAACTCTTCAGTCAGGACATGGAACTGGCTGAGATGGGCGCGGAGAGTTATCTGGCCGCTCCGCTCATCAGCCAGACGGGCGCGACGCTGGGCCATCTTTGCATAATCGATGACAAGCCGCTGCTTAACGCCGAGATGGCCCGATCCCTGATAAGCATATTCGCAGCGAGGGCTTCGGCAGAGCTTGAGCGCAAGCGAGCGGAAGAAGCTCTGCGCGAAAGCGAGGAGAGGTTGTCTCTCGCAGTCGATGCGGCCAACATCGGAACGTGGGACTGGGACCTCATCACCGGCAAAATCGTATGGGGCGGACACCATCACAGAGTGTTCGGTCTGGCCGAAGGTCAGTTTGACGGCACCTACGAGATGTTCGAGCGATTCATTCATCCCGATGACGCCGCATCACTCGCCGCCGCAGTCGAGCAGGCAATAAAAACCCGAACCACTTACGAGCACGAATACCGCGTAGTCGGCCCCGACGGCTCCGTCCGCTGGGCCTACGGCAAGGGGGCGGCGCACTACGACTTTGAGGGCCGCCCTGTCCGCATGATCGGAACTGTCATGGATATAACCAGGCGCAAGCAGTCAGAAACGGCTCTGCGGCGGGCTGAAGAAAAGTATCGCTCGATGATAGAAAATGCTTCTTACGGAATCTTCTCCTCGACTGCCGAAGGAAGATTCACATCCGCCAATCCGGCGTTGATCAGGATGCTCGGCTACGATTCGGCCCAGGACCTGATGGCTGTCGATATCGCCCGCGATGTCTTCCTCAACCCGGAAGAACGCGCGGAGTTGATAAAGCTGTTCAGGGAAGCAGGGAGGATCGAGGGGTTAGAGGTTCAGTGGAAACGCAGGGACGGCTCTCCGATGACCGCGCGACTGAGCGTGAGGATAATCGAGAGCGAGCAGGGCGAGATCGAAGGGTTCGAGGGCATAGTCGAGGACGTAACCGAACGGCGATTTTTGGAAGAGCAACTCCGACAGTCTCAGCGGATGGAAGCGATTGGGAAACTGGCCGGAGGGGTGGCCCACGATTTCAACAACCTGCTGACGGCGATAGTCGGTTATTCGCAGGTGACGCTTTCATCTCTCGACAAAAGCGACCCGCGCCGTCAGAACATCGAAGAAGTATACCGGGCGGGAAAGCGGGCCGCCGATCTGACCCGCCAGTTGCTCGCCTTCAGCCGCAAACAGATTCTTCAACCCCGAGACATCAACCTCAACCGTGTGATCGCCGATCTGGAGAAAATGCTCCGCCGGCTGATCGGCGAAGACATAGAAATGATCACCCGCTTCGATCCCGACCTGGGGACGGTGAAGGCCGATCCCGGCCAGATAGAACAGGTCATAGTGAACCTCGTCGTCAACGCCCGCGACGCCATGCCCGAAGGCGGAATGCTGATGATCGAAACCGCCAACGTCGAGTTGGACGAGTTCTACGCCCGCCGTCACATAAGCGTGCGGCCCGGACTCTATGCGCTGATCGCCATCAGCGACACCGGGGTCGGGATAGACGAGGAAACCCAGTCGCGCATATTCGAGCCGTTTTTCACCACCAAGGAATTGGGCAAGGGGACGGGGTTGGGACTGTCTACGGTTTACGGAATCGTCAAGCAGAGCGGGGGCAATATATGGGTTTACAGCGAAAAGGAAAAGGGGACCACTTTCAAAATCTACCTGCCGGTGATCGAGCAGGAGGCTACTCTGGAAGAAAGAGAAGAAGTGGAGACGGAGTCGCTGCGCGGATCGGAGACGATATTGATAGTCGAAGATGATGAGGGGGTGAGAGGGCTGGCCCGACTGGTGCTCAGGGACGCGGGCTACAGGGTGCTTGAGGCGGGAAACGGACTGGAAGCGATTCAGATCAGCCAGCAGCACGAAGGGCCGATTCATTTGATGTTGAGCGACGTGGTGATGCCTCAGATGAGCGGGAGCGACCTTGCGAGGAGAATCGCCCGACTGCGCCCGGATATGAAAGTGATTCTGATGTCGGGCTATACGGAAACGGCCATAATGAATCAGGGCATAGCCGAAAGCGAAGCGTTTCTGCCAAAACCGTTCTCGCCTCACTCGCTGACGCGGAAGGTTCGGGAAGTGCTCGACGCCGAGAACTCTTTGACCGCAGGCGAAAGCTGATCGATCTGATTTCTGACCTCTATGCGCCGAGATAAGCGGCGCGGACGCGCTCGTCATCGAGCAGGACTCTGCCTGAGCCGGTGAGGGCAACGCGCCCGTTTTCGAGCACGTAAGCGCGGTCGGCCAGCTTCAAACTCTGCTGGACATTCTGCTCGACGAGCATAACGGTTATGCCCTGGCCGGTGAGCCTGCCGATTATCTCGAACATCTCTTTGACCACGATGGGCGCAAGCCCCAGGCTCGGCTCATCGAGGAGGATGAGTCTTGGCCGGGCCATCAGCCCGCGACCTATGGCAACCATCTGCTGCTCGCCTCCGGAAAGAGTTCCGGCCAACTGGCGCTCCCGCTCCCTGAGTCTGGGGAAGAGCGCGAAGACCTGATCCAGAGAATCGCTTCGATGCCTGCGAGACTCTTTGCTAATGGCTCCGAGCTCAAGATTTTCTCTGACGCTCATCATCGGAAACAGCCTTCTTCCTTCGGGCACGTGAGCTATGCCGCGCGCGGCTATCTGATGCGAAGAGAGCCGCTCGATATTTTCGCCGTCAAAGAGTATCTGACCGGAGGCGGCTCTGACCACGCCTGAGATAGCTTTCAGGGTGGTGGTTTTCCCCGCGCCGTTTGCTCCGACAATGGTGGCCGTTTCACCTTCGCGCACGGAGAGCGAAACGCCCCAGAGCACCTGAACATCGCCGTAGCGCGCGGTCAGGTCGGTGAGTTCGAGCAGAGTTTTTTCTTTCAAGCAATTCTCCGAAAGAGATAATGTCGTGGCGGAGGAGTGAATATAAAGCCCGCGAGAGAGAAGACACAAGCGCGGTGGCGGGGAGTGTGCGATTCAGATCTTTGCGCAAGAGGACGAACAAGGCAGCGCGGTAAGCATGGTTGGATTCAAGCAGCAGGAACCTGCGCCGGAGGCGCAACCGATATTAGCCGGTGGTGAAAGCCACCGGGACATGCGCCAACACGTCTTCGCGCCCTTCCAGGGCGCAGGACTGAGTTTCGATCCGGCCCCCCTCCGGGGCAATGCCATTAAGTTAAGGGGGCGGCTTAAAGATGTCAGTAGCCCGCGCGTCAGCAAGGGCTTGATTCTACTGGCCCTCCCTCACCA
>CAZPQE010000317.1:2588-8233 GCA_964588615.1 uncultured Clostridia bacterium | reverse complement strand
TCTTCTGTTTAGGATAGGTGGGATTCTCTGTCTTTCAAAGTTGCACATGGCGTTACATAGTTTCCATAAAATCCGGAACGAAGTGGGGCAACAGTTCGCAGCAGCGCCAGTTAAGAGAGGATTTGAAAAATGCAGTTGCCAGAGTCAAGCAATCCGGGCGAGGGGTAAATGTGCAGTCTGTTCTGGGCATCTGCTATGGAAAGACCAGAACGGGTTTTGTCCGAGGCTACCTGAAAGTCGTCGGTCAAAACTTCTGGTACCTGATAAGCGAAAACAAAGACCTGTATACGGACATCATCGATCCTATAGGCTACAAAGCAAAAGAGCATAACGAAGCCTTTTTGATCGAGAAAGGCAAAGCCATAAACCGGCTCACAAAATCATTTCTCGATGAATTCTGCGATGATGCGGGGGCAATAAACTGGACGAAGCTTGTGTCTCTCACCTGCGGCAACTACGACCTGAGCAAGTTTCTGCCTTGAGAATAATGGATGCGCGATAAGAACCCTCAGTATTCATTTTCGACCTGTCCTGGAATCGCTCAAGCGTGTAACCGAACATAACTCAGAAACCTTGATAAAAGACGAATCGATAATCTGTTTTGCGGGCGAGGACTGGTGGTATCATCACCCGCATTCCAAAAACCACATAATGCGAAGGCTCGCCCGCGCGGGCAATCGAGTGATGTTCGTCAACTCGATCTCTATGGGATTGCCTTCGATTTCGAGCAGGGATTTCTGGAGTAAGATAAAACGCAAGCTGCGAAGCTATGCGAAATTCGCCCGCCGCGCCGAAGAAGGCATACTCGTGGTCTCGCCCATCACCCTCCCTTTTTATTCCAGTCGACTGGGCAGAGCCGTGAATCGCTTTCTGCTCGCCGCGCAGATAAAACTGTTGATGATAGCTTTCGATTTCCGCCGCCCGGTGTTGTGGATAGCCATACCGACGGCGCGCCTTATGGTCGGGCGACTGGACGAGCAGGCGCTCATCTATCAGGTCTCGGACAAATACGATGCCAATCAGATGGATCACGCGACCGGGAAAAATGTCATCGCCGATCTGCACTCTGACCTTCTCCTGCGCGCCGATCTGATTTATTACTCAGGCCGCAAACTGTTCGAAGACGAGATGAAGGATCGCCCTGAACTCAAAAGCAAATCGAAGATGCTCGCTCAGGCTGTAGATTTCGATCATTTCGCTCAGGCGACCGCTATCTCTTTCGACGCGCCTGAAGATATAGCGCGCTTGCCCCGACCGCGACTCGGCTATTTCGGGCAGATCGATTCGTGGCTGCTCGATCAGGAGTTGATTCGTTATGTGAGCGGCAAGCGACCCCATTGGCAATGGGCGCTGCTGGGGTTGAAAGCCTCGCGGCTCGACATAGAAGATTTGCCGACCGTGCATCATCTCGGCTCGAAGCCTTACGACCAGATGCCGCGCTACGCCGCGCAGTTCGATGTGTGCGTGCTGCCGTGGGTTACGGACAACGAGTTCGTAAACTACGGCTCGGCCATCAAAGTGAGGGAATATCTGGCGACCGGAAAGCCTGTCGTCATCACTCCGCTTTACGAGTATGAGCCGTTGGATGGTATACTGCGCATCTCTCGCGGCTACGACGACTTCATTGCAAAAGTCGAAGACGCGCTTTCGGGCGACAGCGAAAGCAGGCGCGAAGCGCGACAACACGCGGTCAGGGATTCGACCTGGGACGCGCGCGCAGAGGAGGTGAGCCGCGATATTGAAGGACTCATCAGCGAAAACGCCGCGACGCCGGGCGCGCGCCAGAAATGACTCGTGCCTTCGCTGCGAAATTATCACTCGGAGCTATGGATGAATCGAACGAAAACTTTTCTCGGCATATTTCTGATCACGATGTCGGTGCTGATGCTCGAACTGGGGCTGACGCGACTCTTTTCGGCGACGATGTACTACCACTTCGCTTTCCTGGCCATCTCGCTCGCGCTCTTTGGTTCGGGCGCGAGCGGAGTGTTCGTCTACATACTTCAGCGCCGCCTCGCGCGCGAGCGAACCGGAATGTGGTTGAGCGTCTTTTCCGTCCTCTTCGCCTTCGGCACTCTGTTCGCGCTTTACGCGGTGTTGAGCAACCCTCTCACATTCGAGACCGGGCCGGAGAATTATTATCGCCTGGCGAGGATTTACGGAGCGACGGCCCTTCCGTTTTTCTTTGCAGGATGCGCCATCACGCTTGCGATCACCCGGCTCGCTGAAGACATCTCTCGATTGTATCTGTTCGACCTTGCGGGCGCGGCTGCGGGCTGTTTGCTATTGATCCCGGTGCTCAACAGCATCGGAGCCATCAACACCGTTCTGCTGGTCGCAGCAATAGCCGCGCTCTCGGCTGTGCTGTTCAGTCTTGGCGTGTCGGGGAGCCGCGCGCAAACCGCCTTCGCTCTGACCATCTTCGTCTTCCTCGCCGGGCTTGTGATTTACAACAGCAGGAACAACGCAATTGACGTCAGAATGAGCAAGGGGTTTGAAGAAAACCGCATTCTGTTTTCGAAGTGGAATTCGTTTTCTCGCATCACGGTCGAAGGGGATCTGACCGGCCACGTCGAGATAAAGATCGATGCCGACGCCGCGACCGGCATCGTTTATAACGCCGCCGATCTGGCGATGCATCAGAACCAGAAACAGTACATCGCTTCACTAGCCTACAATCTCAAGAAGGATGCAAAGACGCTCATCATCGGGCCAGGCGGAGGATACGATGTAACGACTGCGCTCGTCTACGGCTCGCCTTCGATCACGGCGGTCGAAGTCAATCCCATCATCGCCCGCGATGTGATGTCTACGGAGCCGTTCAAAAGTTATTCGGGCAGCGTGTACCAACAGCCGGGCGTCCGTCTGGTCGTAGACGAGGGGCGCAGCTTCATCCGCAATTCGCAGGAAAAATACGACATCATTCAGGCGACGATGGTCGACACCTGGGCTGCGACTTCTGCGGGCGCGTTTTCGCTTACGGAAAACAACCTCTACACGGTCGAGGCGTTCAAGGATTACGCCACGCATCTCGACGACGACGGATTGCTGACGATGACCCGCTGGTATTTCGAGCCGCCGGATCAGTTGTTGAGACTGCTGACGCTGACGCGCCAGATGATGACCGAGCTCGAAATCAGCAATCCGCAGCGGCACGTCATCTTGATCCGCGACGCGCGGGACGGTTATGATCGCTCGCCTGCGACTTACATTTTTAAGAAGAGCGAATTCACCGATGACGAAGTGAAACAGATCGAAGAGATCGCTCGAACCATCGGATTTCAGATTCTCTACACGCCGCTGACTCGTCCCGACAATGTTTTCACTCGGATGCTGGAATCAGCCGACCCTGCCGAGGTGTGGAATTCATTCGAGACCAACGTCGAGCCTGTGCGCGACAACAATCCGTTTTTCTTCAACTCGCTTCGCTGGTCGAATCTCAAACGCGCGCTCGAAGGCGTGGGCGAATGGCAGAAGACCAACCTCGGAACATTCGTCCTCTTCGTGCTGCTCGCGATCACGACCGCGCTCGTAGTATTGTTCATAATCGGGCCGCTGATCGTCGTTAGAAGGCGCGATCTGGCCACAGGCGGCAGAAACAAGATTCCATATCTGCTCTACTTCGGCTGTCTCGGTGCGGGATTCATCATTGTCGAGATAGCGATGATTCAAAAGTTCATTTTGTTTCTGGGCCATCCGGTCTACGCGCTTGCGGTGGTGCTGTTCTCGCTTCTGATATTCAGCGCGCTGGGGAGCTATCTGACCGGGCGTTTCGATCAGGAGAGGTTGCCGAAGATGCTCGTGAAACTGCTCATCGCTCTCGTCCTGCTCGTCGCAGTTTACATACTGGCGCTGCCGCCGATTTTTTACGGGCTTGTGCATTTGCCGCTTGCTGCGCGCATCAGCATAGCCGTCGTGCTGATGGCCCCGCTCGCCGTCGTGATGGGAATGCCGATGCCGACGGGTATAAAGATGCTTTCGCGCAGCGCGCCGGAGTTGATACCCTGGGCGTGGGGAGTAAACGGCGCGACTTCGGTGATGGGATCGGTTGCGGCTCTGGTCATTGCGATCCTGACCGGCTTCAATCAGGCTCTGGTAGCCGGTTCTGCGCTCTACCTGCTGGCGATCTTTTTCATCACCCGCCCGCAGGAAGCGACCGAGGCGGCGGAGCAGACGATTGAAGAGCCGGTCAGCGCGTGAAAAAGATGTTAGATGTTGGACGTTAGATGTTAGTGGATGACTCAAGCTAACATCTGACATCTAACAGCTATTCAGTCTTTCGTTCAACAGCACCCGCACGCCTGCGCGCCAGTCTTCGTTGATTCCTATTCTGTAAACCGGCACGCGCGCGTCGATCCATCCTGCGATGAGCTTCGTCGTCGCGTGAAATCTAAAAAGCGGCGCGACCAGATAAAGCAGCGGAGGCTCGTCGCTCAATTTCACACCCTCGAAATAACCGCGTCGGTAAAAATCTCCGCGCAGGCGATGCCATTCGACCCTCAGCCAGTAATCCAGTCCCTGAAACGGAAACTCGCTGTCTTCAGCCACCTTGAGTTCCATCACCACCAGTCGGCCTTTGCGCGTCGCGGCCAGCAGATCGATGAATGTGCGCTGCTCGCCTCTGTATGCGGGAACCTGCGAATAGACGTGGCGAGGATCAATCGCCGGGTCAACGACGGTCGCCCCTCGACGGATGATCGCTTCGAGCCATCTCTCGGATTGAGCGCGGAAAACCGGGGCGTTGCGGTCTGACGAATCCGCCCTGCGATCCGAAATTATCTCTTCGACGAGCGCGCTCAACTCCGCGCTGCTCGATTCATCGAGTTTCTTTTTCGATTCGCCCAGGCCGAACCATGCGCGGCCCTGTTTGATCGAGACGCGGGCGAACTCAAGCCCGCGAATCGAAAACAGAACGCTGCCTGCGCGCTGTCTGATTTCTATCGCGTCGGGCGCAAGATGGATGATCGAAGCGACAAGCGCGCGCGTGGCCGCATCGAGATCGCGCTCGCGCGGCCACATGGCGCGGCGCAGATTATCTGCCAGGTCTCCCTGATCGAACGCGGCGACGGGAGCGATTGAGGAAGTGGCTTCATCGATTTCATAAAGCGAGACCCTCGCGCCAGAAGTCAGAGCGGTCATGCGCGTGGCCAGCGTGAGGGCTTTGCCTCGCGGCGCAAACACCATCAGTTGATCGACCGAGGCGCGGCGGCGCAGATGATCGAGCCAGACCAAACCCGCTCCCAGAGCCGCGTCTATGTCTGCCTGACTCTCGCTTGCGCCGACGGCTACGGCTGCGATGGCGCGGTTTTTGTCGCGCAGCAGGAGCCGGGCGTGAATGCCGGAAAAATGCAGTCGGTCATCGCGGGCCGTCACTGCATGCTCGACGCGAAGGTCGAGGGCGGATTCGATCAGGGCAGGGAGCTTTGACGTAAATTCCGCGCGAGAGGCCGATGTCACTTTCGCTTCACTGTGGCGCAGTTCGACCGCGCATCGCAGCAGCCCCATGCGTTTGTAGCATTGAAGACGGAGACAGTAGTCCTGAGTTTCGCAGGATTCGACTCGCCAGGAGCGCGACCACCCTTCGCCCCAGCACGAAAAGATCAACTTGCCGTAGGAGACCTCAGCCGACGAGCAGGCAGGCGCGA
>CAZPQE010000317.1:0-2578 GCA_964588615.1 uncultured Clostridia bacterium | reverse complement strand
CGACCGTCAAGACGAAGCGATCATCTTCTATGAGGTCGAAATGCCCGGCGGCGGTGAATCGTTCGATCTCGTAAAGGGCGCGGCTCGGATCATGGGTGGTATTTTCGGTTCGTCCCTTCACGCGCGACTTTTATCACCGACACCTCGCCGGGTCAAGGCGGCGATCAATAGGCAGCGGATGCTTTCCTGCGCAGACCCCACAAGATTATTGCCACGCAGGCGACTATAGCGACTGACAGAGAGTAGAGCAGAATGTTGACTATCGTCTCCTGCCAACCGGCTGCTGCGTGGCCTGCGCCAGCGATGGGAGAAAGCTGGCTCGTCCCCCAGGCCGCGCCAAGAAGAACGGTCGCCCAGTTCACATAAGTCCCGAACAGCGCGAGCCAGAACGCAAAGCTTGCAGCCCTGGACGCGAGATTGACCTTAGGCCAGGCTGCTCCTATTGCGATCAGAAATATCCCGTTCATCACGCCTTCAAGGTGAGCAGACAGCCCCATTCGCGGATTCTTCAACGACATCACCACGAATCCCGTCAGCAGCCCCAGCAGAAAAAGGAACACCCCATGCCAGATCAGTCTTCGACTCGTATCGGATTTATCGTTCATTTCTCTCCTCAGAAAAGGTACAGCAGGCTGCCAGCCTGCTGGTTCTTCAAATTTTCATCCTTTCAGGGTGTCAACAGGCTGGCCGACGGTTGTACATCTTAGGCTCCTCTATGAATTTGACAGGTGAACTTCACCTGCTGCGCGATGGCCCGACTCGATCGCGCCGTTCATGTAGCCCTGCCATCCGGCAGTGTGCTCGCCCGCAAAATGAATGCGGCCTTCGGCCAGAGCTATTGCAGGGCGAATGCCAGCGGCTTCGCCCGGTCGAAAGTAAGCATAAGCGCCGCCTGCCCACTCATCTTCCTGCCACCATTTCACCACGCCGCCCTCGAAGTAGCGTCGGGTCTGGGGGTGAATCTCGCTGACTTTTGCCAGCACTCCGGCAAGTCTTTCGTCCGCTCTCAGACCGGCTATTTCCATCCCGCTCTTGTCAGGGATGTAAGCTACAAGCAATCCTCGCGGGCCGGGTTGTCCGCCGCTGGCTTCGTAGACGGAGCCGATCATTCCCTCAAGGCTCTTTCGCGCGTCGCCTTTCGCGCGGAGCCAGAATCGCTCGCGGAACTGCAAGGGAGCTTTGAGTATCTGCCCGTAGCCGAGACTCTCGATGGCTTTCATCTTCTGCTGAGAGAGCGCGGGAGCAAGTTCCATCCTGCGGACGCAGGTGAATGGGGCGGCAAGGATCAATCGGTCGGCAGTGATTTTTTGCGGCGATCCGTTTTCGAGAAAGGTGACCTGTACATTCGACGCGCCGTGCTCTATGCGGACGACGGGGCGGGAATAGAAAATCCTTTCGCGCAGTTCTGAAGCCAGAGATTTAGGCACGCTATCATTGCCGCCCGCGATGCGAAAGCTTGCGCGCGTTTCAGGCAGGGCGAATTCACTGAGCAGGTGAAGCGCGGATATGCTTTCGATGTTTATGGCCATCAGGTTTGACACTTCGCGCTGCATCTGATCGATCATTTCCTGGGGAGCATTGATTTGACGGAGCAGTTCGTAAAATGAAATCCGGTCGTATTCGGCGCGCGAAGGATTCTTGTCTTCGAAGGGTTTTATCTGTTTGATTATGCTCTGAAGTTTTTCGTGAGGCTGGCGCGAACGGGGAGAGAAGTTGAGAGGCTCCGCGTCGCGGAAAGAACCGCGATAGAGTCCGAGGCCGAATTCTTCGATGTACTTCAGAATGTAATCGTGATTGTGCTCGACCCACTCTCCTCCCGCTTCGGCATAGAGACCGTCGGCAAAATCGCGGAGAGTGAGGACGCGGCCTCCTGCGCGATTGCGGGCTTCGAGAACGGCGACATCGTGGCCCGCTTTGGTGAGTTCATAAGCCGAGGTCAATCCGGCAAGCCCCGCGCCGATGACGATTATTTTTTTTGGGCGATCCGTTTTTTCGCGCGAGAAGAACTTCGTCGGCCCGACCTGCGCGTGAATTGATGGAGGGCGCAGGAGCGCGGCTCCGGTTGCCAGTGCGATCGAACGGAGAAAATCTCTGCGCGAGGATGCGGAAAAAGGCGGAGCGAAATCGTCTCGCATGATTATATCTCCCTGTTGTCGGGCAAGATTATTGAAGCCCGTGAGGGAAGTCAAACAGGTTTGTTCGGCGAAAGCGGTATAGTATCATAGCGTTCAAAGAAGCGAGCCTGGGAATCTTGATTATGACTAGGGAAGAGGCACTGGCATACAAAGCGCGTTACGAAGCGATCAATGCGTATGAAATCGAAGAACTGCGGTCAATGAGCGTGGAGCAGAAACTTGAGCAGACCGCCGCTCTGATGGCTTCAGTCGAACAGATGGGATGATCTCAGGCGATGGCCGACGAAGAATCTGAAGTGCGAGAGCGATGGCTGCGACTCAAGAGGGCATACGATCGTGGCCGAAAAGAATGAACTTACTCCTCATAAAAAAGTCTGGAGTCCGTTATGCAGAAGTCATCACCTGTTTTTCATCCTTTCAGGGCAATGCCATTAAGTTAAGCT
>CAZPQE010000316.1:0-8284 GCA_964588615.1 uncultured Clostridia bacterium | reverse complement strand
ATAAGCAAGGCCGAGGTTGCCAAGCGCGTTGCCTTCACCTCGCCGGTCGCCTATCTCGCGGGCTATCTCAATTCGTCGCTCATAAAACTCAATCGCCTTGCGCGTCTCGCCCAACGCGGCATAAGCAAGGCCGAGGTTGCCAAGCGCGTTGCCTTCATAATCACGCTTCTTCAACCTGCGGGCAGCGGCAAGTTGAGAATCGAGCCATCTGATTTGCTCTCGCGGATGCTGGCGCAAATGGAGAACATACACTCCGGCATTCGGGTACTCGATGCACAACTGCGATGCCACTTCGTCTCTTTCGGCCAGCGACTCGGCCCACGCCCTCCCCGCTTCTATGTTCTCGCGCTCCGCGTCAAACAGCGCCAGTCCTCGCGCCACAGATTCGTTGCCTTCGAGATAAAGTTCGCCACACTCGGCCAGCACTCGTTCGTAATGCATGGCGTGGCGTCGATTCAATTCGTTTCTCTCTTCTTCGCTCAATCGCCCATCAGCGTACAATCGCGCCAGATCGTGCAGGCTGTAGTGTCTCGTTTCTTCATCGAATTCGACGAGGCTGTAAACCAGCAAATCGCCCAGACGATCCTTCGCTTCATCGATTCCTATTCCCCACACCGCAGACGCTCCCGCGTCATCGAATGTCTTTGGAAAAACCGCGAGCGCGCGCCATAGCTTCTGATTCTCTTCCCCTATCATGTCGTAGCTCTCACTCAGCACGACATCCACTTCCCTGAGATGACTGAGCCTTTGTTTCGCATCTCTCAACCGCTCGGCATACTCAGATGGAGTCAGATTCTTTCTCACCTTCAGCGCGCTTGCCGCCACTCTCAACGCAAGAGGCAGACAGCCGCACAATCGGGCTATCTCGTCCGCCTGCTCGCCTATGCGCGGCGCGATGCGAAGCAACAAATCACGCGCATCGTCAGCGGTCATCCGATTGATGTCTTTCGCGTAAAGCCCCGGCAAGGTGAAATGCGTGCGCGATGTCACTATCAGAGCGCAACTCGCAGGCGGCAGGAGCGGCGCAATCTGTTTGTCATCTTTTGCATTGTCCATCAAAAGGAGCGCGCGCTGTCCGTCGAGAACCGAAATGTAAATCGCGCGCATCTCGTCTTCCGCTTCAGGCAGTCTGGCCAGAGGATGATAAGCGCGAACGACATGCGCCATCGCGTCGGCAGGCGAAGTGGGATTGTCGCCCGCGCCTTTGAGGTCGAGAAAGAACTGAGCGTCGGGGTAACGCGGCTTGAGATGTTCGGCCAGCTTGAGGGCGAGCGCAGTCTTGCCTATCCCCCCTGCCCCGGCCAGACTCACGGCTTTCACTCCTCTTCCAGCCTGCGCCAGCAGGACTCTTAATTCCTCTTCGCGTCCAATGAAATCATTAGGCGGCGAGGGAAGCTGATGCAGTGGAAAGACTGTTGGAGTCACAACCTGATAGCTGTGAGGGATTTTGTCTACTACAACGTTGCGGTCACCTCCGACGATGATTCCCGCTTTTCTGCCTTGTATCTCCGTAAAGAAAAATGCTCCGCTCTGCCAGCTCCAGAAATCGACAGCCTGCTGACCGATCATCGTGTATGCATACTCCGGCATCCATAGCACCAGTGGGCGGCCAAGCTTGCGGAACTGCTCTCTACGCAATTGCAATTCCTGAAGAGTATCCTCACGCCTCAATTTCAATTCATCCGAAGATGGGAGAAGGTTCTCAATCCCATAAACGAGCAAAGGATCAGGAGCATCAGGCACATTCAGAAACTTATCAAGCAATCCGACATCCTCGCCGTTGAGATGCAACTCAATCATACGCTGATCGGGTAGGTTGTCTCTTAGCCTCTGAGTCAATGCCTTTCGCAAGGGTACTTCATTGCAGACCACGAAGATCAAAGCGAAACGCCCTTTTCGATTTCGCAATGTCTGTATCAGTCTGAGCAACTGATGCTCCTGATCACCTATTACAGAAGAAGCCTCATCGGAGCCGAGCATCACCACACGTTGGATCACGCTGTCGCGCGTGGGCAGGTAAGCTGGAGTCTTAGAAGCGTCTTCTTTTGTAAGCAAATTGTCAGACATTTCGGTCATTGAGTTTTCTTGGAGTCTTTGTGTCTGCGATAGATTTCCGATGCTGCCACAAGCGGATGCAGATCAATGCGGTTGTTGTTTCCGCAGATGTATTCAAGCGCAAGCCGTTTGAATATCACTGCGCGATAAACATCGTTGTTTGATTGAGCCGTCTTGAACTGGTCAATGTTCAAGAGCGTGTCCAGATAATCGCTTTCGATCAACCTGGTGTATTCGAGTGAGCGACTACGAATAGAGCGGTTAATGTGGTCCTGCGCGATCTTGTCGACTTCATCAATCTGAGATTCAAGGACCGCTTCACGTATAAGCAGCAGCAGGTCGCTGATGTGGCCGCCTGAAACATCTATCAGTTGGTCGAGTAGGTTGGGAGCAGTAAAAAGCTCTTCTAATTTCTCTTTCTGCTGATCTATTCTGAGCTTCACAATTTCTCGCATCGCCTCGCGCCCCTTCATCGGGTATTCATCTTCAACCCCCGGCAAGCTGTTTACAGGGATTGCGGGAACGAACACCGAGCTTTGCTGCCAGTAATCTCCGAGGTTTATGGATATCGACAATGGAACAGTATAAATGACGTGACACGGGACAGCACGCAGGTCGCTTTCGTGATCGACAAAAAGCGATTGCTGCAAGTCAAAAGTCTTTCCGCTTCCGTCAGTGGCGGTGATGGCCAGCTTGTCGCAACCGTCGCAAATAATCACCAGCCCTTTCCTGCCCTCCTCTGCCAGAACCTTGTCACGCGCATCCTCGATTAGTTCACGAATAGCATCAATAAAGCCCCTGGCATCCGCCTCGATCCTGGTTGTAATTTCACGGCTCCGCTGAAAACTGCCTCCCAGTTCAAATCCAAAGCCCAGCTTCCCCAGAAAGCTGGCCAGCCATCCTGCTCCAACCTCAGCCTCGGCGCTGACCTTTGCCTCAGCGGAAACTTCTCTTCCTACTGTCACATGTTTTTCAATCAGGAAATCCGCCAGCTTTTGCAGAACCTCTTTCTTTACTTTGATTCCGTTGGTCGAGAGTTGTTCAACAACCTGGTTGGCCATCAGCAGCAGGACGGTTGTGTATTCGAAAGTGCGAGTCGCAAATTCCGCCACATCGAAGAAGACTGTCAAGTATCCGTCATTTTTCAGCAGATGAGCAGTGCGATTCAGTTCGGTCGTCTTGCCGCATTTGGTGTGTCCCATAAGCAGGTGATGCGATTGATGCTTGTTATTATCAGTGGCATTCCTGATTTGCTTTGCCAGACGCTTTGCAACCTGCTGGCCTCGCACTTTTGAAAGATCGACATAGCGAACGTCATCTTCAGCAGGCAATGGCTCATCAATATCAAAAGCATTGTAGATGGCTGCCAGATTGGGCATAGTCCCGCTCCTTGAGTCTCAGTAAAATTCTGATGGCCCCAATTCTATCACAGAGGTCATCAGAGTCACGAATTTCGACGGGGACGCGGGGACGCGCAGTAAAGCAGATAAGTATGGACGCGCAACGCGACCTCAGACCTGCAAACATTCCCCGCCACGAACTTATGCGCGGCTACTGCTTGATAACCCTTGAGGCGGTCACGAGTGATCCACATAGCTCGTACACCACGAGGCGCAGGGTTGAACGCTCGCTCGGACGGGTGTATAGATTTGATCGAATCGAAATTCATCAGGGACAGAATTATGAAAACACACAAAGTCTTCGCTCTCTTCTTCCTCACACTGGTCCTTGCCGTTGACGCGCAGGCGCAGGATTTTTCCAATAAAGTTTTCTCAGGCACGATTAACAATCGCTACCCCATCCGAATGACGTTCACTCGACGCGGCTCGACTGTCACAGGCTCTTACCTCTACACGAGAGTCGGCAAATCGATCTCGCTTCGCGGCGACATGCAGGAGGATGGAATCGCGCTGCTCTTCGAAGTGAACGACAAGGGAGAAAACACGGGAGTCTTCAAAGGGGCTTTCGAAAACAATAGCCGCTTCTCAGGCACATGGTCTGAGCCTGACGGCAGCCGCAGGATGCCCTTCGAAGTCACAGCCACAACATCAATCAGCGCGGGCGGAGGAGGAAGCGTCGTCATCGAAGAGAAGAAAACGACTCTCAGGCGCGGAACCAAAGCCAAAGGCGATTTCAAAGAAGCCGCGATAAGCTTTCCCGTCGTCAAAGGCGAAGGCGCGACTGCAAGGAAGGTTCAAAAGGCGATAAGCCTCAAAGCCGTCTTCGATCAGTCGCTGGAAGAACTCGCGGCAGAGTTTCGCGAGTCCTCGTGGCTGAGTGAAATCTCCTACGAGGTGAACTACAACAAAAACTTCATACTCGATATCGCTTTTTACCTAAGCGGCGTCGGGGCTTATCCCGACACGGCCACAAGGCGCGTCCTCGTCAATCTCAAAACCGGAGACCTGCTTCGCGCTGCCGACCTCTTCAACGCCTCGTCTTTGAAAACCCTCGCGGCGATGGTCGACTCTCGAATGCAGTCGGAGATAAAAAAGACCGTGGCCGAATGGGCCAGACAGGGCGAAGACGTAAAAGATTTCTTCGAGGGGAAACATTTCACAGCAGAGAACCTCGACAGTTTTTCCGTAAGCGACCGGGGCGTGACCTTCCTTTATGATTTCGGGTTCCCGCACGCGATAAAAGCCGCGGAACCGGATGGAAAATATTTCTTCAGCTTCGATGAACTCAAGCCTCACCTCCGACGCGACGGACTGTTTGCCGTCTTTTTATGACGCCCGCGTTTCCCTGTTCAGAGACGCCTGCTCGAAGGACTTCTCAAACAAACCGCCTCTTTGCGCCGTATCGCTTTGTGGCGCTTGGCATACCTTCTTGTTTGCGGAGAAAAATAATGAACAAGGCTTTTTTCAATTTCAAAAGCGCGGCTGTGTTGAAAATCGCGATGCTGCTCCTGATTTCATTCACTGCGGCAGCGGCGCAAACCAGACCCTCGACTCAACCGAAACCTATTGCCTTCACTCGCACGACCATAATCGATGTCGTCAGCGGAAGCGCCCAGCCCCGTATGACCGTCATCATCGCGGGCGACCGCATAACGGAAATCGGACAGACGGGCAAAATCAAAATTCCGAAAGGCGCGCAGATCGTAGATGCGCGAGGAAAGTTTCTCATACCCGGTCTGTGGGATATGCACACGCACCTCCAGATGGCGGGCGAAACCGCCTTGGCGGTGATGATCGCATCGGGAGTGACCGGCGCGCGGGATATGGGCGGAGGCGACTTTTCGCAAATCAAGGAGTGGAGAGAAAAAATCTCGCGCGGCGCGATGATCGGCCCTCGAATCAAAGCCGCAGGCGTGATACTCGAAAGCCCTCTCTTCATCAAACGCATCGAGCAAATCCTCAATCAATCGATGGAAGGAAAAAGAATCGGCGTGGCAAACACGGCTGATGCTCAGAAAGCCGCCGATTTGATAAAAGAGATGGGCGCGGACTTCATCAAGATTCGCACCAACGCCGGACGCGACGCCTACTTCGCAATGGCCAGCGAAGCCAAAAGAGTCGGACTCGCGCTCGTCGGCCACGCGCCAAACGCGGTCAGTCTGGTCGAAGCCTCGGACGCCGGACAAAAAAGCATCGAACACGGGTTCGTCTTATTAGGCGATTTCAAGGAAAAGCAGTGGAAAGAAATCTGCGACCACTTCATCAAAAACGGCACTTACCTCGTGCCGACTCTGATTTCGGGTCGCGGGTTTCGCCTCACGCCCGACGAAGAAGTGATGGCCATAATCGATGATCGAACGGGCGCGCGTGACGAGCGACGCCGATATGTTTCTTCGTCTCTCATCGAAGACTGGCGAAAACAGATGGGGATGAAAAAGCTGGAATCGCCTCTCGACTGGAAAGGCATAATGGAAAGAAACGTCGCAGCTGTAAAAATTCTTCGACGCGCGGGCGTGCCTTTGATGGCGGGAACCGACCTGGGCGGGCCTATGGTCTTTCCCGGATCGAGCCTCCACGAAGAGTTGGAACTGATGGTCAAACAGGTAGGCATGACCCCGCTCGAAGCGATTCAAAGCGCGACTCTCCGTCCGGCTGAGTTTTTCAATATGAGAGACCGACTCGGCTCTATAGAGAAAGGAAAACTCGCCGACATGGTTTTGCTCGACGCCAACCCGTTAGATGAAATCGCGAACACGCGAAAGATCGCCGCAGTCGTCGTCAACGGACGGCTCATCACCCGATCTGGCATTCGAACTCTGCTTGCCGACGCAGCAGCTCAAATCGGCTGGCAGTGATCTTCACAAAGGGGTAAAAATTATGACCGATTCAATCACTCGCCGCGCGTTCGCTCTTCAGGCCGCCGCGCCGCTTGCTGCCGCTCCCATAATCAAAGGCTCGCAAAAACAAAAACCGCGCCCGACTGCCGGCGCGCTGTCGAATGAATTCCTCGCGCGACTGCCGAAAATGATGGAGTGGGCCAATGTCCCCGGCCTCGCGGTAGCCGTAATAAAGGACGGGAGTCTCAGTTGGTCGCAGGGGTTCGGAGTCAAAAAAGCGGGCGCGACCGACGCCGTAGATGCGGCCACGCTTTTCGGCGCGGCTTCGCTTTCAAAGCCAGTCTTCGCTTACGCCGTCCTCAAGATGAGCGATGATAAACTTATCGATATCGACCGCCCTCTCTTCGATTACTTCCCTTACCCGGACATCGCTGACGATGCGCAGGCCCGATTCATCACGGCGAGAATGGTGATGAGCCACACCAGCGGGTTTATGAACTGGCGGATGAACAAAGACCAGCCGCTTGCACCCGCTTTCAAACCGGGCGAGAAGTTTTCTTATTCGGGCGAGGGGTTCTACTTCCTTCAACGCGCGATAGAGCAGATAACCGGACGCGGCATTGAAGAGTATATGCGCGAGCGCGTGTTTGCGCCTCTCGGAATGTCTTCGAGCAGTTATGTGTGGATCAAAGAGAATGAAGTCCGCCTATCATGGGGGCACAGCAATCGAGGAACGGCTACGGAAATCTGGAACGCGCGCCAGGGGCGCAGGATGGTTGAAATCGCCGATGAGTGGAAAAAGCCTCTGCCGCAGTGGAAATATGAAGACACGGCCCGCGCTCTGCCTCTCATCGATAAGGGATTGCCCGCGCTGCCAAACTTCATGATTCCAAATACGGCCGGCAGCCTCATCACATCGGTCAACGATTATGCCCGGTTCATGATCCGGCTGATGGATCGGCCTCTTCGAGATGAATTCGATCTTTCCGAAGCAGGACGCCGCCAGATGCTCACTCCTCAGACGAAGATCAACAGCGCGCTGGCATGGGGGTTAGGAGTAGGGCTTGAACAGGAGGGAAATGAAAACGTGTTCTGGCACTGGGGCGATAACGGCACTTTCAAAACTTTCATGATGGGCGATGCGGCGACTCGAAGCGGCGTAGTCGTGCTGACGAACGCCGCAAACGGGCATCGCCTCTGGCAGCGCATAGTCACCGAAGCGACGGGCCGCGATCACGCCGCGTTTTTGTTCTGGATGGTGTGAGGAGAGCATCCATCTCGAATGCGGGACTCATCGATCCCATAATCGCACACAGCGATTTCCGGCTCTCAGGGTGACACCCAAGCAATGGCTCATATACGACTCGTCGCGCTGTGGCACTGGGTTTGATCTCAGGTTTCGATCGCGGAGGACGAACCTGTATGAACGATCTGAAATACGCCATTCGAATGATGTTGAAGCGTCCCGGATTCACTCTCATAGCTTTGCTCACTCTTGCGCTCGGCATTGGAGCAAACACCGCGATATTCTCTCTCGTCAACACCGTGCTGCTGCGCCCGTTCCCCGTCGCAAATCCCGACCAGTTGATGTCGACAGCCGTCGCCGGCAAAGACGATTCCATGCAGGCATTCTCCTATCCTGCCTACGAGGATTTCCGCGACCGCAACGAGGTCTTCTCCGGCTTCTATGCCACAAGGATGGCTCCGATGAGCCTCAGCCGCGACGGAGCCAACGAGCGCGTCTGGGGCTACCTGGTGACGGGCAACTATTTCGAAGTGCTGGGAGTGGGCGCGCACATCGGTCGGGCGATCACTTCTGAAGACGACCGTCAAAAGCTGGCTCATCCGGTGGCAGTTCTGAGTCACGGGTTCTGGCAGCGACGCTTCGGCTCAGACTCGTCAGTCGTGGGGCGAGACGTGCTGCTCAACGGCCATCCGTTCAGGGTCATAGGCGTCGCCCCGGAAGGTTTCATTGGGACTGAGATGATCTAT
>CAZPQE010000315.1:0-8312 GCA_964588615.1 uncultured Clostridia bacterium | reverse complement strand
ACCGAGGTCTTCGAGCAATCGGCGCATAGTGATGATGTCGCGCGCATAAGGAAGATTGTGAAGCGTGACCGGCTCGGCTGTTAGCAGAGCGGCAGCCATGCAGGGGAGGGCGGAGTTTTTGGCCCCGCTTATTTGAACTTTTCCTTCGAGCTTTCGCCCGCCGACGATTCTGAATTTATCCATAAGTGAATTCTCGCGTGGGGGATGGTAGCACAGGGCGCGCAGGGGTGAATAGCACAATCCTCAGTCAGATGGTTGAAGCTCTCAAGTCGGGCGAGTCGGTGATTTCCCAGGCCGAATCGTCTCTCAGCACGCGAGCGACCAGCGCGGTGTGAACCCCGTGCCCGGTGCGTTCGGCTTCGATGCGACCGATGACAGGCATTCCGAAAAGCGCGAGGTCGCCGATGATGTCAAGTATTTTGTGGCGCACGAATTCATCTGAATAACGCAGGCCCTCGCGGTTCATCACTCCGCCTTCGGGCGTGAGCACGACGGCGTTTTCCAGCGATCCCCCGCGAGCCAGTCCCATATTTCGAAGGGCTTCGATCTCATTAAGAAAACCGAAAGTGCGCGCTGAGGCTATCTGCTGAGAGAACTCACCGTCGACTATGGCGACTTCGCGTCGTTGCGCGCCGATCATCGGATGAGGAAATTCGATCAGGCAGGAAATGGAAAACTTTTCGGCAGGGCTGATGCTCATCCTGCGCGCGCCTTCGCTCACTTCCACGCGCTTGAGCACGCGCAGAAACTGGCGAGGCTCTTCGAGATCAGCAATACCCGCGCGCTCGATCAATTCGATGAAAGGCTCTGAGCTTCCGTCGAGTATCGGAACTTCGAGCGAATCTATTTCGATTATGCAGTTATCGATGCCGCTTCCCAGCAACGCCGCCAGAAGATGCTCGACGGTCGAGATCATCACGCCCTGCCGCATCAGCGTAGTGGCATAGCTGACGCGGGCGACGAACTGAGGCGCGGCGGGTATCTCGAAGTTGTTGAGGTCGGTGCGGCGAAAAACATACCCGGTATAAGCGGGCGCGGGAAGAAGCGTGATTGAGACTTTTTCTCCAGTGTGCAGTCCGTGGCCGCTGATCGATACTGCTCTTGCAAGTGTGGTCTGTCTTATCAACCCTGTTCTCCAATGTGGATTTGCGGATCATCCTCGACAGCAACACTCGTGCCGGGAGCCATCAGCCGGGAAATCGGAGTTTTCAAGCGTCTGATCGATTCAGGTGTTGCGTTCCGTCGACGCAAAGTGTTGCCAACTGGCAAACGCCCCGCTCGCAGGCTAGAATGAGCGGTCTGTTTGCGGAGGGAGAGCAGGGGTGAAGAGTGAAGAGGTGATGAGGTGAAGAGGTGCAGGGGAGTAGGGGAGCAGGGAAGTAGGGGAGTAGGGGTGAAGAGGTGAGGAGGTGAAGAGGTGATGATCGATATACCGACCACTGACCACTGACCACTGACCACTGACCACTGACCACTGACCACTGCTTTTGAGGAGGGAGAAAATGAAGATGTCTGAAATCATTCCGGTCGGAGCCAGAGCGACCGACACTCTGGTTGTAACGCGCGAGATGACTGTCTCGCATTTTCACGACGAGATGCCTGAAGTCCTGGGCACGCCGATAATGATCTACCACATGGAAGTGGCGGCGGCGGCGGCCATCAGCCCTCATCTGCCCGAAGGGTGGGTATCGGTCGGAGTCGTCGTCAACGTCAAGCATCTTGCGGCCACGCCTGTCGGTATGAAAGTGAAGATCGATGCTGAAGTCATCAAAGTGGATGACAACACGATCACTTTCAGAGTCGAGGCTTATGACGAAGCGGAGCGCATAGGCGAAGGCACGCACATCCGCGCTCCGGTGCAGATGGATCGCTTTTTGAAACGTGTGAGATTGAAAACCGAAGCGACGAAGAATTGAAGCCGACTTGCGCGACTCGTCTCCGATTGGTAATTTGGAAATCACGCGGAGGCGCATGGGGCCTGGTGGTTCTCGCGGGCTTCAAACCCGTTGCGGGTTGTCGAGAGGCGGCCTGGGTGGGTTCGATTCCCACACGCCTCCGCCACACTTGGTTTCCTGCGGCAAGGGTGATGAGCAGAAAGTTGTTGCTTCGAATTTTGCTTGCGGCGCTCGCATCGCTCGTCGTTCTTTTTTTCCTCGCCAACGTCAACTTCAATCCGCTGCCCGAAGGAGCGCAGGCCGACCGTGTGCTGGTCGAGAAAAGCAAACGAAAGCTGTCGCTCATCAGAAACGGAGCGACCATAAAAACCTATTCAATATCCCTCGGCTCAAGCCCTCAAGGGCATAAATCTCAGGAAGGGGACGACAAAACATCGGAAGGGTCGTACACGATAGATTCAAGAAATCCCGATAGCGTCTGTCATCTCGCGCTGCATATCTCGTACCCGAACCGGGCTGACAGAGAGCGTGGGCGGAGGGAGGGCGTCTCTGCGGGCGGCGATATCATGATTCACGGGATCAGAAACGGCGCGGGATGGATAGGCGCTCTTCATCGCCTCAAAGACTGGACCGAAGGGTGCATCGCCATGACCAACCCGGAGATGGAAGAACTGTTCCGAGCCGTTCCCCGTGGAACGCCGATAGAGATCGTTCGGTAAAAAATCATGTCTAAAACAACCATTGCCTGCGTTCAGATGGATGTCCAGTTGGGCCACGTCGAGGCCAATCGCCGTCGCATAGTAGATCACATTCTGTGCCTGGAAAGCGCCAGCCTCATCGTATTTCCTGAATGCGCTGTGACCGGCTATTGCTTCGACTCGCTCGAAGAAGCCCGCCAGTTTGCCGAACCTCTCGCCGGGCCGTCGGCTGAAGAGATAGCCCAGGCTTGCTCGAAGACCGGAGCGCATGTCGTCTGCGGCTTCATCGAAAGCGACAAGGATTCATTTTACAACTCGGCGATGATCGTTGGCCCCGATGGAGTCAAAGGCGGCTATCGCAAAGTACACCTGCCTTACCTCGGAGTGGATCGTTTTCTTGCGGGCGGGAACCGGCCCTTCGAAGTGGTTGAACTTCCATTCGGCAAAGTGGGCGTCAACATCTGCTATGACGTGAGCTTTCCCGAAGCATCGCGGGTGTTGAAACTGCTTGGAGCCGAGTTGATCGTGCTGCCTACGAACTGGCCTCCAGGCGCGTGGCGCAGCCCGGAATTCGTCGTCCATACCCGCGCTATGGAAAACCACATCCACTTTGCCGCCGTCAACCGCGTGGGCGAAGAGCGCGGCTGGCGGTTCATAGGAAGGAGCAAGGTCGTCGATTTCAACGGCGACACCCTGGCTGAAGCGCCCGACGAAAGCGAAGAGACCATAATATGCCAGTTGGACCTTCAGGAATCGAACCGCAACCGCATAGTCAATGTGGCAGGGTCTTACGAGATAGACCGGCTGGCCGACCGCAGGCCGGAGTTTTACGGCGACATAGCGCGCAGCGCGCGCTGATGCGATTAGAGAGTGCGCGACTGAGCGTCTGGTTCGAGAAGCGACTGGCGTGATTCGAGGCGACGTTTTGCATAAAGACAAGGTGAAGCGTAAAAGCAGGGGCTACCAGGCAGTGGTTAAAGTTGCGTTCTTCGTAATCGGGTCTTTATTGAATTACTTCCCGATCAAGTTTTTCGGGTTTCTGCTCTTTCTGATTCCCAGAATCCCGCCCGCAGCCGCCTATCTGCGCGGCGTCTTCAACGACCTCATAAAATCTTATGAAGAGATTTCCAGACAAGGCTGAGTCACGACCGAGCGGCTTTGAGCGATGACAGATCGCCTGCGACTATCTGCGGAAGCATCTCGGTAAAGAGCGAACGAGGGATAACATAATCGGCTCCGGCTTCTTCAGCCCTTCGTTTGAGCTCGACTTCAACATGAGAGAAAAAAGCCACTACTGGAACTGCGTTCAATCGAGGCTGCGAACGGATGAACTCGATTGCTGATACAGCATCGAGCCTCTGCGAGTGAAGATCGATGAGAACGAGCGAGGGAGGGTCGGTCAGATCGAGTTGATCGAGCGATTTTATGCTCAAGGTTTCGCGCCCGGCTGTGGAAGCCGCGCCGCGTATTTTCGACGCGAAGAACATGTCATCTACGACCATCGCCGTTTTTTCACTCATAGCATCAACGACTTTATCGATACCTGATCGCCCGCGCAAGCAATTCGCGTCTCTTACCGCCGTTGACTCGGCATTCTGTCAGTGATACTCTGCTGCCGGTTTCGCTCATCTGTTGAGCGGACTCGTCAATTCAGTTTTCAAGATACCCTCGGCTCCTGTTGTTGTCGCGCTGACGGAGTTTTCGAAAAACAAAATATATCAGGGAGGAAAGCCCCATGAAGCGATATGGTCACTTCTTCCTCACTGTCGCACTTTTGAGTCTGACAGCTTCGCATGTCTTCACCGCCTCGTCTCAAACAGGGCAGAGCAAACCGAGCGGGTCTCGCTCATCGCAGGATAAGACCAGAAACCTCATTCACAAAAAAGACCCCGCCGATGCTTCAACCGTCGCCCGGCAGGAAGACGCTTTCAGCGGACAATCCTTCGCCCTTCTCATCGGCATATCGAAATACAAAAACCTCCCCGCTCAGGCTCAACTGCAATTCGCTGACGAAGACGCTCGCGCTCTGCACTCGTTTCTGACAGGCCCGCGCGGAGGCTTCCGCACCGAAAACGTCACCCTGATCGTCAATGAGCAGGCTACCTATCAGGAAATCCTGCGCTCGCTCGAACAGTTGCAAAATCGCGCAGGCCCCCGTGACCTGGTTCTGATCTTTTTCGCCGGACATGGAATCGTCAATCTCTCCAATCAGGGTTTCCTGCTGGCTAACGATTCGAACCCGGAAGACCTTCTGGTCACCGCAGTCGAAATGGATCGCTTCAACAGCGTGCTGAAAAACATCCGCGCGCGCAGCGCCGTCGTCCTCTCAGACGCATGTCATTCGGGCGCGATAGGCGACCTGATAAGCAATCAGACCAAAGACTCGGTGAAAAATATCACGGCTCGAAGCTTCACCGATCCGTCAGGCCGAAGCGATCAGTCGGCGTTCATCTTTTCAGCCGCCTCGCCCTCGCAAAGCTCCTGGGAAATGAAATCACTCGGACACGGATTGTTCACCCACCACGTCATCGAGGGTCTCAACGGAAAAGCCGACCGCAACTCCGACGGGCTAATCAACGCAAAAGAGCTTTACGATTACACTGCCACTCAGGTGCAGCAGGATGCCGAGCGCGAGGGTCGCAGCCAGGTTCCTGAATTCAACCCCCAGTATGATTACACGATCCCTCTCTCGTTTCTCAATGAGTCGGGCCTCAAGCTCTATCAGGCATGGTTCGACTCCGATCCTTTCATCACAAGGTACACCGCTCTGTTTGAAGAGGCCCTCAACACTAATCGACTCACGAAGCCCGAAAACGAGAGCGCGTGGGATTATTACAACTTCCTCAAACTCAGCCCGCGCACTCCGCCCGAAAAGGTCAAGGAGACGCGCGAGGCTCTGCTCGCAAAACTTCAGACCAACGCTCAGGCCGTAATCGATTCCTCGCCCGCTGATCCCGGCCAGTGGGAAGAAGCCGCTGGCTGGTTCGAAAAAGCTCACGAACTGTCGCGCGACAAGGCGCTTCGTCCACGCCAGACCTTCTGCTCGGCTATGGCCGCGCACCACGCGGGCGAAAACGGGCGCGCTGAAAGAGAATGCGACACGGCAATTACTCTCATCGAAGAAGGCCGTCTCAAAGACCCTGTAGTCTGCCTCAGGATCGCGCAATTCTACAAGAAAATCGAACGGTGGGAAAAAGCGCGTCGCGGCTTCAGTCTGGCTCTGGAAGCCGATTCCAGAGTCGACTGGGTCGTCGAATATGCCGAAGTCCTTCTGCAACTCAACGACCTTGGAGAAGCCGAAGCACAACTGCAACGCGCGCGCTCTCTCGATCCCAATCACACGAGGGGACTCAGGCTGCTGACCGACGTGTTGCTCAGAAGCGACAAGAAGGAAAAATTTTCCGAAGCCGTCGAGATTGCCGCACGCGCTCGCTCGCTCAACCCCGACGATATGGGGATTGAAGAGGTTTATGGCTGGGCGCTGCTCAAAAACGGGCAGCCTCAGCAGGCCATCGAGCCTCTGCGCCGGGTGGCTCAACTCAGAATTACGGATGACCGACTCCGCGACACCGCGCTGCTCCGGTTGAGTCAGGCTTACGCTCAGAGCGGAGACCGTGATCGGAGCATTTCAGCATTGCGCGAAGCTGAGACGCGAGGGTCGCGTCGCGCGGAAATCTTCGACGAGATGAGTCGATTGCTTGAAGAAAAAGGGGACATCGATTCGGCCCTAGCCGCCGCCGAAAAGGGGGCCGCGCTGACCGACGGGCAGGAAAAATCCCGACGCCTCTCGCAGGTCGCAGAGCAGATGGAGCGGGCAGGTCGGCTGGCGCAGGCGGCGCTCAAGTACCGCGAAGCCGGGCGGCTTGCGACCGACGGGCAAGCAAGCACCTCTTTGGAGAATCATGCTCGCGTGCTCTTCTTTCGCGCCGGGCGACCGCAGGACGCGGGGCTTTCGAGCAAGAGGTCGGGCGCGTCGAGGAAAGTGATGTCGAGCATCGGCGGACTGCTGATAGTCCCCGGCGGGCGCGAGGCGCTCTCGCGGCTTACCGGAATCCACATCGATCCGGCAGATGAAGGCGGCGCGCTGGCAACCATATTCGACGCCTGCCTGCGCGATTCATCGACTCACGCTCGGCTCATCAGTTTTCATGAAAAGTATCCGCAGCTTGTCTCAAGGATCATAAACAAAGGAGCGCGCCTCAACGAACGTCTCGATCTTCCGTCTTCGGACAAACCGGCATCTGAAGCCGCGCGCGAGGCGATGCGGTTTTTCGGCGTCATGGAAAAAGGCGGTCGCCGTGAGATAAACCGCAAAGAGTTCGATCTGAAAAAGCAGATGTTCGAAGCCCTCGGCGGAGACGCGACGCGGCTGGAGCGGGGCGAAGCCACTCAGATAGTTTTGAAGAACGATGATTTTTCAGTGCTGCTCGGTATGCAGCGATGGGCTTTATGGATTCGAGACGGGGCAGGCGCGAGACCCGAAAACCTCATACTGCAATTCCTCCGCGACCCGTTTTCCATGCGGCTCTACGCCGGCTTTTCAAGGCTTTCAGAAGAGCAGGCCGAGCGGGTCATGAATTTCTCCACCAGGGAAACCTCGCGCGACACACCTGCCGCGATTTATTTCGCCGCCCCTTTCCTGCGCTTCACGCCTGAAGGCAATCTGCACATTCCTGGACAGCGACAGGGAGAGTTGAACTGGCAGCGGGTGATGAAAGCCAACGGGCCGGAGCTCGCCGTTCAATCGATGCTGAGGCGCGACAGCGGAAAGGCGCTTTACTACTTCGCCGCTCTTTCAGCCGCAGGACAGGTCGGAGACCTCATCGCAAGCTCTCACCTGTTCGATAAATTTTTCTTCGTGTTGAAAGACTCTCCCACGCCCGCGAGCCGCGAGCCGTTCGATCTGATGGACCTCTTTTTGTTGATGAGGGTCGAAAAAGGCAAGCTCCGATTGCCGCGCCCGGTCGAGGTGTGGCTCGGAGCGGAGCAGAAAGACTTCGACCCTGCGATGGCCATCGCTTCGAAGATCGAAAAAGCGATGCCCGGAAAACAGATCGCCATCGTCAGGCAGATTGCCGCCCTTGACGCCATCGAGCGCGAGCGGGCCGACTGGCTGACCGATCAGAAAACTATAGAGTTCATAGCCCGTCTGGTGAGAGAAGGCCGCGAGGCTCAGATCGAGACCGCGCTCGATCTCCAAATGGACTGGAAACAGGCCGAAAGCTATTTCGCGCAGATAGCCCGCATCGATGCCATCTCCACTCCACCGCTGAAGCAGTCGGCGACAAGAATATTTCAATCCGCCTTCGAGATATTGCGCATCACCGCCAGACGCGGCGCGCAGAGTCGTCAGAGAACGAATGAAATGGTCAACCGTTTGCTCGAACTCGATCCGGGCAGCGAGCGATTCGCTTTCGATCTGGTCGTCTTCCTTAGAAACAACCTTCTCGGACTTGAATCGTCCGACGGGCGGGAGGTCGAAGATAAACTCATCGAGTTGTTGAGCGGGGCAGGCAGTTATGTTCTAAATTCGGGAGGCGGTCAGCGAGAGTCGGCCTTTGTCGAGTTCGACCGCTCGCGGTCTGATCGCCAGCGCATCGCTCAATCGCTCGGTACGCTGTCTCACACAAGGCTGAAATCGGTCATCAATGCTTTCGTCGCGCTCGATGGTCTGGAAAAATCCCCTGCCGATGCGGTCGAGCGGCTCAAGACTGCTGCC